>JAEZDA010000122.1 GCA_023433345.1 Bacteroidota bacterium | reverse complement strand
AGGATGACTCGCCCACTCGCCATTTACTTCGCGTGTAAGGGCACCATGTTCAGCGCCAAGATTCACCGGCAGTTCCCCCCGCCATTCTTCAAGGGCCTCACGGTTCCGCCCACTGATAATATAAACGGAGTTTGCAGGATCCTGCGAAAGTTTCCGCAGAACGTCCAGCAGGTTGCCTGTGGGCGCTGAAAGGTGCGGCAGGGGTGCAAAGTTCACCAATGTGCCGTCATAGTCCAGCAGAATTAATCGTCTTTCTGACTGAAGGAATTTTTTCTTAAGTTCTTCCCTTGCTGGCTGATCAAGAAAAATGAATTCAAAATCGCCCTGTTGTTTTTTTATCTTTTCCAATTGTTCTAAAAAATCTTCTGCCCAAATTGATACTGAATATTCGGAAATTCGCTGCTGCATACGGCTCATCCTCTTCTCCTGTTCATCCTTTGGCATTTCCAGTGCGAAATGCATTTTCTCTGCGAGACCATTAATATCATTGGGATTGATCAATACGGCATCGGTTAATTCGCGCGCAGCACCGGCCATTTCACTTAGCACAAGAACGCCCTGCTTATCCTGCCTTGTGGCTACAAATTCTTTTGATACCAGGTTCATGCCATCCCGAAGCGGTGTTATCAATGCAATGTTGCAACATGAATAAAGTGCGATCATTTCTTCAAATGGAAGATGGGCGTACTGGTAAATAACGGGCTTCCAAACAATGGTTCCGATTCGCGCATTAAACCCGCCTATAAATTCATCTATCTCCTTTTTACGTTCCATATAATTGGCGATGTTATCGCGGGAAGGAACGACGGCCAGGATGAATACTACCTGTTCTTTGTATTCAGGGTATTGAAGGAAGAATCTTTCATAACCTTTCAGCCTGCCAAGCACGTTCTTACTGTAGTCAAGACGATCAACTGAAAAGATTATTTTCTTTCCTTCAAATTGTTCTGAATAGAATTTCCTTCGCTCCAGAACTTCAGGCAGGCTATAAGCTTCTTTGAACTTTTCGTAATCTATACTTATCGGAAAAACATCCACCCTTACCAACCTGTCGTCATACCTGAGTATGCTATTTTCGTGTTCAAGCCCGAGCTTCATCTGCAGGCACTTCAAAAAATGGATCGCATAATCTATTGTGTGAAACCCGATAAGGTCGGCGCCCAGCATACCATGGAGCAACTCTTCCTGCCAGGGGTGCGGCAGTAGCCGGAATATTTCAAATGAGGGAAAGGGGATGTGAAGAAAAAAGCCAATCGTTATGTTCGGGAACCGTTGCCTTATCATTCTTGCAAGAGGCATCAATTGGTAATCGTGTATCCAAACCGTATCATTATTATCCAGGTGCGGAAGTACGCTTTCAAGGAAAAGTTCATTCGCATGTACATAGTGCCTGAAACCTGTTTCACTGTATTCGGCATAGGAAGGAAAATAATGAAACAAAGGCCATATTACGGAGTTGGACATACTGTTGTAATATCCGTCGTAAACTCTTGCAGGAACGTAAACCGGGATCAGGTTGTAGTTTTCTTCATACTGATCCTTTATGGTATCCCATGTTTCTTTCGAACAACCCGGCACGCCCACCCAATGTACTTTGCTGAAATTTCCGGCCGGGTCATTTCCCGCGTTTTGCAAAAATCCCTGCATGGCGCTTACCAAACCACCGGAAGATGGTAATATTTTCAGCTTTCCTTCACGCTTGGTAACGGTAACGGGTAAACGATTCGACAGTATGAAGAGACTTCCGTTTCTCATGCTTATTGCTGGCAAAAACCTGCATCAATTTTTTAGGGCTCAGTTGGAATGAGGGAGATAAATATTAAACGTAGCTCCATGCCCCGGTACACTTTCGGCAAGAATAACGCCATTATGGTTTTCCACGATCTTCTTGCAAATGGAGAGTCCTATTCCTGTGCCCGGATACTCATGCTTACCATGAAGCCGCTGAAAAAGCTCAAATATTTTCCTGGAGTATTCAGGGTCGAAACCAATTCCATTATCCTTTACAGAAATATGAACATACTTTGAATCCTCCTCCAGTTCAGGGAGACCATATTCAGATCCCATTTTATCTTCACAGCTTATTTTAACCACAGGAGGAATTCCGGGCCTGGAAAATTTTAGTGCATTAGAGATAAGGTTTTGCATCAGTTGCTTGAATTGAAAAGGGATCACATTCAGCTCACCAAGATTTTCCACCTCTATGGTAACCTCCCTGCCCGCGATCATTTCTTTCAGATCAACCTTCACTTCATGGATCAATGCATCAAGGTTTACCTTTTCTAGTTTCTTTTCAGAAGTATTTGTTTGAGCATAACTTAGTAGATCTTCAATTAATGCCTGCATCCTGCGTGCGGCATTTTTCATGCGCATAAAGTAATCCTGCCCCTGTTCAGAAAGGTGGTTAAATTCTTTCTCCAGTATTTTATCAGAAAAGGTTTGGATCTTTCTCAGCGGTTCCTGCAGATCGTGACTGGATACATAGGCAAAGGCTTTCAGTTCCTTATTTATCGATTCCAGCTCGGCATTTTTACGCTCAACTTCTGCCGTATATTTTTGAAACGCGTCTTCAGCCTTTTTTCTTTCGGTAAGATCCCGGGTGACCTTGGTAAAACCTATCACCTCATTTGAGCTGTCGTGTATGGCAGTGATGAGTACACTTCCCCAAAACATGCTCCCGTCTTTTCGAACCCGCCAACCTTCATGTGCCGACTTGCCTTCTATCTCTGCTTTTGAAAGCAACTGTTTTGGAAGCCCGTTCGCCCTATCTTCCTGAGGATAGAACATCGAAAAATTTTTGCCGATAGCTTCGTCTGCAGTGTATCCCTTTATCCTTTCGGCGCCCCTGTTCCAATTTTCAATGGTTCCATCAACGTTTATGAAGATGATGGCATAATCTTCAATTTGGTCGATCATTTGATGATAGCCGTCTTCACTTTTAAAAAAATTGTAACCCGTTATTCCATGAATACCGGTGGCCTTCTTTTCTTCCCCGGCGTTGAACAGAAGCCTGTGCATACTTAAATAATCCATCCTCATATTCGGTTTAGTAAAATGTTTTCGCAGGGAGTGCAGATAACACCGAATTGCTCAATATATATGCCGCAATTCAAAATAAGGGAATTAATTCGAAAATATGCTCTTAATGTATATTTGACCATAACATATCCCAAAAAACATATGAATCGTTTATTGATAGCGGCCCTGTTTCTTGCAGGAAGTTTTTCTTCGTGTAGCGTTAGCCGTAAGGCAACCGAACCCCTGGGAAAAATAGAGTTCACCTTTGTACAGATAAACGATGTATATGAGATCGCACCGCTGGAGGGAGGAAAAACAGGCGGCATGGCGCGCGTAGCCCGACTGAGCAAAAAGCTAAAAGAGGTTGACGCAAACACCTTCCTGGTAATGGCCGGAGACTTTCTCAGCCCCTCCGTTTATAACAGCCTGAAAGTAGGTGGAGAGCGCGTTAGAGGCAGGCAGATGGTGGAAGCAATGAACGCTGCAGGAACAGATATAGCAATTTTTGGTAATCATGAGTTCGATATCGCGGAAAAGGAACTTCAACAACGGATCAATGAATCTTCTTTCAAATGGATATCTTCAAATGCTTTTCACAAAACCCAAAATAAACAGCAGCCATTTACCAGGAGTACGCCATCTGGCGATGAACCATTACCCGAATACATTTTTCATGACATTAAAAATGCAGACGGCGTGCATGCACGTATCGGCTTCATCGGCATCGTACTTCCCTTTAATAAAGCAAACTACGTTTCCTATTCTGACCCACTCGAAACTGCAGCGCGATTGTATTACAAAATAAAAGATTCATGCGACCTTGTTATTGCCATCACCCATCAAAGCATGGAAGATGATATAAGGCTTGCTGAGCGCATCCCGGGCCTCGCATTAATAATGGGCGGCCATGAGCATGATATGAGAAAACAACTCGTGGGAAATGTTTGGATCCTCAAAGCCCATGCAAATGCCCGCACCGTTTTTATTACAAAGGTTGTTCTTGATAAAACTAAAAAGACCGCTGAAGTGATGCCCAAACTTGTAGCAATAGACGAAAGTACAGGCGAGGACAGCGTCACACAATTCGTGGTAGAAAAATGGAACCGGATTTCAAATGAGAATTTTTCTTCAATCGGTTTTGATGCGCATTCCGTGGTTTTAAAAGAAGGTGAACCTTTAGATGGAAGAGAATCTGAAGTAAGAAGCCGGCCGACCAATCTCACACGCCTGGTGGTGAAGGCGATGGAATGGGCGGCTCCCGAAGCCGAGGTGGCAATTGTGAATTCGGGATCCATAAGGGTCGACGACATCCTTACCATGCCGGTAACCCAATACGATTTTTTAAGATCACTCCCCTTTGGCGGGGCTCTCGTGGAAGTGGAAATGAAGGGCGCTTTACTAAAACGTATCCTTACCGACGGAACCAACAACCGGGGAATCGGGGGCTTCCTTCATTATTCAGATAAAATAAGAAGTGAAGCCGGTAACGTATACTCTATCAACGGAAAAGAGCTGGCCGATAGCGCTTCGGTAAGGGTGGTATTAACAGACTTTCTCCTCACAGGGGGTGAAGCCAATCTTGAATACCTAAATGATAAAAACCCACAGATCACCAGAATCTATCCCTTTCAAACCGAAATATCTGATCCTCGGAGCGACATTCGACTGGCAATTATCCGGTATCTCAAAAAAAATTGACCCTTGAATTCTCCCTGTTAATAAAAAAACCCATCTTATCCGTGGGAAAAAAATCAACAGTTTTATCCCCAATTTTCCACAGCGGCATACTTATTGTCAAACGGCTTCTGAAAACAACCTCCCTTTTCGGGCGGCACATCATATTAAACCCCCAATGAAAAACCATGAAAAGAGCCTTCGTGAAAGGCTTTTTTTGTGAATGCAGTTTCCGTCAACAACAGCAGGTTGACATATTTTTAGCCTTTTCTTCAACCAAACAGATTCGGTAATAATAGTTGATCGATTTCCTGGTATAACGGGCCATGTTGGGAAGTCTTTTTTGCATTAATCTTAATAGCAAAAGGAGCTTTTTCGAAAATAACACCTGCCTTAATAAAGATAATATGGTGAATAACCGAAGAGGCCGCTTCGTCGGTCGGGATAATTATCTTTCTATACTAAATCCATCAAAGCTCCTTGGTGGAAGATTTTTCACAGCTACATTGTCTACCTCGGCTTCGTCAGGCCCGCGCTTGCACCAATTTACAAGTTCATTAAGCGCATTATCTCCGCCGGTTGCTATTATTTCCACATTACCATTCTCCAGGTTTCTGACCAGGCCGCTTAGCCCGAGTTCGCCCGCACGTTTTTTCGTGCTCACTCTATAAAAGACTCCCTGCACTTTTCCTGAAACGATTATTTGTTTTGTGGGCATTGTATGATTGTTGTTAGATAAAAGTACATGGAAAAACAACTGGACATTCCTTATGCGGAAGGTGGCTCAGCAGATGCGTTGCAAAAAGTGCTGCAATTCGCTACTGCAGCTCATGGCAACCAGCGCAGAAAATATCGCGATGAACCTTATATTAAACATCCGGTAAGAGTGATGGAAACCTGCCGTAGCGCTAATGCCTCACAGGAAATATTGGCCGCTGCCCTCCTGCATGATGTACTTGAAGATACAGAGGTAGACGAAGGTAGAATGAAGGATTTCCTGGAATCAATTTTTCCGGAGCCGGTGGCTTTAAAGGTCTTGCAACTTGTGGTGGAATTGACCGATATATATACAAAAGAAAACTATCCGCATCTTAACCGCAGGGCACGAAAGGCAAAGGAACTTGACCGGATAAAACATACCAGCGCGGATGCACAAACAATAAAGTATGCGGATATAATTGATAACGCCCCGGATACTACATCCTCAGATCCTGGTTTTGCTGTGAAAATGCTTCATGAATACAGGGCGATGTTGAAAGAGATCACACGCGGCGACCATAACTTGTATATCAGGGCTGCATCAACAGTTCAAAATTGTTTGAAGATGCTATAAACTTCTATTTTATACCAAGCTGTCCCTTGTACCGGGCGATTGTATTATTTGCTTCGATGAGTTTTAACTTCAGTTCGTGAAGTGCCGGCGCCGTTGTTTTCAGCAGATTTTCGGTTTCTTCATTATGTTTCTGCAAAAGCAGGATATCAGTATCCATCTGCCTGATCACTTCTTCCAACTCTTTGATCCTTCCCTGCTTTTCCGATTCAAGTGCCGTTTTCAATTGCAGTATCGTCATATTCTCTTTCTGGAGTTTTTCCTTCATCAGGCGTTCACTTTCAAGGTAGCCCTCAATACTTCGCGTAGCGCGGGTGATCTTTATAATAGAATAGCTTCTGATCAGCCAAGCCAGTAAAAACCCTGCTGCAAAACCGATAAGTATGTATATAACAGGTGTGGTCAAGTCTTTTTTGCAGCAAATATAGAATGGGCGCAGGCTTTAGCAAAGTAATAAGGAATGTTTCCAAAAAAAAGGGCCTTAATTCTTGTAATTTATTTCGAAATGTTTTTTCTTTACGCCCTCCTCTGTAAACTTTTGCGAAAAAATAATTGATCGCATAACTCATTATCCTCTCAAATTCCTGAGGCAGGCCGGCATTTATTCTGCTGCTGCAATCCATTTCCTTTCATCAACTTTCATTAATTAAAACTCACATTATGAATTTCACTTTACCCAGGTGTTTGAAGACGATTGTTTTATCTGCTTTTTCGATACTTCTTATTTCTCCCGGTTACGCACAAACGAACTGTGGAGATCCACAATTTCCTGCACCTGCAGAAGTGCTTGCCAACGTTCCGGAAGCAGCCGGTTATAACCTGGTTTATCACCTGCCCATCCCTGCGGCCAATCAGGCATGGCTGTCGGAGGCAGATATTCCATACGCCGTAAATAACAGCGCGGCTCTCTCATCTGCGCCATACACGCGGGTTGCTTACTATATGAAACTTGAATCCGTTTTTCTCGGGCCTCAGTGGGTGTGGGTTTCAATGGATGCATTTTCATCTAACCTATCTGAAATTTCGATTCCCACAGGATCTACTGTTTTTCAACAACAGGTTACTAACATGAATGTTCTTCATTATGCGCAGGCTCCACGCACTGGTATCAACGGCAACCTGGAGTTCTGGTCAAATTGTTATAATCCGGCTAACACCGGCGGCGTACCTGGTGCTTCTGATTTCAGTTACGATTTTGGAGATGAGATCATTGCTGGTGAAAATTGTTACGGATCTTTTCAGATCCACGATTTCAATTCGCTGGAAACTATCATCGCCTATAACGGATGGGCTTTTGCGGGTGCAAGCGCAGAGGATCTCGGCATAGGAAACTATCCCGGTGCTAATACTGACTGGACGCTGGCGGATAACGCAATGCTTTATGATATAAGAGAATTGTATGTATTTGTAGATGCAGGAAACAGCTTCCTGATCAATTGCAACCCTGCCACGGTCTTCCTTGATGCCAATGGGCAGGCTAGCATCAACGCGTCAATGATCAGTGATGCTCTTGTTGGAAACTGCGGCATTACTGCAATCAGTCTTTCGCAATCGAATTTCACATGTGCCAACCTGGGAGAAAATAGTGTATTGGTAACCGTTACCCGTAACGGATCTCCCTTAACCTGTTCAGCGATCGTGACCGTTTCAGATGACACGGATCCTCAGTTGCAGGTAATGGGTTCAACTACAGAATTAGGATGCAACCCTTCCGCCGCGGATATTGAAGCAGCATTAGGTTCGGCTACCGCTACCGACAACTGCGGCGCGATCGCCCCTGTGGTAACAACTGACCCGGTGGTTATTATTGGTTCAAACAATTCGCAAACCCGGCATTTCACCGCAACCGATGCAGCGGGCAATTCAGTGTCTCAATCACGCACTATCACCTGGCCGGCCGATTGCAACGTTTCTTTGCCGCATATTTTCCATGCAGACGTATCGTGCGAATCCTTCCTGAGCGGCGGTATTCCTCTGCCCTACGCTTGCTATACCACTGCATCAAACAAGGTGAAAAAAGCATCGCCAAAAAACTTTTTCTATTATGCAATAGTTAAAGCGCCTGCAGTACTCGGCGCAGGAAACAGTTTTTATGCTGATGTGGTTCAAACCAATTCCTGCGCATCCTTCAAAATGTTCAGCATACAAGGGAACCAGATCAGGGCTTACAATCTTCAGTGTTCAAAGGTGAGCAACGGATCAGAAGTTAGCGTTGGACAGGGCAGGGTGAAGATCTCGAACGCGGTGCCCGGAGCGAATTACCTGATTTCAGTTAAGTATGATGGAAAAGGAATTGAAGGTTCTTCTTATACAGGGCAGGCTCCGGAATGCTTGTATTCATTTGAAACAAGAATAACTGCGAATGGAGCATTTGGTACAGGCACCGTAGTAAGCGGCAGTGAAGGTTCCTTGGAAGTTAAACCGAATTGCACGGTACCGGATCCGAGCAACGTGGTTAACAGAACTTCATATGTTGGCGTTAGCGGAATCAATGAAGAGGTAGCTGCTTCGCCTAACCCTTCTGCGAGTTATTTTGATATCAGGTTGAGCAGGGCGGTCGCAAGAAATTCCTTTATTAACATCTATGACGCTAATGGAAAGTTAGTTCAAAAGTTGCAAGGGCTTTCTTCTTCTACCATCAGAGTAGGCGACACATGGAAGGCGGGAATATACTTTGCAGAAGTGGTGAACGGTGAAGAAAGAAAAACGATAAGGCTTGTGAAGTCACGCTAATTTCAAACAAATTTGAAAAAAAAGTGCCCGCGTTCTACAAAGCGGGCACTTTTATTTGTTTTATCATCAGTCGAATAAACCTGGTTGCTGTTGCGCAGACCTTGCCGAAGTTTCCCATTCCATCTCAACCGATTTGGTAAAGTCGATGAGCTTTGTACCTACTGCCTTCCAGCCTGTGACCTCCACCGTTTTTGCCACCTTATGTTTCGTTCCTTTAGCCTGTGCTCCCCTTCCCGATTGTACATGAAGCACAGGTTCTAATTCGGTGGTTACAGCCTCAAGCCTGTTGCCCTTTCCTTCCTTAATGAACAGGAATTTGTTGTGCAGGGTGGATGTTTCGATACGGAATCTTTTAATGTTGTACTGCAGCTTTTCCTGGTCGAGATATACGGCAGTGACCACGTTTTCCGGATCGAATTTTTCGATAAGCATTATTTTTTCCGGATCGAAGCGCTGTGTGAGTTCCTGGTCGGTGATCTCATATTGGCCGTCGTCATAAATTACAAGGATGCGATCTTCCGCTTCGAACATACCGAGGTATTCTCCTTTCTCTTCTATGTTCAACCTTCCGAACTTATTATCAAACCACATTTTCTTTGCATCCAATGTACTTTTACCCGCCTCCTTAAATTTCACCGAGCGGATCGGGTACTTCGTAACCTGGTTGCCGATACTTCCGCGACCTTTTATCTCTAATTCTTCAAAATAGAATTCAAGCTCTTTTTTCTTTGCATTACAATTAGGGCTCAGTACGATCTTGACAACTTCCGCTTCACCATTCGCATTTACTGATAAGTAATGAACCTTCGACTTCTCAGCCGTTTTTGTGAGAATATATTCCTTCTCACGGGTTATGCCCGTTACGTTAAACCGCTTCGCATAGCTTACACCAGATTTACCATCAGTATAGATCATGTTGTAGGTGGTGCGCTCATCATTCTTCTGAAACACGGCAATATGCAGGATGTCCTTACCGATAAAGGTTTTATCTGATACGCGAACCACCTTTAAAATCCCTCCCCTGGTTATGCAAAGGATATCATCAAGATCACTGCATTCGGTAACAAACTCATCTTTTTTCAGGGAGGTGCCGATAAATCCATCAGCATAGTTTGCGTACAGTTTAGTGTTTGCGATGGCCACATTTTTGGCCTGGATCACGTCGAACTGTTTCAATTCGGTTTTTCTTTCCCTTCCCTTGCCATATTTTTTTAAGAGACTTTCATAATATGCTACGGCGTAGTCCACCAGGTTGGCAAGATCGTGCTTCACTCCTTTTATTTCCGCTTCAAGGTCTTTTATTTGCTTTACAAGATCTTCGATATCCAGTTTATAGATCCGTCGTACAGGCTTTTCCGTTAGTTTCAGCACATCTTCCCGCGTTACATCCCGCTTAAGTTGTTTCTTAAATGGCAGGAAGGCTTTTTCAATTGCCATCAAAACCTTTTCCCAGGTTTCATGTTTTTTCTCCAGCTCCTTGTAGATCTTTTCTTCGAAGAATATTTTTTCAAGGGAGGTATAATGTAATTTTTCTTCGAGCTCGCGAAGTTTTATCTCCAGCTCTTTTTTCAGCAGCTCGCGGGTATTGTCTGTGGCCGACTTCAACAAGTCTGGCACGCCGAGAAACCGGGGTTTTTTCTCCGAGATCACGCAGGCATTCGGTGAGATGCTGATCTCGCAATCAGTGAATGCATAAAGGGCGTCAATGGTGATGTCGGGAGAAATTCCGGGGGCAAGTTCAATTATGATCTCTACGTCTGCCGCAGTATGATCTGTTACCTTCTTAACTTTTATTTTTCCCTGCTCATTTGCCCTAACGATGCTTTCCATCAACTGTGTTGTGGTAACGCCGTAGGGGACACTTTTTATAACTATTGATTTCTTATCAACTTCTTCAATTATTGCACGCACCCGGATCTTTCCGCCGCGCTTTCCATCCTGGTAGGCAGTTGCATCAAGCGTACCGCCCGTTTGAAAGTCGGGAAAGAGTTCGAACTTTTTTCCTCTCAGATATTTGATGGAAGCTTCGCAGAGTTCGCAGAAATTGTGCGGAAGAATTTTCGTGGCCAATCCCACGGCTATTCCTTCAGCGCCCTGCGCAAGCAACAAAGGAAATTTCATGGGAAGGGTGACCGGCTCATTTTTTCTACCGTCGTAGCTAAGTTGCCACTCAGTGGTCTTAGGGTTGAAAGCCACCTCCAGCGCGAACTTGCTCAACCTTGCCTCAATGTAACGGGGAGCCGCGGCATCATCGCCCGTTCTCACATCGCCCCAGTTTCCCTGGGTTTCAATTAAAAGATCTTTTTGGCCGAGGTTCACCAAGGCATCTCCGATACTTGCATCACCATGAGGATGATACTGCATGCTCTGACCGATAATGTTCGCAACTTTGTTGAAACGACCGTCATCCATTTCTTTCATGGCATGAAGAATCCTGCGCTGAACCGGTTTCAGTCCATCCTCAATCGCAGGTACAGCACGCTCAAGAATAACATAGCTGGCATAATCAAGAAACCAACTTTTATATTGGCCGCTTACGCCCGTGTCACCATGTTTATATTCCTCTTTAATTTTTCCTTTTGCCATTTTTATGTTCTCATTCACCAGGATCTTTAACCCTGAGTATATTTTTCTTTTCCGATTTTACCAAGGTGCGTATAAGCAAACCCTTCATTATGCTTTAAGCCATAGCCAAACATTCGGTCCATTGAAGAATGGCCGAACAGACAAATTCCGGCAAGCATGATATGTTCATCATTCAACATCAGCCCTATTCCCCCAACGGCGATTGCTATGCCTTTGTGATGAAAGATATTGTATAATGCAGCCCCCGTGCGGTTTCCCACAGCATAGCCTATCATGCTTATATCAGGGCCAAGCAGCAGCAAAAGATACCACCACCAATCCACCCCGAGATAATAAAACAGGCCAAGGGCAGCTCCAAACATAGCAGATTCTTCCAGCGCGAGGATCCTTTTCAACTCAGGCAGTTTTAGTTTTTATTTCAAAATCTTTCATATTCTGCACTTTTCCCTGAACGTCGAACATGTCCATGGCGATCATGGTTTTCAATCGCCAAAGCAGGTAGGCGTCACCGGTAGTTTGTTTTGCCTTTGAAAGAAACTGGCTTATCACCCTTGATGCTTTTTGCCATTCTGCAGAAACAAATTTCCTGAGTTCACTGTCATAAAAAGAATAGTCCTCCTGAACAAGTTTCTTCCCTCCTTCCAGCAGTCGCACTCCCCGCTCTTCTCCTGCAAGTTTTTGCCATTCATCAGGGTCAACTTCAAATTCACTGAGCGTTATTGGCCGGGCAAGTTTCTTTGCTTTCAAAAATTCTTTTGGAGGTATTTCACTGATCCAGGTTGGGTAGAAAATTCCGCCCTTATCATTAATAAATGGAAGGTTATTGAGATACAGTATGTGCACCCTTCCCTGGAATTCCTTCATGTAATGAAGAAGGAAGTAATAACCGCTTACGTCATGCTTATTCTGCGCAGCCCATATCCATACCTGTTCCGCATCATTCCTTCTAAGTTCTCCCACAACTCCGGCGATTGCGGTATAATCGTCGACTGTTTCATCATCGGAAAGGTTTTGATAATCCCCGCCTTCCAATACAGTTCTCCACCATTCTTTCCTTGCGTCTATGCCTTCCCGTTGGTAGAGGTTTGCGATAGGGCCTACGGCATAATCATCTTTCACTTGTACTATCTTCCCTTCAAGCGTGTCGTCCAGTTCAATTGCGGATTGAAGTGTTTTTTCATCAGCCTCATTAAAAACAATATGGATCATCTGTCAGTTTCTTGTGTTGAATATTTTTCGAATTACCCACCCGCGGCCACTTCCTCCGCCATGTCGAGTTCAACGCGAAGATTATCAATTATAAAATCCTGCCTTTGTGGAGTGTTCTTCCCCATGTAGTATTCAAGTAATTGCTGCACGTGTTCTCCGGTTTCCATGATCACGGGCTGTAACCGAATGTCTTCTCCTATGAAGCGGGCAAATTCATCAGGACTGATTTCTCCCAACCCTTTAAAACGGGTAATTTCAGGCTTGTTGCCAAGTTTCTTTACTGCAGCCGACTTTTCAGATTCATCGTAGCAGTAAATCGTTTCCTGTTTATTTCTCACACGAAACAACGGAGTTTCGAGTATGTACACATGGCCGTTCTTAACAAGGTCTGGGAAGAACTGAAGGAAGAAAGTCATCAGCAGTAATCGAATGTGAAGGCCGTCCACATCAGCATCCGTTGCAATTACTATATTATTATACCTGAGTCCTTCATATCCTTCCTCAATATTAAGTGCATGTTGCAGAAGATTGAATTCCTCATTCTCATAAACGATCTTCTTTGTAAGACCAAAACTATTGAGTGGCTTTCCGCGCAAGCTGAACACAGCCTGTGTGTTTACGTTTCGCGCTTTTGTGATCGACCCGCTGGCACTATCCCCTTCGGTAATGAACAGGGTGCTTTCCTTCTGCCGTTCGATGATGTTGTCTTTGTCTTTACCGCTTGCTTCATCATTATAATGAAATTTGCAATCGCGTAATTTTTTATTGTGAAGATTTGCCTTTTTTGCTCTTTCGTTCGCTAGCTTTTTAATTCCTGCGAGTTCTTTGCGTTCCCTTTCATTTTGTTCGATACGCTTCTTCAGCGCCTCCGCAGTGGAGGGATTTTTATGAAGGAAATTGTCAAGCTCTTTTGCTAAAAAATCGCCGACAAAAGCTTTCATGCTGGGGCCACCTTCGAAAACAGAGAGCGAGCCCAGCTTGGTTTTCGTCTGGCTCTCAAAAACCGGTTCCTGCACACGAACTGAAATTGCGGCACAAATGCTGCCGCGAATGTCTGAGGCATCATAATCTTTCTTGAAGAACTCACGAATGGTTTTTACATACCCTTCACGAAATGCAGCCAGGTGTGTTCCTCCCTGCGTGGTGAACTGCCCGTTTACAAAACTGTAATATTCTTCGCCATAATTATTCTCATGCGTTATTGCCACTTCAATGTCATCACCTTTAAGGTGAATGACAGGATATCTCCACTCGTCCTCGTTTGTTTTTCGTTGAAGCAGATCAAGCAAACCGTTTTTGCTCACATATCTTTTCCCGTTAAGGATCATTACCAATCCCGCATTCAGATAACAGTAATTCCAGAACTGGTTGTCAAGATATTCCTGAACAAAATGAAAATTCTTAAAAACACTATCATCCGGGATGAATGTAACCAGGGTTCCGTTTTCTTCTTTTGTAGAGCTTTCCTTATGCTCTTTAATCAGAATGCCTTTTCCAAATTCCGCGGTTTTTTCTTTGCCATCCCTGAAGGCGGTTACTTTAAAAAAGCTGCTTAGAGCATTTACAGCCTTTGTGCCGACACCGTTCAAACCTACACTTTTCTGGAAAGCCTTACTGTCGTATTTTGCCCCGGTATTTATTTTACTTACAACGTCTACTACCTTCCCGAGTGGAATTCCGCGACCATAGTCACGAACGGTGATGGTTTTTCCATTGATGGTAACTTCAACAACTTTACCGTATCCCATGGTGTGCTCATCAATGCAATTATCAATCACTTCCTTGAGCAATACATAGATGCCATCATCCGGACTACTGCCATCTCCCAGCTTACCAATATACATCCCGGGCCTCAGCCTGATGTGTTCCTTCCAGTCGAGGCTCCGGATACTTTCCTCCGTATAATCAAATGATTGTTTTTCTGCCATTTTTATTCAGGTTTTCCGCAAAGAGGCAGGAGAGAATCAGGATATGGTTTTTACCGGCCGGGTGTGCAACTTCACTCCTCTCGTTTCTCCTTCTGCCGCTGGTTTACGGCGGTGCGAATATAAAGTATAAGAGGAAGGAAGCCCGAAGCCTAATTATCCACAGGGCTGTATATCTACCTCATCAATATTATTGAAAATACGAATACGAGTTGATTTTTATTACCTTGCCCAAAATAATGGGTATGAAACCGAAGATCCTGTTTCTTGAAATTATTCTTGCATTTGTAGTGGCGATGAGTTTGCGTTCCCTCATAGTTAAGGAGAAACAATATATATCAGCTCCTTCATCGCGTGAGGAAAAGATGAAGTCGATGTTACTGTGCTCGCCTGATTGGAGTGAAATAGACGAAGATTTGCTGGCAGCATCTATCGGTCCGCTTCCAGGCTGGGGAAAGTACTTTTGGAAAATAGGGTCTTCCAATGACAGCGCACAGTTTTATTTTAACCAGGGAATAAACATGTACTATGCTTTTCACATCATTGAAGCTATGGCATCTTTTAAAAAGGCGGAGACCTTTGATGATAAGGAACCCATGATCTATTGGGCCCAGGCCCTCGCCTATGGTCCGAATATCAATGACCTTGAATACAATGCCGCCCCCGAAGCTGCAGACGCGGCGGCAAAGGCTGTGGCGCTTTCCGGGAAACTTTCGTTGAAAGAAAGGCTGTTGATAAACGCAATGTCTAAGCGCTATTCAAAAGACACCTCCGTGTCGCGAGCACTGCTCGACGAGGCCTACACCCGCGCAATGGAGGATGCGAGCAATTCAACCTCTGATGCGGATGTGCATGCTTTGTATGCAGACGCAATAATGCTTCAACATCCATGGCGGTATTGGAAAGCAAATGGGGAAGCGGAGAGCTGGACGCCTGAACTGATCGCAATATTGGAAAAGGTTTTAAAAAACAATCCTGAACACCCTGGCGCCAACCATTATTACATTCATGCCACTGAAGCTTCTCCTGCTCCACAACGTGCACTGGCGAGTGCAGATCGACTGGGCACAATGATGCCGGGGGTATCTCACATGGTACATATGCCCTCACATGTTTACATCCGGTCAGGCCACTATGAAAAAGGCATTGAAGTGAATGAAACCGCAGTTAAAGCTTATAATAAATATCTCGAGTTGTACCCTGAGGTGGTGAACAAAATGGATATCTACCTTATTCACAATTTGCATATGCAGGCAGCCTGTGCAATGCTTCGTCCTAACTATGGTTATGCACTTAAAAGCGCTGAACTGGCAAGGAAGAGTTTCGACACATCATTTCTATCCCTACCCGCCCCCATTGGATGTTTTGCGCAGTACGTATATATTACTCCCCAGTTGGTTAAGCTCAGGTTTGGAAGATGGGCTGACCTTGCCGCTGAGCCTGTTATCCCGGAAAATTACGTGTATGCCCACCTGTTAGATTCATGGGCGCGCGGAATGGCAGCCGCATCATCGGGAAAAAAAGAAGAAGCAATAAAGTATCTGGAAGCCGTCAACCAAAGTATCCTGCACCCTGATCTCAAAGTTGTGATGGGCCCCTTCAATGCCCCGAAAAGCGGCGGACTTGTTGCACAAAAATTACTTGAAGGAATGATCAGCGAGAAATTCGGCAAGCAGGATGATGCGCTAAATTATTATAAGCAGGCACGTCTACTGGAGGACTCTTTAATTTACACCGAACCGCGCGACTGGCTGATTCCAACCAGGCACTACCTTGCCAACAGCCTGATTGCTGCAGGAAAATTTAAAGAAGCAGAAACTGTATTAAAAGAAGACCTGGCAATCAACCCCAATAATTTTTATGCATTATCCGCATTGGATAAAATGAGCCGGCAAAAGCAATTGAATGATAAAGCCGGAGTTCATCAAAAAGCTTTCAAACAAGTTTTCACCGGCACAGATATGCCGGAAGGTGCATTGGTGTATTAACTTAAGAATGTAATTGCCGGATCATCATCTCTGCTATGCGTATATTGCAGCCACCAATTTCAATTGTATGAATCTTGATTTAACCGGGAAAACTGCCGTGGTTTGTGGAAGCACACAGGGCCTTGGCTTTGCATGCGCTTCTGAACTGGCATTGCTTGGCGCCAGCGTGGTGTTGATGGCGCGAAACGAAGCTAAACTTAAGGAGGCGTTGCAACAGCTTCATAACGGTAAGGGACAAACGCACAGTTTTCTGGTAGCAGATTTTAATGACAGCGACAATGTTAAACGGGCTATCGGGAATTTTATCAGCGATGGTAATACTGCCCAGATTCTTGTGAACAATACAGGAGGACCTGCGGGAGGCGCCGTGATGGATGCCCAAACTGACCAGTTCAAGGCTGCTTTTGAAAGCCATCTTATTTGCAATCATATTCTGGCAACAGCATTAATTCCCGGGATGAAGGATGCGCGGTATGGTCGCATTGTGAACATCATTTCTACCTCCGTAAAGCAACCATTGAAGGGCTTGGGTGTAAGTAACACCATACGCGCCGCAGTGGCTAATTGGTCAAAAACACTGGCCAATGAAGTAGGCCGGTTTGGGATAACAGTAAACAATGTTCTTCCCGGGCTTACAAAAACCGTTCGGGCTGATTATATAATTCAAAACAAAGCAGCGGCTTCCGGAAACCAGGAAGAAACGATTATTAATGAAATGCTCGCCGAGATCCCACTCGGTAGAATGGGCCGGCCCGATG
The DNA here is from genome assembly GCA_023433345.1 of Bacteroidota bacterium. Taxonomy (GTDB): domain Bacteria; phylum Bacteroidota; class Bacteroidia; order Chitinophagales; family Chitinophagaceae; genus Ferruginibacter. The sequence goes on along the minus strand of JAEZDA010000122.1, from coordinate 67,259 downwards.
AATTTGGCGCGACGGTGGCCTTCCTTTGCTCGCCCGCTGCGGCTTATATTTCCGGGATAAATTTACCTGTAGATGGCGGGCGGTTAGGTTGTCTTTGACGATTGCTGTTATAATAATATGATGGATCAGCCGCGTAAGAAAGTTGCATAATTTTTGTGTGAGGTGAGGTTTAATCACCAAAACCAAAATCAATGAATCTTAAAAAACTCTTACCTGCGCTAGTTCTGTGCGCAACCCTGTCTGTTGTAGGATGTGGGCCAAAAGATGCTGAAGTGCAGCAGAAATCAGAAACTTCCCTCAACACAAATCCCGAGACTGCCGGAGTAATGGTATCCGTAGAGAAAGGTGTAGCAACACTTTCCGGCGAGGTAGCCAATGAAAGTGCACGCACAACGGCAGAAGGATTAGTGAAGGATGTGAAGGGAGTAAAATCAGTTGTAAATAATGTTACTGTTGCTGCACCGGTTATAACCGCTCCTGTAGTTGTAAGCCCGGATGATGCTTTAACTTCAGCAGTTAGGGATGCAACAAAAGATCACCCCGGAGTAACGGCTACCGTAAGCAATGGAACTGTAACACTCACCGGTACCGCTTCAAAAGACGAGAACAGAACCTTGATGATGAAACTTAATGCATTGAAGCCGGGGAAAATTGAAAATAACTTAACCATTAAATAATTTAAAATGGCATTGCAAGATAAATACAAACAATTAACCGATCAGGCAACACAGGCCGGCATAAACGACCTGCAGGTTCGGGAACAAAACGGAGTTCTTTATGTTGACGGAACAGCTCCCACCGGTGATGTTAAAGACCGTTTGTGGGACACCTACGGCCAGATCGATCCTAATTTTGCCGGGGGCGACCTTGTGCTTAATATTAAAACCGCGGTAGACGCAAACGTTACTAAGGCAAGAGTAACCACTGAATCAAGCAACCTTAACATACGCAAAGGACCTGGTACAGATCAACCCATTGTAGGCAAGGCTGCGCATGACGAAGTGATCACTGTTGTAAGCCGCGCCAATGATCTTTGGTGGCAGGTAAGAACGAATGATGGTGAAGAAGGTTATGCATATGCACAGTACCTGACACCCGAAAGTTAGTCGCCAAGCAAAAGCATTGTGATGCCACATCTCAAAGGTGTGGCATTTTTCATTCGCCCATCGCTTTCATAAAGTCTGTGACAAGGTAGCTGATAAGTTTTCCTGTTTGTTCGCCTTTAACCCCATTCCCAAGCTGGCAGGCGCCCTCGCAAATATGTAGATAAGCCACCTTCGAGTCTGTAGCGGTAAAATGCAAATACCGCCTTGCATCAAGTGCGCTAATGCCGGAAGGTGTTACAGCGCTCGACACAACATTCTCAATAGCATCAACGTCCAGTTCAATTCCTGTAAAAGTATCTTCAGTGAAGCCAATGGCATGAGATATCGCCTGGAAGAAATTTAATTTTTCACGAATAAAAATGTCTTCGTAAGAGACAAACTGCACGAAAGGATTTTCTGCAATATCAATAAAAACATTCTGAGGAATATAGCTTTCATGTACCGCTATGGCGCAATATTTTCCCAGGTAACCGTCCTTCTCAGCATAACGAAAAGCATTGCCGCTGTGGCGTCCTTCAGTGAATTTATAATCTGTATGTGCATCAAGGTTTATACAATTTATCTGGGCCAGGGGAATCTTTCCCAGTTTGTGTAATCCCTTTGCAACTCCTTTAATTATCGGGTATGCATTGTTATGCCCGCCACCAATTATCACAGGAATTTTCCCAAGGGCCGCTATTACCTTCACCAGGTTCTCCACCTCCTCGTCAATTATCCCTACAGCATGCCGGTAAGCATCGATCAATTCATCCTGATCTTTTGCTGAATTTTCGATAAGGTATTTAATATCGCCAAAGTCGAATGTGCCGAGCAATATTGTATCCTCGGCATTGAAGAATGCATTGTTTTGGATATTCAGAAAGGCGTGGAGAAAAGGGTGCCAGCATGTGTCTGCGCCACCTATACCACAGTTGCCTTTCACGCCTATGTCTTCAGGGATCCCAACAACAACAAATCGCGCAGATGAACTTTCAATGGATGCCATCCAGTCTTTCGACTGATCAATACATTGTATACGCTCCCCTACGCGTGATTCAAATTTCCTGATACGCGTTAGAGAAAGGATATCAGGTTTGGAATAAAACCGGAAGTGTTTCATGCGGGCAAGGTAAGAAGGAAAGTAAAAAGTTTGAGAAGATTTCAATTATACTTTAAGAACCCGCCAATAAAATCATCTGATGAGGATGACGGTTCCTTTAACCACTTCGGTAAGTCTGTTGCCGATGGTATAGCGGGCTGTCCAGATGTAGGAATGCATGCCTTGCAGTTTGCCCTTATAAGTACCGTCCCACTTTTTCAACGGATCGGAAGTTCGGAAAACTTCCTGGCCCCAACGGCCATACACTACGAGATTATAATCCCGCAACCCGGTAAAGTCTCCGAGGGCGCCGAAAGTTTCATTGAGGCCATCACCGTTAGGCGTAAACGCAGACGGGAAATAGAGATCGCTGCAATTGGAATATATCAACACCGAATCTGATCCGCTGCAGCCAGAAGCGTCAGACACGGTAACGCTATAAGTTCCGGGTCGTGTCACGGAAAATGATGAAAACCCCGATCCATCCTGCCATGTATAGTTGGCGAACTGACCTCCGGGCGATAATGTGACGGTCATTCCCGGGCAATAATTCCGGTCTGCACCCAAACTTATATTTAGCGAATTATTACTTCGGGCTACCTCTATATTCGCAAGTGAACCTGTACAGCCGTTTGCGTCAACAACATCTACAGAATAAATACCTGTCGGCAGAGATGAAATACCCGCACTGGTTGCTCCGTTACTCCAGGTGTAGGAATACGGGCCCGTTCCACCGGACACCGAGAGGTTTATCGCGCCATTATCTTCAAGGCATTTTGCAGAAGTAATTGCAGGCTGAATCAAAATAACAGAATTTTCATTTGGCAAGGCCACATCCAGTGGAGATGATTCGCAACCGTTCGCATCTGTTACCACAACCTGGTAATTCCCCGCGCCAAGGTTTGAGATTGACTGAGTAGTTTCACCAGAACTCCAGGAGAACCTGTAGGGAGATGTTCCGCCGGAAGCTGTTATGGAAATCGCGCCATTATTATTACCACATCTTTCCGGGGTTGCCACAAATGAAAGTGCGATCGTTGGATTCACGTTGGAGACGGTGATATCGCCTGAGGAACCGCTGCAACCATTACTATCAGTAACGGTTACACGATAAATTCCTGCGGCAAGGTTTGTGACTCCCGGGGTGGTTGCGCCGTTGCTCCATGAATAAGTGTAAGGAGCAGATCCGCCGGTAACTGTTACACTCACCGATCCGTTGCTATTACCACATTGCGCAGGGTTAGTTTGAGGAGTGATCGAAATGGTTGAGGTGGCATTGCCAACCGTTATGTCTCCGGAGGTTTCACTGCAGCCATTACTATCGGTAACGGTTACACGATAAGTTCCTGCGGCAAGGTTTGTGATTGCCGGGGTGGTTGCGCCGTTGCTCCATAAATAAGTGTAGGGAGCAGATCCACCTGTAACCGTTACTCTCACCGAGCCGTTGCTATTACTGCATTGGGCAGGGTTAGTTTGAGGAGTTATTGAAATGGTTGAATTGGCATTGCTAACCGTTATGTCGCCGAAGGTTTCATTGCAGCCATTACTATCGGTAACGGTTACACGATAAGTTCCTGCGGTAAGGTTTGTGATCGCCGGGGTGGTTGCGCCGTTGCTCCAGGAATAAGTGTAAGGAGCAGATCCGCCTGAAACCGTTATACTTACCGAGCCATTGTTATTGCCGCATTGCGATGGTGTAGTTGAAGGTGTAATGGTTATCGATGCACCATTATCATTTACTGCGATAGGCGGGCTGGTGAATGTACAGCCTGAAGCGTCGCGCACCGTAACAGAGTAACTGCCGGCAGTGATATTATTTAGCGTGGCTGTTGTTTCTCCACTGTTCCACAAATATGTATAAGGTGCCGTTCCACCCGAAGCCGTGATGGTTATCGCGCCATTGCTGTTTCCGCATGAGGAATTTGTAACTACGGAAGTAACCTGGATGTTATTTGTTGCTGCTGCGATAGCGGCCGTACTGCTGATACTGCACCCATTTTGATCTGTAACCGTTAGCGTGTAATTGCCGGGAACTTTATTACTTATTGATGCGGAGGTTGAGCCGTCGGACCAGGAATAAGTATATGGAGCAATTCCTCCATTTACATTTGATACAATAGAGCCGGTTCCCGATGCACATGTGGCCGCCACTGGTGTAAGAGAGGCCGAAAGTACTGGTGGCTCAGTAAGTGTGACCGATGTTGAATTAACGCAGCCATGCGGACTGCCTGAAATATTAACAGTGTAGGTTCCCGCCGCCACGCCGGTAAGTATATTAGAATTTTGCGGGGGGCTTGTATTCCAGGTATAAGTGTAAGCGTCAACCGGACTCACACTAACGGTTGCACCACCAACTCCTCCATTACAACTTATCGGATCAGTTACGGAAACCGTTGGCTCAATAATTACAATTGTAGCCTGAGCTGTTGCTGTAGGAGCATTCCTGAAATCAGCAGTTAACCGGATGGTATATGACCCCGGCCCTGAAAAAATGTGAGTGGGGTTCAACTGGGTTGATGTATTCTGGCTTCCGGAGGCCGGATCGCCGAAATTCCAGGTTACACCGGTTTGACAAATTCTGTCAGGCGTATTAAATGTAATGGTGTTGATGCCCGCGCACTGGTAGCCAAAAGAAGCCGGGCTGGCTGGTATTTCTTCTATTCTAACATCATCAATGGCAAAGCCGTCATATTGATTACATGAAGTACCTGCGCCAAAACGAAACCTGAACCTCACGTTGTTTCTCCCCGCAAGGAAATTTAGTTTATGCTTAGCCGTTAGCCAGGTGCCGCTTCCCCCTCCTCCCACGCATGACCCTGTTGAAGATTGTACATTTCCCGACCAACCGGGTTCATTTCCAAGATACCTCACGGGAGAGTAATTAAACCAGTTCTCTCCATCGCAATTCGTATTGGAATTCTGTGAACCAAGTATACTCCAACTACTGCCTCCGTTGGTGGAATACTCAATACTTGCCCCATCATATTGTCTCTCTGTTTCCCAAAAAATTTTAAAAGATATCATCGGGTTGCTCAGCGAAGCAAAATTGAAGCATGGGCTTCTAAGCCAGGAATCCTCTCCATCATTATAAGAACCCCCGTTTACGCGGCCGGTCGTCCACCCCCGCAGACCTGTGCCGGCAGTGGTGATCACAGGTTTATTAATTGTTCCCCACTGCCATGAAGGTGCGGCCCCGCCTGAGGTCCAGTTTCCGTTGTTGTTTTCGAAATTCTCAGAATAAGGGAAGGTGGAAATGGTAGTGGTGCATTGAGCCAGAGCATTGCCACTGAAGGCAATAAGGGTGATAATAAACAGGCTCGCAACTACCTTTTTCATGAAGCGCCAAATTTACGATCAAATACTGGCATGTGGAAGTTTTTAGAAGGAACGTGGATAAGATCGGTGTTCAATTGTAGCCAGACTTCCCCGGGTTTATTAACATTTTCAAACAGTATAAAATCCTTTACTGCAAAAGGTTTTGAAAATCAGATGCAAAATAAATTTTGTCAATTTTCTACTACATTGGCCTGAACGGACGAGCTACACATAAACACATTCATTACTATTTATCAGCCCGCATTAATTTCTTCACTTTGCGGCAGATTTCCAATCCTTGTGTTAAAGGCCGATTTGAAAACCGATAATCCAATTTTTATCATGAAAAACAACCTCCTTTCTTTTGGGATTTCTATCCTGATTTTTTTATTCACTTGCACCGAATTTGCTAAAGCACAGCAGATCATAAAAGTAGGCGCGGGTGAATACTTTACTTCCTACCTAACCAACAACGGCCGTTTACATGCGGCTGTATGGACCAGTACCGTACCCACGATGCGTGATTACGGAATTTCAAATGTAACAGACGTTCAAGGTGCCCAGTACACGAACATTGCGCTAACATCATCAGGCAATGTTTATATAGTAGGCACGGCAAGCAGTGTAAACCCGTTTGCCAACCTTGTTGCCACTGACAACCAGGGGCAGCCCTTTACCGGCAACACAAAGGTTTATGGTCTGTTTCAAAGTTATCTTTCCATTCGCAACGGAGGGGTATGGTACTGGGGTATTGGTGATCCGCTTAATTATAATGGCGGCGAAACCATTGACAGGCCAATGAAATTGCCCTCACCTTCGGGCAAGACAATGGTAAAACTTGTTCCTGCTTCCGCTACTGCTTTCGGTACATTAACATGGGTGTGGGGTCTCGCGTCAGACGGTACCGTTTGGCAATGGGATCGTTCAAATCACAATCCGATCCAGGTTAATTTTCCTGGTAATGTTGCACAGGATATTGCAATCGTAGGGCCGATGGCTTTCGTTGTAAAAACAGCCAGTGATCTATTTGCCTGGGGATACGACCCCACCTATGCAGGAGGCGTTGCTTCATGGCAGCAAAGCGGTGTGCAATCAGTAAAAGCCGCCTGGCAGGCCGCAGGATGTGTTTTTCCCATTAAAGAACTTGTAGGTAATTACAACACCTTACATATAATAGATGCAAACGACAACATGTTTGCTTCGGGTTCGAACCCCCAGGGAAACATTGGAAATGGTAAGCAATTCAGCCCATGGCGCACCGCAGGCTGGCAATGGGATTGGGGAAATGGCCAAATGATGACCGCTCCGGTTCAAATTCCCGGCAAGTTCAAAAATCTTCAAACAAGCAACACGATCACTTTCTACCTGTATGTTCAGGATATGGGCAACAACTGGTACTCCTGGGGTAGAAACAAGGCAATGAGCCTGGGTAATGGACAAACATTGTCGATGAACGATTATGCCATCTATCCTGAAGCGCTTAATGTGCCCGCACCTACTCTTGTAACTCCTCTTACCCAAACATGGTCTATTGTTCCATTTTCTCCAACGGGTGTTCCTGCTCCACTTGCTAATGCCGGTGTTAACCAATATATCAGCAGTACTACCTCAACCCTCTATGGCAGCGGTTCTTCGCAGCAAGATGGAACGCTCAGCGGGTACGCGTGGAAAAAGATCAGCGGGCCTGCCGCAAACATTGCTTCTCCGAATTCTCAAAACACAGCAATTTCGGGCCTCTCTACCGGAACATATGTATTTCAACTAACTGTCACAAACAATAAAGGTGTTTCATCTACGAGTAATGTAACTGTTGTTGTGAATGGCGCCCAGGCTCCCGCTAACAAAGCTCCTGTGGCAAATGCAGGTGCTGATATTGATATTCTTCTTCCGGAAAATGTCGCCACCCTTGATGGTTCGGGTTCTGATGACAGCCGTATCGCCTCTTACCAGTGGTCAGTAGTATCAGGACCAGCAGGAAGCACCTTCCAAGACGCCACTAATCCCGGAACAAATGTTATCGGGCTTATGGAAGGCACCTACGTTTTCAGGTTAACCGTCACCGATGATGGTGGCCTCACAGCCACGGATGATGTTGAGGTTGTAGTAACAAAGGCCTCTGTGAACCCTCCGCCGGTTGCAAACGCAGGCGCTGATAAAACCGTAACATTGCCTTCAAACTCAATAATGATCACTGGTTCCGGCACTGATGATGGAAGTATTGCTTCCTATGGATGGCGAAAAGTTTCAGGACCAACAACAGGAAACCTCGTATCCTCTTCTGCTGCAAGTACCCAGGCAACTGGTCTTGTACAGGGCACATATGTGATGGAACTAACGGTTAGGGATAACCAGGGAGCTGTGGGCCGCGATTCAATGCGCATTATTGTGAATACAGCTCAAAATGTTTCACCCGTAGTGAACGCCGGTTCCGATATCTTCATCACCCTCCCTGCCACCACAGGCACACTCAGGGGAACAGCGTCTGATCCTGATGGTTCGATCACCAGTTATCAGTGGACCAAGGTATCCGGCCCAGGCGTTAATATCACGAGTGTAGCTTCATTGCAAACGAGCATAAGCAACCTCGTGGAAGGCGTATATGTATTCACACTAACGGTTACGGATGACCGGGGAACTACTGCTTCAGACGATGTGCAGGTGACCGTGCAGAAAGCTTCGAGAAACCAGACTCCCTGGGCGAATGCAGGTTCCGATAAAACCATCACTCACCCCACCACATTCACACGTTTAAACGGCTTTGGAATTGATCCTGATGGAACAATCGTAGGCTACAGGTGGACCAAGGTTTCGGGCCCCTCAAACAATACTTATTTCCGCATGACAGGTGGAACTACTGCAACTCCGCTCGTTTCCGGCCTTAAAGTAGGAACCTATAAATTTCTATTAAGAGTTACGGATAACTCAGGTGGAACCGGCACAGACACGGTTATTGTATATGTCACTTCAAGAGCAAGAGGAAAATCTTCAGTAACAAATGCTTCACCTGGTGACAGCACCCCGCTTGCTAAAACCACGGCTTCACCCACAACACAAACAGCGGATGCTGCATCAATATTAGTTTATCCGAATCCTGTATCAACCAGCTTTACTGCAAGAGTGAACGGATTTGAAAAAGATGAACAACTGGGATTGCAATTCGTTTCATTAACGGGATCCGTTTTGAAAAAAGTACAGGCACGCTCAAACGGCGCCAATACCGAAATTAAAATGGATGTTTCTCAAATTCCAGCAGGCCAATACATACTTGTAGTGGCAGGTTCGACGAAGAAAGTAACGGAGAAAGTTGTAAAAGTGAGCTCAAGGTAACCATCACTTTAAAAACGATTTTTAAAAGAGGCCGGCATACCGGCCTCTTTTTTATTGCCAAAGATTACCGACCGATAGAGCTGGCCAGGAACTTCGATTTCTTCTTTTTCGGATTTAGATTATTACCACCGCCCGAAAATTCTAAAGAGATCTAGTCCTAAATTTTTACAAACCATAATCCATTTGAAAGGAGTTTTTACCAACGGAATTTCGGTGTTATGCCTATAACGAACGATTATCTCCTGATATATATACCCGACACTCCTGAAATTTATGCCTGATGAAAATAAATAAGGTTTTTGTCTTTGAAGGTATCTGGCCTACATAATTATGAGCGCATAAAAAAAGCCGGAAGAAATTCCGGCCTTTAACATTTTAACAGATCTATCAATTTTTTAGAGACTCATTTCTGAGCTTTTGTGAAAGTTTATCATGCTCCAGGTACAGCTCTTCAAGCATCGCCTTGCGCGCTTCAGGAGTCAGGCTTTTGTCTTCACTAATGGCCCTCTTTCTCATTTCAAGGTTCTTAACGGCATTGCGCATTTCAGTGATTCGCGCTTCTGCAGCGGCTTCAGATGCTTTATTTCCAGTAGTTGCAGAAACTTCTTTCTTAACTTCGGTTTTTGTAGACGCAGGTACAGCGCCTTCTGAGCTTTGTGCACTTGCAGAAAAACCAACAGCGGTTACAAAAAGGCTAAAAAGTATTTTTTTCATATTATTTTTTTTGAATTGCATTATTAAAAATACAAAAAAATAAGAACATTACCAAAACTAAAGATCATCCACCTGCGCTTCGAGAAGGTCTTCAAAAGCTTGCGGCATATTGCTTAGTAAATCGTAGCCGGTAGCAGATTCTATATCATTAACTGAAACACGGTAATTCTTCCAGGTATTGGTGGTTCCATTGTCATTAGGCATTGAAACCGCAATCACCCTTGTATTCGCATTTACTCTCGCCATGTCATTGGTGCCATTTGGTAACACCACAATCACTTTCCAAAGTGTAGACGGTACGGTGATCCTTCCATTGTCGATAGATGTTGCAAAACCATTGTTCCCTGTTCCACCTTCCCCGAAAGCTCCGGCAATGATGTATAATTCGTGACCCGTGACCACCAGATCCCTACAATAGGTTTCCAAATTCGCCCAGGTTACCTGGTTGTTATATGGAGCCTGGGGGAAAATATTGCTCATAAGAAAAGTAGATGAATTAGCCGGAAAAGTGGCAGTACGATCAGAAGAAGGCGTAAAATGGCCCCTGTCAAAACCTGACCCGGAATAACTCAAATCATCGGGCCTGTACCATGTAATAGGCAACCGGTCATTCATGCGGAAGTCGTCCTGACGGGGTACATTTCCAAAATCAGATGCCATTACATGCCAGCTCACCCAATTAGCGGTACCGCGGTCGCGGCTGTAGGAAATAGCATAGTATCCTTCATCAACCAGGTAGTTGTTAAAGTTGTTTTCGTTATCCGTCGCGCCGCTAGGGTTTCCCATGTAGAGGCTTTGATCTTCGGGATTTGAAGCCGGTACCGCAGGCGGAATAACTGGCGGAACGACCGGAACGAATGGACCAATAAAGGAATCAGATTTTGAACAGTTGGTAAGCAGGGTAATACTTGCAATTACAACGAGGAATAGATTTTTTTTCATGTTATATTTTAGTCCTAAAAAAAGGATAGCAAATGTACGGATAAGCGATCAATATACCACTTTAGGGGGTGGTGTAAATTGGGCTCCGGCACAGGTAGGCATGGTTTCTGATGAAAATCATTAAATTAACTCACTATGCAGAAGTATAATGAAGCCACACCCGCCCGCCCTGAAGGCGATAGAATTCTGAACGCCCCCGTTGTTTATATCGATCTGGAGGATTATTATCGTCAGCTTAAGCAGGAAGAAGCCTGGCAAAAAAACGACAGGAACGGAATCACTACTTATAAGGATGACCAGGTTACTATTGTAATTACCTGCCTGCATGAAGGCGCAGAAGTTATCGACAATGTTGTGGATGCACTAGTTACAGTGCAGGTGTTGGAAGGGTCATTAGAAGTAGATCATGAAGGCCGCAAAACATCATTGGCAGATAATAATATTTTAGTTTTTCACCGCGGTATAAAGCATTCTATCAGGGCCAAAACCGAAGCATCTGTAATAATCACAACCATAAAATAAATATGCAACCAGTTACCACGAACAGTGAAACATGGGCAGAGGTGACAGACTTTCTCAAAGGTGTTTCATTGCCCTTTCAGTATTCAAAAACTTTTAATCACAACGACAAGAACGTTAGCCTCACGATAGATATTGATGCGGGCGGTGGTTTTGAAAGTGGTTATGAGTTTACAAGCCTTACAGCACCTGTTCCAGTTCAGTTTACGAGTATCAGCTCTCCCCTCGCAACAGGCTCCAGCCTTGTATTCGCTGTTCATGATTCAAAAGTGATGGACAGGATCGGTAAGGTATTCGGTGCAGAAGATGTTGAGATCGGGTATGCTGAATTTGATAAACTGCTGGTGGTAAAAACAAACGACAAAGAAGCTTTGCGCGAAATATTTTCAGACAGGGAGGTGAGGGAAACTTTTCGTGAACTGAAAGAATTTTCACTCGAGATCACTGAACACGAAGATGGCAATCCGTCTCACACCCTTGAATTTATTATCGACCGCGCCATCACGGATGTGGAGGAACTGCAAAAAATATTTTCCGCTTTCACTACAGTGCTCGATAACATTTTGGAGATGAACCGCTCCTAGCTTTTAGTTTATCCAGCGTCTTTTATAACTGCCATCACTTTTTCAACAATTGCCTTTTCCATCTCAATTGCCTCCTTCTCAAGTTTTCCTGCTTTTTCCAACACGGGTTGAAGAAAAACTTCGTCGCTAAAACCGGCGGCGTTTATGCGTACGTTCATCCCCGCTCCCAATACTGCAGCACGGGCGCAAAGCGCGCCAACGCCCGCATCAGAGATTGAATTGGGGTTGCCTGTTTCAACCATCTTCAAAATGATGTGCATACAATCGAAGGAAGTTTGCATTACAGATAAGGGAACTTCAATTGCATAGCGGGTTGCAGAATCCAGAGCTTCTTTTCGAAACGCCTTTTCTGTTTCATTGCTTTTTGGCAGGGCCAACGCATTCATAATTTTGTTGAAAGCCCTGGTATCTTCATCCACCAGGCCGAGGAGTTTTTGCTTCAACACGTCGCCCCTTTCAGCAACATCGCTGAATTCTTCCCACCGTTCATCCCAGCCTTTTTTATGTGAAGAAAGATTTGCCACCATGGTGGCGAGGGAAATGCCCAGCGCTCCAACATAGGCAGAGATCGAGCCTCCACCCGGAGCAGGGCTTTCGCTCGCAGTTTCGTCAGCAAAATCTGCAAGCGACATTTTCACAAGTTTTGAATCCTCTTCCGATCTTAAAAGGTATTCGATTATTCTTTCCCCGGGTTTAAAAGGTGCAAGCTCATCCAGTCCCATAGACTTAACTGCAATCCGAATCAATTCTTTTTCAGAAACCCCGGTAGACCGTCTTTGTTTTTTCAGAAAATATTTTCCGGCATCCGTCATCGCCTTCAGTGGAACGAGGCCCACGAGTTCACTACCTGTAACGCGTATCCCTCTTTGATCTGCCTTTTTACATACCTCATCAAATGCAATGTGTACCGGAGTTATGTTGATGTTGGTAAGGTTCATCGATATCTGGGCGATTCCATATTCTTCAATGAACCACCCGATGGCTTTCACACTTTTCAATGATCCCGGAATACTCACCGGATTCCCATTTTCATCTTTTATAATTTTACCAGTAATCGGGTCTCCTTCTCTTTTAACCCTGCCCGCTTCTCTTACATCGAAGGCAATGGAGTTTGCCCTTCTCACAGAAGTTGTGTTCAGGTTGATATTATAAGCAACAAGGAAATCCCTCGCACCGATCACTGTGGCGCCCCGCCTTGCATCGAACTTCGCAGGACCAAAATCCGGTTTCCAAACAGGGTTCTGCAATTTCTTTTCGAGGCCTTCGTATTCGCCGGCACGAATAACGGAAAGATTGCTTCGCGATTTATCAGGCTGCGCATCTTCATAAAGATAAACCGGCAGGTGAAGTTCCGAGCCAACTCTTTCAGCGAGTTTTCTTGCGTATTCAGCAGTTTCCTCCATGGTTATGTTAGCGATGGGAATCATCGGGCATACATCCGTTGCTCCCATCCGGGGATGCTCACCGGAATGTTTGCTCATATCTATAAGTTCACCTGATTTTCTTATTGCCCTGAAAGCCGCTTCAGATACGGCCTCCGGATCCCCAACAAAAGTAACTACCGTGCGGTTGGTGGCACTTCCGGGGTCAACATTCAACAGCTTAACTCCTTCCACTGCTTCTATTTCAGCAGTGATCTGCCTGATGATGTTTAAGTCCCTTCCTTCAGAAAAATTAGGAACACATTCTACTAACGGTTGCATATTTAAAAATGTTTTTAATTCAGATCATTCTCTCCACCCATTTTCCATTCAGCATTACCTGGTGGATGATGTTGTGAGAAAAACTATAAGGGATGTATTCAAGTGATGGTATCTCCTGGGTAATGATCAGATTTGCTTTTTTTCCGGGTGCAATCGACCCAACTTCCCTTTCTGCTTCCATCGCAACAGCACCGTTGATGGTAGCTGCGTTAACCGCTTCTTCCGGAAGCATCTTCATTTGAATGCATGAAAGCGCTATCACAAAATTCATGTTTCCGCCCGGTGAAGATCCCGGATTGAAATCGGAGGCTAAGGCCACTGCGGCACCCGCTTCGATCAATGCTCTTGCAGGCTGGTAACCCATTCTCAGGAAAAAAGCAGCTGTAGGAAGTAAGGTGGAAATTCCCTCCCATTGCCCCAGCATTTTAATTTCATCATTGCTGAGGGTTTCCAGGTGATCAAGCGAAACCGCTCCGCATTTTATTCCCGATTCAATTCCACCGATGCTGTTCAACTGGTTTACGTGCAACTTTGGTTTGATACCAAACTTCGCAGCAGCCATACAAATCCTTTCAGTTTGCTCCGGGGAGAAAAATCCTTTTTCGCAAAACACATCCACGAAATCTGCGAGACCATCTTCCGCTATCGTTGGCAGCATTTCGTCGGTTATCATGCTGATGTAGCCTTCGTGGTTGTTACGGTATTCTAAAGGAAATGTGTGAGCACCAAGAAAAGTGGATCTGATGAGCATGCCGGTGTGCTCCCTGAGCCGTTTTATCACACGAAGCATTTTCAATTCGCTTTCTAACGTTAACCCATAACCGCTTTTAATTTCAATTGCCCCCGTTCCCATTGCCTGCAGAAGTTTCAGCCTGCGGAGGGAAACTTCAAAAAGTTCATCTTCGGGCATTTGCTGAAGCCTCGCAGCCGAGTTTAATATTCCTCCGCCTTTCGCTGCTATTTCGGCATAGCTTAAACCTTTTAATTTATCTACGAACTCGCTTTCGCGGCTTCCCGCAAAAACAAGATGCGTGTGGCTGTCGCACCAGGCCGGGAGAACGAATTTTCCCGAAAGATCGATGGTATCAGGTGGAACTTCGGTAACCATTATATCGAGGTCATGCATCGGGCCGAATGCCGCGATCCTGTCGTCTTCTACGAGTAAAAATGCATCTTCGATCGAAGGAAGATTTGCCAGTTCAGCACCGTGCAGCGCGCGTAAACCGGGCTGCACATTCACCAGTTTTTTTATATGGGTGAAAATCGTATTCAAAAGCGTTTATATTTCGTCATAAAATTGTTTTGCAAAATCGGCCAATCCGGGATCGCGTGCTCCCATCAACAATACCACACAATTCTCAGTAAAGTGCTGTCGCATCCTTTTTAAAAGATCTCTCCGATCTTCCACGAAAAATGCCCTCTTACCTTTTTCTGCCATACCGTTTACAAGGTCAGCGGCAGAGATGCTCTTTTCGGCCGTTCCGCCTGCATAGTAAATTTCGCTCATCCAGATCTCATCATTTGGGCGAAGTGCACTGCTGATCTCATCAATAAATTCTTTCTTTAAAAACTTCGTGGGCCCGTAACCGTGAGGTTGAAACCATGCGATAACTTTCGGCGCAAGAGGCTGACAGGCTTTGATGGAGGCAGCGCATTTAACAGGGTTGTGCCCGAAGTCGTCAATTACCTCCACTCCATTTTTCTTCCCCAGGAACTGGTGCCTTCGATAGATCCCCCGATAAGTTGCAAGACCTTTCGCGCAATCTTCCGGAGGCACTTCCAGTTGCGAGGCAACGGCAATAGCCGCCAAAGCATTCTCCATGTTGTGCATGCCTATCGCTTCAACTGAAAACCCGGTGTCATTCACATTAAAAAATATTCTCCGGCCTTCCTGTTTAAAATTACTTCCGGTAAATGCCGATGGATAAGCAGCATCAGCTGAAAAGTCGAACTCGCTGCCGGAGGACAAAGCTCTCGAAAATGCATTTGCCTGGTTAGAAATGAAAAGCTCTTTTGTGTGATGCTTGAAAGTGGTAAAGAGAGAGATAAGTTCCTCCACTTCCTGGTGATCTTTGTCTATATTAAGTAACACCCCCACCTCGGGCTCATAAAGCACAATCGAACCATCGCTTTCATCTGCCTCTATGATTAGCCAGCCATCCTCATCGCCAACCCACGCATTGCCGATCTTTCCCTGCTCAATTATACTGATAAGGCCCGCGCCGGTAATAATTCCGGGTTGAGGGTGGCTATTTTGCAGGATGCTGAAGAGCATAGCGGCAGTGGTGCTCTTTCCTGATGTGCCGCCGATTGCTATTGTCTTTTTTGAGTTGGAGATCATTGCAAGCACCTCACTCCTTTTTAAGATCGGTATATTTCTCTCCCGCGCAATCACAACTTCCTCAACTGTAGATTCAATTGCTGTGGATACTACCACCAATTCCGTTTTATCGGTTATGCCTGAACCGTTCTGGGGAAAGCATTTAATTCCTGCAGCTTCCAGCATTTCAATCGTTGCATCTTGCTTGCCAACGGAAAAATTCCTGTCGCTTCCGCTAACACCTTTTCCAGACCCTGCAAGATATTGTGCGATCGCACTCATTCCACTGCCTGCGATTCCAATGAAAAAGATGTTTTGAAAATCCTTTATCGAAGTGGCCATGCGCGAATTTATGGAAGGATCATTTCAAAAAGGAAAGTTTAAAAAGTTGTCACCGTTATCGAATGAAGGGAATTTTATCTGGCAGACTCGCAACTGCCAGGTTGAGCCTGCAGGAATCACCTTAAATGCCGGCATTCTTTTGTTAAAAGATAGCATACTGCGGTGCGCCAGCCGGTGCTTTGTGTACCTTTAGAAAATGAAATTTCTTTTCATGTTCCTGGTGATCGCTGTAAGTGCGTGCGGGCAAAGTAGGAAAAACCGGATACAGCAAAATGCAAACACAACTTCCAATTCACAATTAAGCCAGGCCTACTTTGCAGAAGGATGTTTTTGGCATACAGAATTGGTGTTCCAAAGCCTTGAGGGTGTACACGACGCAGTGTCTGGATACTCCGGTGGAAAAACCGCTTCGCCCACCTATGAGCAGGTGTGTTCCGGAAATACTGGTCATGCAGAAACGGTCCGCATAATTTACGACCCCGCTAAGATCACTTTTGAGGAATTAGCAGAAGTTTTTTTTGAATCTCACGATCCTACTACATTGAATCGGCAGGGTAATGACAAGGGCACTTCATACAGGTCCATTGCATTCTATCGCACTCCCGAAGAAAAGAAAACACTTGAGAAATTGAAGCAAGCTTTCCAGAAAAAATTTCCTAACGAAATCGTAACTGAGATACAACCTTTCACTGCTTTTTATGCTGCAGAAGAATACCACCAGGACTTCATTAAAAAGAATCCTGATAACAGCTACATAAATAATGTTTCGCTTCCTCACTTCCAGGAGTTCAGAAAAAAATACAAAGGAAAGTTGAAGAGTGATACTGCGAACTAGTCGTTCAGCTTTTGAAACTCCTTTTTATATTCATATTGAAGATCTTCGTGCAAGATCTCAATATGTTTCAATAGTTTATTTCGGGTTGAGGTAACAATATTCACAAGGGAAGCAGACCTGGTGAAATTTAAAGGAAGCCTGTTCATTTCTTTGCAAATGAAGAGCAATACCTGCACCGGGGTTTCCGGATCATCTGAATACTTGATAAACCTGTTGCCAAGCCTTATTATTCTCCGGAGATTTTTTTTTGCGATATAAGGTGATTTGGTATTTACACTTTCGAATTCCGACGCCAGCGTATTTTTCACTTCGTCAACATAACCGCCTTCGTTACCGGCGTCGAAAAGAAGATAAGTGATCAGTTCCTTGTTCTCCTTTTTGAATTTTGAGAGCCTGAGACAAATATTTACAAGATCACCCGGTGTCAGTTGCTGTAGTTCGTCTTTTATCTGCTTAATGCTTGCTGCCTTCATTCTTTGCGGTAGAAAGTTATTTCATTAGTTTAGCCAAATGTAAATCATTCCGGTTCAGATGAGAAGGAAACTACCCACACCCATTACCATTCTTTTCTTTGTGATAATTATTGCGGCTGTTGCTACCTGGCTTATTCCTGCAGGCAAATACCATACGCTGGAATATGTTGAGGAAACGAAAACGTTTCGATACAAAACATCCGCAGGAGAAACTGAATTGCCTTTATCTCAGCAAACATTGGATAGCCTGAACATCCGGATACCGATCCAGAATTTTTCTTCCGGCTCAATTCGCAAACCCGTTTCCGTTCCGGGAACTTATGAGAAAACAGAGGCCGAAAACCAAGGCTGGTTGCAGGTTTTGCAGGCGCCGATAAAAGGAGTTTCCGATTCTATAGACATAATATTTTTCATTCTTGTTATCGGGGGGTTCATGCATATTTTTAATGAGAGTGGGGCCATGGTTGCGGGTCTCACGGCGCTTTCATTAAGAATGAAGGGACATGAATCATGGCTGATCATCATCATGACGTTTCTATTCTCTTTCGGCGGCGGATCTTTTGGAATGGCGGAAGAAGGACTTGTTTTTTATGCTGTGATCACTCCCCTATTTTTAAAAGCCGGTTACGATCTGCTCGTACCCGTAGCCGTTATCTTCGGTGGAACCCAGCTCGGAACACTCTCTTCTTTTACAAATCCCTTTTCAACCATTATTGCGTCAAATGCTGCGGGGGTGAACTGGACGGATGGAATCTACGTTCGGCTTTTGATGTTTGTATTAACAACTGCACTGTTCATTTGGTATATAGTGCAGTATGCAAACAAGGTTAAAGCAAACCCGGCCGCATCGCTGGTTTACAAATTCGATGGAAACGTTTCTCCCACAATACAGGCAGTTTCCACTGACCAGCCCGTTTACAGTTCACGAAGAAATAATATGCTGAACATCGTATTCCTTCTCACCTTTCTCATAATGGTGGCCGGGGTTGTAGCGCTGGATTGGTGGTTGCTTGAAATGACAACCTTGTTTATTGGTGCCTCTATCTTAATGGGCATTTTGCTAAAACTGAAAGAGAAAACCTGGGTGGATCAATTTATTACAGGAGCACAAAGCATGCTTGGTGTTGCACTTATTGTGGGCATTGCCAGGGGAGTGACAATTGTTTTGAATGAAGGGAAAATTGCCGACAGCATCCTCTTCTACGCCGCCGATCTTGCCGACACCATGCCTCCGCTTGTGTTTATTGTTTTGATGCTTGTGATGTATATGATATTTACACTTTTCATTTCTTCTTCCTCCGGTATGGCAGTGCTTACAATGCCTATCATGGGTTCACTTGCTACCTTGGTAGATGTGCCGGGGCGCGAAATTGTTAATGCATATCTTTTTGGAATGGGAATCATGGGCTTCATCACACCCACCGGCCTGATCCTCCCTTCTCTCGCGTTGGTAAACGTTAGTTTGAAATCGTGGCTTCGCTTCATCACTCCTTTTCTGATTATGCTTTTTATTCTTTGCTCTATAGTGCTGATAATCGGGCTCTATATTTGATGTGATGGAATAAATAAAAGACGGTGAAAAAGTTTCTGTTAATAATATTGATCGGCATTGGCTGCGGGCAGCAGAAAGAACGATCTTCCAACACAGAGGCTGCAGATACAATTGATACCCTGGCAAAAACCGATAACACGGTAGTTGAGAAAAAGGCAGACACAACCAATTCTGGTATTCAATCCCTGCCCCAATTCAACGACCGTTTTAAGGATGTTATTTTAACCCGGCTGTCAGCCGATTCTGCAAGGCTTACGGGAAAAGCACGAATATTCGAGGCCACGCTCAGCTATGCCATTTACGACAAGGGAAAAAAAGTTTATGAAGGGTTTCATACAACTTCTGCCGGTGCGCCGGAATGGGGAGATTTCGATTTTAACATTGCTATTCCGGGCTCAGCCGGGCATTCCGGCACCTACGTATTGCTCTTTGAATCAAGCGCAAAGGACGGCTCACCACAGGGCGTACTGAAATTTCCCCTCTAATTTCAAAAATTTGTTTTAACTATTGTTTCAAAACTTGTATTCATTGTGGCACAGTTTTACGATATAGGGGTCGAAAGCAATTCCGAAATTGGAATTGCATCTTTTAAATCATTAAAACAGCAACTATGAAAAAGATTTTGACTCTACTTGCAATAACCGCGGTGTTTGCAGCCTGCAAAACCGGCAAGGACGACAATGCCAGAAACATCTTGTACCTCACAGATACAACAGCGTTAACAAACGTTGCTGCAGATACCGCTGTGGTTGCGCCACCAGTGGCCGTTGCACCTGTTAGAAGAACAACTCCCCGGAGGTCTTATACTCCGCGTCAACAAGCGCCTGTTGTATACAATAACACTGGTTCATCAACCTCCTCCGGCGCAGGTACAACAGCGCAACAGAAAGAAGGTTGGAGTAAAGCTGCGAAAGGGGCCGTAATTGGCGGAGTCGCCGGGGCTGCAGCCGGTGCAGTGATAGGTAAAAATGCCAAAGGTGCAATCATCGGTGGCGTTCTGGGAGCAGGAGGTGGTTATGTGATCGGCCGCTCGCAAGACAGAAAAGATGGAAGAGTTCGTCCGCGTAATTAAATACATTGAATGAAATAAATACCTGTTCGAAATGGACGGGTATTTATTTTTGTAAAAAAGAAAACTATGGCATGCGATTTTTCGGTACCGTTTACAGGTGACCCCCAGACTATTTTAGGTAAAGCAAGACAGGCTGTTGAAAGCCAGGGTGGCTCATTTGATGGCGACCTCAATGGAGGAGAGTTTGACGTTAGTGTTTTTGGAAACCGTGTTGCCGGCTCCTACTCTGTTAACGGGCAAACCCTGGTAATGAACGTTCATACGAAACCCTTCATGGTGCCGTGTAGCATGATTGAAAGCTTCCTTGTAAAGCAACTCGGTTAATGGGTGAAGGCTCGTTCCAATTTCCGCTTCTCATCGATGAAGTTGGAAGCAAACCTGCTCAAAGTATTATATATTGAACGAAGCGCATGACCTGTGAGGCATGCGCTTCGTTATTTGGGAACCTTAGGATGTAACAGGCTGATGTTTTTCTCCGCCTGCGCCCTTGTAAAAGTCAGACAGCATATTTTTAATAATTAAGGCTTTGTCAACCCAATCATCCTGGCCTTTTTCTCTTATCTGTCCCATGTAATGTTGTACCTTCTCCACACTGGACTCAGCTTTTTCCAGAAAGCCGAGCGTTTCTCTTTTCACGCTGTCAAGCATTTCATTGCGTTGTTCCTTTGGCATGTTGTAGAGTTTGTACACAGCCACAGCCGCTCCACCGGCCAGCATCAATCCAATTATTTTCTTTGTAGTCATTTGAAAAAGTTTTCATGCTACTCATACATAAACCGTTCCTTTTTTCACACCTGATTTCCTGTGGTCTAAATTCAGAAATTGCCTTTCATGGAATATACCAAATTTGCCGGCTTTGACCGGATTAGCTTACATCCGCAAAATGATCTCTGAATGAAGTTGATCTTCAGCCTTATTTTTTTCAGTGTTACCGCTGTTACAACCTTTTCCCAGGAGAAGGACACGATGAAATTTATTCCCGCTGTTCGAGCCGCACTGCCCGTAACAATTGACGGTGATGTTTCTGACGCTGCATGGAGCACGGCCTCCAGAATAGAAGATATGGTTGAACAAAGGCCAACCTTTGGCAGGCTTGAAGATGAAAATTCCAGGACCACATTTTTAATAATGTATAATGACGACGCTGTTTATGTTGCCGGAATCTGCCGGGAGCCCAAGGATTCTATAGCATCCGAATTAGTGGGAAGAGACGTGATTGGGATAAACGATTTCGCCGGTGTAATGATCGATACATACAGGGACCAGATAAACGGAGTAGGATTTTATGTAACAGTTTTAGGCGAACAATATGATTGCAAATATTCACTGGGCAATGAAGACGGGAGCTGGAGTGCAGTTTTCAGAACGGCAACCAAAAGAACAAGTGAAGGCTGGACTTTCGAAATGATGATTCCATACAGCGCATTACGATTTAGTGAACAACCACAACAAAACTGGGGAATCAATTTTGTGAGACGCAGAACGGTATCGGGGCGCCAGGTCAGCTGGAACCCGATCGACCCAAACAAGTTTGGTATAATGAGTCAAACGGGCCTGTGGAGTGGCATTCGGGATATCAAGGCTCCCCTAAGATTATCTTTCTCACCATATTTTTCTTCTTACTTAAGTAACAATCCAAAAGCTGATGGCAACTCCAACACAACATCAGTTAATGGCGGCATGGACGTAAAATACGGAGTAAGCAGGGGCTTTACTCTGGATATGACACTCATCCCTGACTTCGGACAGGTTCAGAGCGACAACCAGGTGCTTAATCTATCGCCCTTTGAAGTTCGATACAATGAATACCGGGCCTTTTTTACAGAAGGCACTGAACTCTTTAATAAAGGAAACTTCTTTTATAGCAGGAGAATCGGAGGATTGCCTGTCAACTTTAATAAACCTTATTCAGCCCTCGATACCGGATCCGTTCTGCTTGAAAACCCGTTGGAAACAAAACTTATAAATGCAACCAAGTTCAGTGGGCGTACACAGAAAGGTTTGGGAATCGGCATTTTCAACGCTGTAACACGTCCGCAATTCGCAAGGCTTTCTTCGCCTGATGGCAAACCTTTTAAAATTGAAACCGACCCGCTTACCAATTATAACATTATAGCGCTTGACAAAACGATGAAAAACAATTCCAGCGTTTCGCTTCTGAACACAAGCGTTATCAGAAATGGGTCAACCTATGATGCTAATGTTACGGCAGCGATGTGGGACCTGTATGATAAAAACGTGAACTGGAATTTCTGGGGAAAATTTGCACACAGCTATTTATCCGGGCAAAGCCTCGTGAAAAACGTAAGCGGTAATTTGGCAGAACTTAATTTCGGAAAATTTCGCGGTCCGCTGAATTTTGAGGTCAACCGTCATTTCGCCGACGAAACCTATGAACAGAACGACCTCGGCTATTTCAATAATAACAATTTTATACGGTACAGCGCTAACGTTTGGTACAAATGGAATAAGCCGAAAAGTTTTTACAACAGGCTCACCGCATCGCTGAACACAAGTTACATCCAACAGCACCTTCCAAGGCGTTACCAAAGTAAGAGCGTGAGTTTTTACGTGAATGGCCAGCATAAGAAATTATGGACTTTCGGGCTTGATGTAAATTATACACCGGATCAGCAGGACTTTTACGAGCCAAGAAAAAAGGGAGCCCTTTTCAGAATTCCCTCATCGTGGAAAATAGGTGGCTTTTATAACTCGAATTCTGCATTCCGTTATAGCTTAAGCTGGACGGGTGGAGCAAGAGTATCTCGCGAATATAATAGCCTTCTATACGATTCCTATTTGTACAACCGGTACAGGTTTAATGATAAATTGACCATAAGCCTCGATACATATATCGCTAAACAAACTAACGGTACCGGTTACGCTTACACGCCGGCAGCCCCGGGAGACAGTGTGGTTTTCGGGCTCAGAAACAGGAAAACCGTTGAAAACACATTTAACGTGAAGTATAACTTCAATATAAAGATGGGCTTAACTTTCAGGGCGCGCCATTACTGGAGCAGTGTGCATTATAAAGATTACTTCACCTTGCAGCCAGATGGTGAGCTTAAACCTTTTGATGGTCCATCAACTGTTAACGCAGACAACAATGCTAACTTTTTCAATATTGATATGATATATACCTGGCAATTTGCACAAGGAAGTTTCATTAATATATCCTGGAAAAATGCAGCGGAACTGTTTGGTGGTAACGCCACATCAGAATATTTTTCAAATGTAAAAAATATCGTCAGGGAGCCGCATCAGAATGTTCTTTCGTTTAAGATAATTTATTACCTGGACTATCTAACGTTGAAAAGGAATAATTAGAACAGGCTTGTTTGCAAGGAAGAATCGTCCAGGCCTAACGGCGGCAGGCCCTGCCAGGAATACGGATCGTTTGGCAACAAATGATCAGGTCGGGCAGTTGCAGCATTAAGAGAATATACCGGCCAGGAATTCATTTGCTGTTCCGGCATTTCAAAAGAAAGAATTTCAAAAATTCGCTCATCTGGGGTGTTGGGATCGATCCATTCCTTCTCCAGGCTTTTCGTAAGGAAAAGCGGCATTCTGAATTTATTTTCACCATCATTATGGATCTGCTTCATCAGGTCATTGGCCCCACGCGTAATAATCGCGAAAGTTCCTGCAAGTTCTCCCGTTTCCTGGTTCGGAACCGGCGAAAAATTATAAAGGCCTGGAAGGCAAAAGATATCGCGGTCTTTCAAACTTATGAAATATGGGATCTTGTTCTTGATTCCTTTCACCTTCCGATGCTCGTAAATTCCCGTCACGGGAACAAGACAGCGTTGCGATCTTATTTTGAACCAATACGACTTTTTGTCCTGCAATTTCTCAGCCCTTGCATTGCACATCCATGCACGATTTTTCCTGATCATTTCAGGCGTGTTCATATAATTTGCAACCACGCCCCACTCGAACAGATTTAGCTTGTAACTATTTCCCTCAACGGTTATTACAGGTTGCGGTGAATGTTCGAATGCCAACCGGTATGCTGCGCGGTAAGGTTCATATTCCTCCCAGAGATCGATTTGCATGGAAGGAAAATAGTCGACCAGGTCGGCAATTTTCGGTTTATGGGAGAGCGCTGTACACATTGCTATTTATAACTCCGACAGAGTTTTGCTAAAGTTGAGGAAAGGTTTTGAAGATACTGTAATTGATCAACGACCGACTTCACCGTAATAAGTTCTTGTTTTGTGTCAGTTTCAAGTTTGCCTTCTGCAATTTCCCTGCCTCTCCTTTCCATCAACGCGGAAGTGTATTCTTCCAAAACAGGCGCCGAGCCTATTTTCTGCAACTCTTCCACTTCAGTTCGTTCCAGGTACTTCTCCGATGCTTCCAGCCGCATGATCGTATCGCTTACAATTGGTTGCAGGGCTGTAGACCTGAAAGAGGATTTTTTCTGATTGAGATAATAAGAAAGAGTTGCAAGATGCGAGGTTATAGAATAGTTTAAAACAATGAAGCGATGCAGGTAATCCATATCACTATGATAACGTTTCGGTTCCGAAAGCATCCGGTGGAATGCGTCCGATAAATTGGTAAGTGATAGCAAAACTTCTCTCCTCTTCAGGCGTATGTTTGGAGGAATTGACTCAGGTATTGTAAACGCCGTTGCAACCGCTTTATAGTAATCCAGATTTTTTCGGATCATAGAGAGCATATGATCGCGAATTCCGGTGTATTCCCACACTGGAACCACAACGAAGCTGCTTAGAAAAGCAATACCTGACCCTATCGCTGTATCAAACAGCCGGTGCGTAAGAATATCATTGATATCACCCGGAATTAAAAGATGATAAAGAATGATCAGCTCGGGCGTTAAGAGGATAACTGCGAGGAAATAATTTGTTCTGATCCACACGAAGCTTCCAAGCATCAGCACAATCATGATCGCCAGTAAGGCAGTATCATTTTTTACAAGGTAGAGCAATATCACGCCTATCACAATGCCTATAACGGTACCGAACAAACGATCTTTGTTTCTTTGCCTGGTCATGCTGAAAGAAGGTTTCAGAATAACGATAATGGTGAGCAGTATCCAGTTACCGTGAGAAAGGTTGAAGCCTACGGCAATCAGATAACCGGTAAGAAGCGCAATTGCCACCCGGATCGCATGACGGAAGATGTGTGATTTGAAATTCAGGTTATCCAAAAAAATAGATGCCCTGATGTCTTCAGACCTTACATAATCTTCCTTCAATTCATCTGATAATTTTTTCGTGCCCGGCTTAGATTCATAACCTGTTTGCTTGTGCAAAACCTCAATTTTTGATGCGAGGTCTTCAATGTTATTTACGATGCGCCCCAGTGCTATAAAACTTTCAACTCGTTCCCCGCGCATTTCTGTTTGCCGCAGGTTTTCAAAACGGGCGCGAACTATGTTCACCCGCTCCTTTAAGGCCGTGGATATACTGCTTTTCCGCTCTGCTTTTAGGGCAATTCCGGCTTCTTTCAAATCGTGTGAAAGGCCCAGTACCACTTCTCTTATGTCTTGCAGGATGCCGAGATCATCAAAGTGTTTATGCAGCGTTTCGTAAGACTGATAGGTGGTCATAATACTTTCCAGGATATCGGAACAATCCAGGTAGGTCTTCACGAGTGTTCTTGCAGTTTTGGTTGTCTCCTTCACAACACCTCTTGTTTTGAAGATCAGCTCGGCGGCGAGGGTTTGTTGCTTTTCAATTTCCACCTGTTGTTGCAGTAGCTGGTGATATATCTTGTCATAGTCGGGTGAAGGACGATAAAACTCTCCGCGTTTTTCAAGGTAATCGGAAATGGAAAGAATGAAATCTCCCAACACCTGCCGAATGATCTTGTAAGGCTTGATGCGGCTTAACATCAGGCTGTAAAGAAAATACCAAATCGCCCCGGATATTTGCCAGAACAGGTGCATCCACTTATTGCCCGGTGAAAGGTTTCCGTCAAGATTGATCACCATTATATACAAGGCGGCAACACCCAGGGCCGAGCTGCGCATACCATACACCGTTAGCATGGAAAAAAGGAAACCCGCAATAAATATCATTGTGCCGAGCACGAAGCTATAAGGGAGTATAAGGGCGGTGAGAGCAGACATTCCGGCAATAACTAGAACACATAGTGCCATTCCGTTAACGCGATGCTTGGCCGGACCGGGGACGTCTGTAATACTAACGGCGAGTGCAGCGATTGACATCGTGATACCAATGGAGAGATGTCCGACAGAATTCATCACCACGGAAGGAAGAACTATTCCAATAGTTGTGCGAACACCTTCACTCAGATATCTGCCATTTAGAAAGTTCTTGTATTGCTGAATAGCATCCACCAGGGCAAGTTAAATCCAAAAAATAAAGAAGAGGTCAGATGCTGAATAATAGTTGATCACAATGACCGGAAACCTCAACCTGCCTGATGAAATTGTTATATCCTTCCACATCCTCATCATTTCCATACATGCCGTAAGGTGCTACATTAAAGCCTAACAGTCCGTCATCGGCTTTAATAAGGTATAGCACTGCCATGTCAGCAGGGTCACTTATTCCTTCAAAACGGTAAACCTTTACGATTTGAAGATGTTCGGGAGCATAGAATTTTTGCCGGTTCACAGTGAATCCATCAGGAGACATGTGGAACTCGCTGTCGCATTTCAGGGTGCGAAGTTTTTCCATTACTTCAGAGAGGGTGGTCATTTCATGCGGTATGTTCATGGTAACTTCTCCTTTTAAATGGTAATTAAGAATAATTAATATATCAGAGCAAAAAACGAACTAATTTCAAAAAACCCCTCACTTTATTTTGCTATCTGGTTAATCCCTGTATTTTTACAACAAACCACAAGTAATGAAAATTTTTGTTGCTGGCCTTCCCTATGACCTTGACGATGCTGAACTGATGGAAATATTCGAAAAATTCGGCACAACCGTTTCTGCGAAAGTTGCCATTGATAAAGAAACCGGGAAAAGTAAGGGATTCGCATTTGTTGATATGCCAAACCGGGAGGAAGCTCTTGACGCGATCGAGAGTTTAAATGATATGAACCTGGGGAAAAAACCTCTTGTTGTAAAAGAAGCAGAAGACAGGCAACCACAACGTTCTTCGGGCCCAAGAGGTTTTGACCGGAACAGGCCAAGATAATTGCAAATTCGTTTATTCGTTCACGTTAGTGCGGGGCCTGATTGCCCTGCAGGAGCACTACTTTCTCCATAACATCTCCGGCACGGATGTCATCCACCACTTCGATTCCGGAAGTTACCTTTCCAAAACACGTATGAACGCCGTCTAAATGACTGGTGTTATTTCTGCTGTGGCAGATAAAGAACTGTGAACCGCCCGTATCTTTTCCACGGTGAGCCATCGAAAACACGCCACGATCATGATACTGATTGTTTCCGCGGGTTTCACATTTAATTGAGTAGCCTGGTCCGCCAGCTCCTGTGCCATCCGGGCATCCTCCCTGGATCACAAAGTCTGGTATTACCCTGTGGAAAGTTAAACCGTCGTAATACCCGGAGGTGATCAGCTTCTTAAAATTTTCTACCGTGCCAGGCGCGTCTTCATCGTAAAGTTCAAAGCCGATGACACCTTTTTTTGTATGGATCTCTCCCCTGCTGTTGCTCATAATTTTTTTATGCAAAGATAGGGCAACCTGTTTTTGCCTCTTTCGCTTCGGCATTTAATTTGACCATGGTAGACCATGAGAGGAATTTTATTTGCGGTAATATTTTTTACAGTTGCATGCTCGTCTCCGCGGGAAACAAAACGGTCTACACTCAATGTAGATGAAGCGATAAAAAGTGGATCTTTCACATTTTTCGCAGATATGGTCTATCCCCTTTCTATGCGATCGCACCCCATTGCACCACCAGCCACTTTAATCTTAAAAGCTGATAGTCTGGCCGCCTCTCTGCCGTATTTTGGCAAAGCCCATTCATTCGACCCTAATGCGGCTGGAGGTATTACATTTACAACAAGAGATTTCCAACGATCTGCCGTGAAGGACAGTAATGGCGATTGGACGGTTACAATTACGCCAAAAGATGAAGTATCAGCGAATGAAATTGTGTTGACAGTTTTCGAAAACGGGAAAGCAATGGCTACGATAACGAGTCTCCGGCGCGATAGAATCCAGTTTCGGGGATACATTCAGCCGATGCTCAATTGATGAGGGCTGAAAACTTCGAAAGGTCAGAAGCCTCACGCGGGGAAAGAACTCCGCCTCCTTTTAGTTTCGAATGCAGCATCAAAGCGCCTTTATGGGAAGGAAAAGATTCAAGGATCTTCTCCACCAATTGCAATTCTGTAGTATTCGAGATTTTTTGATCCGGCCCCGGTAGTTCAGATTTGTATCGTGTAGGCATTTTATTGATCAGCGCTTGAAGGGTGGCAAGTTTTGCAGGATCCAGGTCCCTGATCTCCGACGCTTTGCCATAAAGACCTTGCAACTGTTTCTTACTTAGCGAGCCACGCACTCCATATTGCTTGTAAAGACTAATTATAAAAGACGACACAGGATATGCCATGATACAAGACTCCAATATGTAATTCACAACGTCAAACCGCTCTTTGCGTTGGGCATTTTCAGTCTTCACCCGGTGTTTCATTGAGAGCGTCCTGAATAGATTGTGCATCAGCCTGCCTTCTGTCAATGATCTTTTCCTTTTCTCTTTTGAGGTTCGATTGCAATACATCAACACATTCGGATACAGCAGTTTCAAAATACCTGCCGGTGCGTTTTACAAAAAGATCATTTCCCGGTATTTCAAGTCTTATCTCGCAGTAGCTGTTTTCAGGTGCAGAATCCGGCCCGAGGAAAAACGTTACATTGGCCCTGATAATATCATCACTTTTCAAAGATTGCAATCTCTCTTGCGTAAAATTTTCCAGTGTTTCACCTGCAGTAAAACCCAGAGATTGAATAATAATATCCATATTCTAATTTTTGATGTATAAAAGCAAAGTTAGCAAACATTTGTAGAGAGGTTCCTTTAACCCGTAGCTGCAATTGTCAGTCATAAGGAAACGGTTTTTCCACTGAGGGCCCTCTTCCCTTCAAAACTTTCAATACCATCCATATAACTACGAAGGGCGACAAAAAGTACAAAATGAACACAAGGTTGGTCCAATTCGTAAGATGCAGTATTAACGTATAAATCAGAAGATATATAGAACCCAGTATCACAGGTGCTATGGGATTTTTCACTCGTGCCATTTTCATCACTTTCATTGTTTCGGGCAACATTCAGGCCATTACTTTTCTTTCGATGTGTCAGTTTATTAAAAAATCTTTCCATCAACCGGAACAAAATCCTAATTTTTGCACTCTATGCAACTGGCCATTAAAGTTTTCTTCGGCATCCTGTTATTGTTCATCTTCCTCGCGGGTGGAATTTTTATTCTTTTCACTTTTGGGAAATCCTCCTATGACACCACGTCGATCACTAATGCGGGTTTTGCCATTTTTGCCGGCTGCTCATCCGTGGCTTTTGCATGGTGCCGCAGCCTGAAAGAGATCGGTGACAATCGCGATCTCCACCGAATCAACAGGCATGGAGAAAATCTTTTTCTCTCCGCACTTTGTTTTATAATGGCTTCGCTGTCAAAATACCTGCTCGTGCACAGGCATGAGATCATAAATGAGACATTGCTTGGCTATATTGGTTTTCTTTTTCCAATTATTAATGTGGTTGGAGCTTCCTTATTTTTCCTTGCATACCTGAATGCCTGGGGAGCAATTCTGGGCCTTTTGAAAATACTCTTCCGAAAGTCGCTCGACAAAAATTAAAGGATATTTTTTGGGGAAATGTTGAGCTCCCGCGATCGCCGTTAATCCCGCTATAGCTGCACCTGAATCAATCCCTCTGATTCATTTTGAGAGTTCAACCTTAACCCCGGAGCGGCCTCAATGAAATACATATCTATGTCTCCCACATTCTTTGCGTGGATCTTTCCCCGATGGCTGCATGCAAATTCGTTCTTAACAAGTTCGAATACCGAGGAGGATATATTCACCCTGCCCGGTTCGCCATTGCTTTCCATTCTGCTTGCTATGTTAACAGTGCTTCCCCAGATGTCATAAGCATACTTTTTCTTCCCAACAACTCCTGCAACCACGGGCCCGGCGTGTATGCCTATCCGTAAGTGCCAGGGAGGAAGCCCTTGCAACTCTTTTTTCCTGTTATGCCCTTCCATAAAAGACTGGATCTCCAGGCTGGCCTTCACAATATTTATAGCATGGTTCTTATCTGGGCTTGGAAGACCACCAGCGCACATGTAAGAATCGCCGATAGTTTTTATTTTTTCCAGGTTATACTTTCCTACTATGTCATCGAATGCAACAAAGCAATCGCTAAGCTCTTTTACAAGGTCTTCGGGATCCATATTCTCGGTAAGAGTGGTGAACCCTTTAAAGTCAGTGAACAAAACAGACACAGAATCGTAATAACGCGGGGTGGCTTCACCTGAATTTTGTAACTCCTTTGCCACCTCGGCAGGAAGGATATTGAGCAATAACATTTCGATTTGCCTGTTCTGCTCATCAAGAATTTTATTTGTTTTTACCTTTGACTTGTAGTTGCGGTATATCAAAAGCGTTATAAGGAAGACCAGCACCATTCCAATGGCGAATGCATTCCTGGTGAGCTTTTGCCGCGCCAGGCTCAACTCCGCAAGTTCCTTATCCTTAGTTAAGAGTTTTATTTCTCCCTCCTTTTTATGCAGGTCAAAATCAAACTGTAGACTGCCCAATTTTTTATCGGTTGCAAGGTTGTAGATCGTGTCTTTCAAGTTTGAAAACAAAGCCTGGTAATGATATGCGTTTTTATAGTCGCCCGTTTTCATGTATGCAAGAGACATTTCCCTGTACAGATCTTTCGTATCATCGTTTTCTTCCGCTCTGGAGGCGGGAATCTCGGCCTGCTTAAAATATTCAATTGCCTTTTGATACTCTCCTTGCTTTACATGCACATTTGCAAGCCCCATCAATGATTGCAGAATGGAAAGATCATTTTCGAGCTTCATTGCAAGGCTTAGGGCCTTATTATGAAACATGGAAGCTTCTTCGTATTTCCCT
Organism: Bacteroidota bacterium; assembly: GCA_023433345.1. Lineage (GTDB taxonomy): Bacteria > Bacteroidota > Bacteroidia > Chitinophagales > Chitinophagaceae > Ferruginibacter. Next base: position 36,300 of record JAEZDA010000122.1, on the reverse strand, counting down.
TCCCTGGAGTATAGTCGGCCTAAAGCATTGTATGCGTTCAGGCTTCCTTCTGATTCTCCGTATGCCTGCAATGACTGGTTGAAATAATATAGAGCCTTCGCATCATCATTCTGGGCAAAGTATATCTCGCCTATGTTAGTAGAAACAGCGCCCATTTCGGATGCAGAGCCCAGCTCTTTACAAAGGTCAAGGGCGCGCAAATAGTACTCCAGCGCCTTTTGCTTTGTGGCGGGTTTTATCGAATAAACGCCGCCGATATTATTCAAAGCAGAAAGAATACGGAGTTTGTCGCCTGAAGCCTCGGCATTTTTAAGAGACTGGAGATAATATTCCAGTGCTTTTGCATAATCAGCCCTGTCGTAGTAAATGGCCCCGATATTATTCTGGAGGTTGGCTATTCCCACAAAATCATTCACCTCTTTAAACACATCAAGAGATGCATTATAGTTTTCTAAGGCTTCAATATATTTTCCCTGGAAATAGTAAGTGATCCCAATATTCTTATACGCATAGCCTTCCTCTTTTTTTAAACCAAGCTGCTTCGAATAATTTAACGCCTCCGTGGCAAGGTTGAGCGCTTTCGTTGCATCACTTGTAAAATAGTTTTTGCTCTCATTGAGCAGAGCCGCAACGGATGCACTGTCAACCTTTGTTTGGGCCTCGGTGAACAACCAAAGGAATGAGGCAAATATTGTTAGAAAACCTCTTTTCATAAATGCTACTGCCTTATAAATTTAACTGAGCGCCCGTTTCGGAACCGTATATAATATATACCGGGAGATAATCTGGAAATATCAACCAGAATTCTTCCGTTACCTGACTCTAATAACGGGGCCTTAAATTGTTTGCCTGAAACTCCGTAAACTGTAAATTCCTTTTGCGCCTCATCGCCTGTTAGAACACTTATTATATCCCGCGCGGGGTTTGGATAAGCTGTCCATTGTTCTTCAGCTTCTTCAAATTCCGGTGCAGGCAAGGCGTTGATTCCGATCTTTCCACTGTTACAACGGCTTGAGGTTGAACTGGCACTTGTGGATGTTGCAGTTTTCTGAGTGGAATTGTAGGTTTTCAATTCCCACTTCAACGTAGTGCCACTGAATGGAACCGAGAATCTTGTTATTCCTGGAGCAAACAAGAAAGGTTGTGCCGAACCATCGAATGCGCCTGTTGAGGACAACTTGTTGTCTGGACCAACCGGAATATAAAGAGGAGTTGAATTGTCGTTTATGCAATAAAACCTGGCTATATATCGCATTGAAGGATTTGAAGGGTTGCTTACGAGTTGCACACATTCAAGGTAAGGCCTTAATTTTTTTGCTCCATATCCTTTTGGATTGATATAAAGTTTTCCATTAGTGATCGTTATTGCGTAGTTGGCCAGTTTATTATCAGGCAGCAATGTGGTAACAATAGTGTAAACACCCGGGGAACCGGCGCACTGAGGGCTTAAGGTGTATTTCACCGTCGGAGTTTCGCCTGGCATAAATCCGGTGATCGTGGAAGTGAATGTTGGTAAGGGAGAGCCCTGGAAGATCACCTTATCAGCTGTTACAACAGAAGCTGGTGCTTTAACAATGTTCATCAATCCTGAGCGATAGGAAACTTCAAGATTGTCGCTTTGCAACGATGCTGGCAAGATGGTGTGAATGCCGGGGGTGATTCCAGTAACAACGTTCACAGATTTAAGACTGCTGACGCCGCTGCCAAGATCGAGCTCGTCAACAATGGTTGCAGATCGGTTGCTTCCATTTACAATAGGCACAGCTTGTCCATTCACTATTGTTACAGCCTGTTTGTTTACAATTACAACTGGTTCACCATTTACGATGGTGATTGCCTGCCTGTTTGCAATGTTTATCGCTTCCCCGTTTACAATTGTTACGGCCTGTCTGTTGGTGAAAGATTCAACATCAACCAATCCTCTTTTATTTACCAGGGAAACTCCGCTTGTAAGGGAGGTTTGAGCAGTATTGATATTATAATCGATCACTGATTCTTGTGTGATGTCAAGAACCTTTGTGGTTTGCGGCACCGGTACGCCATTTCTCAGGTAGGTGGTGTTGATGGATCTGGAGCCGGAAATCGAAAGCGGGGTTGCGAGGAAGTTCAAATTGTTTGTCTGCGCACCTGTCAGATCATTTACTATCGGAATTGCCTGTCCTTCGGTGATCAGCAGAGATTGCGGGTTAACCACTCTTACCTGCTGCCCGTTCACAATGGTCATCACTTCACCATTTACGATGGTTACAGCCTGCCGATTCGCTACCGGTATTGCAATGCCATTCACTATCGTAACCGCCTGCTTATTTACCAGCCCGATAACATCAGCCTGCACCTGGCCTTGATGCTGTATTTTCAATCCATTTATGAGCGCCGGTAAATTTGAAATGTTGTACCCATTCTCAACACTGTAGTCAAAATTAAAATTGGCGATCCTTTCACCATACACGAGGGTTGTGTCTCTAACGGTAACGGTTAAAGGCAATTTCTGAATGGTGAGTGCTCCGTCAGAAAAGCCATAATTATATTGCTCAAGAAGAAGACTGTCGGCAGGCAGCTGCAGGTCGAATAAGCGCGATGGTCTTATAAAATATATACCAACATTGCTCAGGTCTGACGCCTGTGTTTCAAATGAAATATTTTCCAGGCCGAGGACTTCCCGTGTGAGATTTGTTTTATGAAGCGAATCGCCATTTACCAGTATAGTTACCGTAAACTCAGGAAGCGCCTCCCCGAATTTTTTAGTTTTATTGTTTGCAATAATTGAAATGTCTTTACGCGGAACACCTGTGATTGTAATTGCATTGCTCAGCCCCCCATCGAGCCCTGAAGTACTTTTGGGTTTTGTAAAGGCATAAATTGATTTCTCACTGAAGAATGCCGGTATAGTCGCCTCAGCAACATTGTTGGAGATCACTGTTGTGGGAAGAGTATCGTTACCAAAAATAATCCTGGTATCCGGCGAAAGGTAATTTCCAACAACCCTGATGTCTATGGGTTGAACTCCCGGTACAAGATTCGGGTCTTCCTGTTCAAGCCTGATGAGCTGCGGTTTTGCGCTTGCAAAAGACCTCATTGCAGAATCTGCCTGAACAAAGCCGTAGCCTGAAGCAAAATCAAAACCGGGGCCGTTCATATCGATGGCCGTTTGCTGCAGAAGGGATTTCATTGCAGCAGGAGCGATTCTTTCACCATAAAACTTGCGCCTTGCTTCGAGCAATAATGCCACGGAACCCGCAACGTGCGGCGCTGCCGAGGATGTTCCGAAGAAATTTGGCAGGCCATCACCGTCAAGGTCAATGCTTTGAAAATCTACTGAAGTATTTCCTCCATGCGGACCAACAAGGTCAGGTTTGTTTCTTACTGTGCCCTCAACCTGTGTTCCACCAATTGAAGAAAATGAGGAAACGGTTGGGTTCAAAACTCCAAAGGCCGGTGTATTGGTATAAAGTGTGGCCCCTACGGTTATTGCATCAGCGGAATTTCCCTGGCCAACGACGGTTGAAAAACCAACGTTGTGTTCATTAATTTTAAGATCACCGCGGAATACCACATACTTCAGGCGAATGTTAGAAGTAATTGCGCCGGGAGCTGAGGCCGCTTTTACTATCAGAATATTTGTTGCCGTATTTGCTGTTACGGTAAACGGAAGCACTTCAATAGGATCTCCGCCCAGGTTGTTCCTGTTCATTCCGAAAAGAATATTACCTGCATCATCTGCCAGGTAAATGTCAAAATCATGTTGAGTTCCGGTTGCAGATCCGCCAAGGGAATAGATATCATCCAGCCATTGCAACACAATTGTATAAACGCCTGGTGCGGCAACGGATCCCTTCAATGAATCGTTTTGCAAAATATCTCCTGCTGCAAAGCTGTGTGCCTGGCCAGCTAAACCTGAGGGTGCGGCCACTGCGTTAAAATTATTTTCGTAAGATTTGTTGCCAAAGTTTCCGGCTGCCGTGAGATAATGAACTCCCTGCTCACTTACATCGCGGATAGCTGATCCTATTACGCCATTTCTAAAAAATGGTTCCGTGATATAAGTTATATCATCCACGATCACATCACAGCTGTCTGCCGCAAGCTCCCGTATCCCTTGCGCGAAATCGCCCGGAGAAATAAATCCTGTTCTGAAAGACAACCTGGCTTTCGGCGCCACATCATGCACTATCTGTAGCATCGCGCGGCCTTCATCTGATCTCCTGCCAAAAGGAAAATCTTTAAGTACCCTTACCGGATGTGGATTCACGGTGTTACCAGCCCGGCCTGGAAGATCATCATTTGCAACATCCTGCGATGCAGGATCATTTGCAAGTGTATTATAACTGTCAGATAATACACCCACCCTAATGCTGTCACCACTCACGCCAAAGCCATTACGTGCAAAATTTGTTCGCATAGCGCTGTCTCCTGTGGTGCGTATAATTCCTGAATTATTGATAGCAGGATAAACCGGCCGGCAGAATGTTATGAGATGCGGTAAAGAATTTAATGCAAGCAGATTTACTATTGGGTAACGGCCTGTTATAATGAGACTGTTCGGCCCATTGCTTATGGTGTCGGAAAGTCCGTATGAGGGTGACATCAATAATGCTGCTAGTGTTTGACGTTGCCCTTCCTTTGCAATGATCTCCATCCAAACACTGTCTGCCGTTGCAATGAAAAGATCGGTTAGTTGGGTTCCCGCAGCAGGATTTTGATTCAGTGAAAAAAGCTCGGGGCCGATAAGATCATTTACTTTGAAATTTCCCGGTGGTGTGTAACGTGGAAATATGTTGGATGGCGCATCAAGTGCCAATGGTACATGATCAAGTGTAACACCTCCATGAATGTTCACCTGCGTACCACTCAACAATGCACCCCTTATTTTGCCGAAATTGTTTTGATTGGAGATTGTGATAGATGCATAAGGTGCCCAAACTGTTCCAAGCCATGCTGAAGATTGTGGGTTTGAACTTCCCGAACCACTCGCCATAAAGAATGATGACTTCCGGTCAGAACAAGTGGAGCCTGTTCCATGTATCTCAGTAAAGATCCGCGACGGATCCCCACCATTAATTATGGTTATGCTTACTTTATTTACGTTCATATCACCGTGAACAAAAAGCCTGATCTTACCCGTTGGGTTGTTCTGGAAGTCGAAAACGAAATAACTTACCGAGCCTGAATTCACCACCGATCTGAAAACGTAGTCTCCCGTACCACGAAATGTTAGGGTTTTATTTCCGTTGAGCTGAATGTCTTTATAATTCCCCGGAGTGATCGTTCTTGTACTTGTAATGTTTACTGAGCCTGCCGCGGGAAATGTAAGCACGGGAGGAAGCACGGGCATTATCTTTAGGGTAGGCGTTCCCGTTATGTTACCACCGGCAGGGTTGGGCCCGGTGTAAGATGTACCACCAGGATGCGTTACACTGCCGGAGATGGTGCTGCCCGAGTTCACGGTATTGCCCTTTACATTTATATTTCCATTTATCCTGCCGCCTGACCCGATGGAAAGTATAGTACCGCCGGCATTTTGCGAGTTGGCCACAGAAATATCGCCATCGACCGTGTTTGAATTTGTCAACTGGATCTTACCGTCGGAATACAAGCTTTTCAGGGAGGCTGTTCCTGTTGTTTTGATCAGGTTGAAACTTCCTATTGCTCCAGATGTTACAGTTGTGGAAGAGCCTATCTGAACAGCGCAGCCCGGAGATGCGGGAACGGTTTGGCCTGATGCGGGGCAGCCACTTTGGCCGCCAAAGAGAACGAAATCCCTGAACGTTGTTTGCTGGGCATTAGAATGTATGCCAGCCATTAATAAAAGGGCAAGCACGGAAATAAATTTTCTTTTCATAAAAAAACTTTGCCGGGTAAATGTGATAAGGCTTTAACTAAATCAAAAACGGTGAGATCAGCGGAGGCGGGAGTTTAAATAGGAAGTGGCTTGCAATGAGCGGTAAATATAAAAGGATTATTCTACAGATGATAGTAAAAATTGAATTATTTTCTACTCGCTGAGGCTACCCCGGGCAGTCTTTTCATTGAGCTTTCTCAGCCTTTTACACAGAATTTTGATGAAGCCTCTCGCTACCTCCGGCCTTGTGTCCAAAAGTTCATAAAAAGGATCCTGGTCAATTTTAAAAAGTATGCAGTCCTGCGTTGCCGATGCTGTAGCGCTTCGGGTTTCGGCGTCTAAAAGCGCCAGTTCTCCGAATACTTCCTTTTCTTTGAGCCTTGCCAGGGAAGTGTTTGATTTATGAATGTGAATTTCTCCGCTGTGAATTATATACATACAGTCGCCGTCAGACCCTTCAATAAAAATATCCGTTCCTTCTTCAACCTCTACTTCTTCCATTAACGGTGCCAACTCAGCCAGAATGGTTTCAGGTGTTTCACTAAACAACCGCAGAGATTTAAGAAGGAGAACTTTTTCCAGCAACAGTAATTTTTCCTGGCCAAACTTTATCATGGTGTAACAGTATTTCCTTTTTTCAACAAAACAGGTATCACTTCAGAATCGTTATGCGCAAAAGCTACCTCTCTCAATATTCCGCATTCTGAATTAGTGTAGCGGTTCACCAGGCTTGCAGGCAGAATGTCCATTCCCTGCAGGTTGATGTAGAGAACACAGGCTTTTGTCCATTCATTATAATAAGCATTTTCATCCATAAGAATATTTTCCGTTACAGCCGCAGGGGAATGCAGCGATGCAGAGGCTGATCTCTGGATCGGATGTTTTGAGGCCCCGGGCTCAAAATAAGCATTGAAAGCGCGGGCCAGGTCTTTCCTTACGGCGAGATCTATTATTTCCATAGCATTAATGATCCTGTCCCGCTGACCGGAATCAAAAGCATGCCTTACCTTATTGATCATTTCCCTGTTGAAGATCATTGCAAGAAGATAGAGCAATTCTTCCCTGGCCTGGTCAAATTCAATACTTATCGCATTCTGCAAAAGATGGTAGTGTTCTTTATCACTGAGAAGTTGATGAATTACGCATAAGGATTCGCATTTATCAAACAAGCGACTAACCCTTTCCGTTAGTATGACAGCGTTGCGCCCTGCCGCTGTGAAATTCGTTCGGTAAAGCGCTTTTGTAACGGTGGCAGAATAACGTACACTTTGCGACAAAAGAGTCAACAAAATCGTTTGCGCCTTCAGTCCGCCGATCCTTCCGCAAACGAGAATGAGCTTTTCCGCCAAAACTTTTCTCGTGCCCGGCGCTGAAATATATTCGCGAACCGGAGAGAGCACGATCTCACCGGCACTCATAAGAGCGGGCGTTATCTCCTTCTCATGGGTGGGAAATAAGTGCATCATTTTTTCAACGAGCGCATGATCACCTAAAGCTGCAATTCCATTGAAGACAGATTCCCGTACCGCACGCGAATCATCGTTCATAAGCAGTACCGCCTTCTGGATATTGTCTTCCTTGCCACTTGCAAACAACAACCTTACAGCTGCTGCCCTAAGCTTCGGCGATTCAGAACTGTATAAACTTTGGAGGTGTTCAGCAGCCGCACCGGAATATCGATGATCAGCATGATTAAAAAGTTTTCCTGTTGCAACAATTCGCATATCAGCACTGTTATCCGTTAACATTGCGAGCAACAAAGGAAGGTGTTGTTCTCCCTGCAAAGATTCAGCAGCTTTTATGCGAACGATTTCATTTTCGTTTTGCAGAAAGGGAATAATAAAATCGTCGGCAACTTCGAGTTTATTGTTTGAAATAATTTCAAGTGCCATAGTTTTAACGTTTGGCGAACTGTGTGCCAGTGCAAGAGTGGCTATCTCACACTGATTTTCCCTGCTGCTTCCGCTTATCATTCCCAAAATATTCATGGCTTCTATCTCATTACCCGACATTACTTTCCCGCGCAGATATGAAAGCGCATTAGCATCATCAAAAACAAGACTGCGGTTGTTGAAATAACGGCTGCTTATGGTTTTTAAAACTGTGCGGATATAATTTCGGTTTACAAGGTAGATCGCCGCAAACCAAAGTGCCGCCAAAGAAAGGAGCACGTAGCACAACGCAAGCAGTTCAGCGCTTACGTGGAGTTCGATCACCGCAATCAATATCAGCCCCGTGATCAGCGACGCAAAGGGATCCATGATTCCCTTCACGATCGTATGAGCCCGAAGGCGATCATGAGCTGGTAGCGGCTGCATTATAGTTAGGAAAACCGGTGAATTGATCGAAGACCTTAAAATATCAACGACTATCGAAGTTGCACCGAACATGTAAAGGATGATCTTTGGAAAAGCTTCCATATCCTGCAAAGAAACTATCGCCAATACCATTATCGTCATTACTACAGGTGTAACAAGGAGCGAGTTGATATTGCCAAACCTGTTCACCAGCCTGCTGGTGAAGATCATCTTTATCACGAGAGCGATTACCCTTACCATGGCGAGGAAAAAGGCTATGAACTTAGCCAGCGACACATCAGAGTGATAGGAAGATTTCACCCCGGCATAAAAAGAAAAGTTGATGATTAGAAAACTGCAGGTAACAATGATGCTCAGCAATGCAAGCGACCGGGTGAGAGAATTACCGCTGAAATTATGAATCAGCTTTTTAATTCCTCCTTGTGGAACACTGTGCTTTTGTTGATGATGGATCGAAGGAATACTTTCCGATCTTTTAATTTTCATCAAAAAGGGCACTGATAACATCATGCAGCCAAAGCCAAGAAGAAGAAGGTTGATGGTGCCAATGTTCTCAACAAAAAACAGCGCTACTGAATAACCAAAGAACTTTGCCGGTATATCTCCCGCACTGATCACCGAAAAAAGCCTCTTGCTTTGCCGGGCATTGAATAAAAGTGATGCCAGCCCCCAGAACTCAAGGTTATTGAGCAGGTAAAGCACATTGAACCAGGCAAGCATAAAATAGAAAAAGAAGGCAGAATCGAAATATTTTCCGGCAAACCAAAATGTAATAATACTTACGGCCATGAATAAGGTCACAGAGATGGCCAGGTTAATGCTGCTTAAAACTCTTTCAGCCCGCGAGTAGAGAAATCCGAATATCCATAGGAGGAAGGCTGCATAAATAAAAATGTATGGAAGTTCATTAATGTTGAAACGATCGAGAAAAAGCGCGAAAGATGCCGTAAAGAAGAAGGCAATGCCAGCGCCCTGCAGAAACTGAAGGAGGAAAAGTTGTTTCACCAGCCACCCTTCTTCTGATCTTACATTAAGGGTGCGCAGCCAAAAACGGTTTTGCTTTATCATGCGAACTCTTAAGAGCAGGTGCTGTTCGCAAGGTTCTGCTTTTTATAGGATAGGTAAATGTAATCAATTTACGCGGAAACAGCGCATTTTATGCAGATTCTTGAACACAAAATTACTCCTGCCGGAAACAGCTTGCTTTCGGGCGAATCGCCTAAAGGATCTTAAATTATGCGGGGGATCAGCGCTTATTTTATTCTTTTCAGGTCAAGGTCGTGAAAGTCGAAACTAAAATCGGTTAGCGGTGAAAATGCACGCATGGTGAATCCTTTGGCAATGCCATTTTCATCAAGCACAAAACTTGCGAAGGCGTCTGCATCAAAGCTCCTGTCGTCCCACTTTACCACCCAGGTATTTCCGGTATAGAAATGCATTGTTCCTTTAAGTCTTGGCGACTTTTCTGACGTAAAACGCAATCCGTCTTTTTCCTCCCTGATCTCTACCTTTCCAAACCAGTCATCACGATAAGAGCCGGAATAAATTTTCTGCGAAGGGATGGCCTTTGCCCGTTTCGACGAATCAACTGTCTTCCAAACAGCATCTACGATCGCGCGCGCCTCTTTCTCACGCTGATCTACGCCGCCACGGCCTGCTTTCACCCTGTCGAACCCCTTTATTCCGAGATAGCTGTCCTTAATTGTATTTGTGATAGCATTGAATGCCGCTCCGCTTTGCTGATTCGTCAGCACAATTATTCCCAAATGCAACTCCGGGATAAAAGTGGTGAGCGTAACTGTTCCCAAAAGCCCGCCTGAATGCTGAAGTTGCTTTTTCCCGGCCACATCACTTACGAACCATCCGAGGCCGTAGCCTGCAAAATTGGTATTATAAGAGCCGCGGTTCATTACAGGTATGATGGTTTGAGGTGTCCAGGTTTCCATCAGCACCTTTTTACTTACGAGCGATTTATTATTATGATAACGACCACTGTCCATCTGAAAGATCAGCCATTTAGAAAGGTCTTCAATATTGCTCATTATGCCTCCTGCAGCATTAGCCGTTTCTGACCAGTCGTGCGGAATTGTTTTTACTATACCATCCACCGGCACATGCGCGTCAATGATGTTCGCGTTTCCTTTCGCTCTCAACCATGAGGCGCGGCTTCTATCAAAACCCAAAGGTTTCATGATCCGTTGTTCAATGAATTCCTCCCAACTTAACCCTGAAACTTTGGCGAGCACCTCTCCTGCTACAATGTAAAGATTGTTGTCGTAGTCATACTTCGTGCGGAATTGCGAAACAGGTTTCAAATAGCGAAGGTTGTGAATGATCTCCCGCCTTGTAAAATTATTGCCGTCTGGAAAGAACATCAGGTCGCCGGCTCCGAGACCTAGTCCACTGCGATGAGTGAGCAGATCACGGACTGTGAAATTTTCAGAAACATAGGCATCATACAACTTAAATTCAGGCAAATGATCCCTGACGCGGTCATCCCAGGAAAGCCGGCCCTCATCCACCATCATCCCTAAAGCAAGTGCGGTGAAGGCTTTGCTGTTTGATGCAATACCAAAGAGCGTTTCAGCATCTACCGGCAGCTTACTGTCGAGCGACCGGAAACCGTAGCCTTTCGCATGAATCACTTTTCCGTCTTTTACCACGCCAACGGCAATGCCGGGAACATCAAAGGTTTTTAAAGTAAGATTTACAAGGCTGTCGATGGATGATGTACTCATTTGTGCATTAAGCGCAAGCATAAAAAAGCCGGAGATCGATAGCAACAACAGTTTAATTTTCATGACAATGATTTGGAAAGAAAAATGGAAGGTACATGGTTATTAAATAATACGAAAAAACGGTACCGCCATGGTATGTTTATTGCGGCAACTTTATATAGAATACGGATCAGGAAAGATCAGGCTCATCTGCTTTTTTGTTTAGCCGCAATTGATCACTTTTAAATTTCCTAGTCATGGATCATGAATATAAAAAAACCGAACTCTCACGGTCTCTTATGGCCGGAGTGTTTGCCGGCCTTGGCGCCGTAGTTACATGTCTCCTCTTCGAATTTATTTATCGTGGAATTACCGGATACGCAGGTTCGGCGATCGTAAACGTAAATTCGATCATTTTCATTTTGATGATTCTGTTCATCATTGCAGGTTTAATTTACGATGTGTTTCACCATTATGTAAAGCGGGCAAATTTCTGGTATATAATTGTAGCTATTGCCGGCACGATTATTACGATGTTAATTTCAACAAGCATCCAGGCACGCGGCACCAGCGGAATGGAAGGTATGGTAATCGGAATCACAATAATCTCCGGAATTTTTGCAGCACTTGCCGTTCCTATGCTTTACAAAAGTGAATGGATATAAATAACAAAATAAAAACTGATCATATGGACATCATTAAGAAATTTGACGCGCCTGAATCAACCAATCCGGATGCTAATCCCACGCCTGAGAGTGACCAAACTCCAAAGAAAGATGCAAAGGAAACCGTTAATGAAAACGATGAGCAACACTCAACCAGTTTGAAACAGAAAATAAAAGACGCTCTTCAGGAATGGTCTAACGATAATGAGAGAGACATCCAGGAAGACGACAATACGCCCCTCAGAAGCGGGCTTTGAGTTGAATGATGCTCAAATCAGGTATAAAATTCCTCACAAGGAATTTTTTTTTGCCCATACACCCACAGGAACGATGCTTTATGCCTATTGGAAAGATAATTGCCTTACGGTGACCAAACTTAAAAGCCATGCCTAACAAAAAGACACAGCCAAAGAAAATTTTAATTATCGAAGACGAAGGAGATATCTGCCTTCTCCTTAATATTATTCTGAAAAATAATGAACTGGACCTGGATCATGTAAATACTATTGCAAAGGCAAAGGAATATTTACAGCAGGAAAAGCCCTCCGTTATTCTGTTAGATAACAAACTTCCCGACGGCCGTGGTCTCGACTTTATTTCATACATCCGTGAAAATTATCCTGATATCAAGATCGTAATGATCACGGGAGATCTGGCTGCTTCTGCCGAAGAAATTGCTTTGAGCCAGGGCGCTGATATCTTTCTTGAAAAGCCCTTCACAAGAGATGTGGTGATGAATTCGGTTAACGAACTCCTGAACTAAGTTTTATATAACGGAGGAGCTTCTCCTCCGTTATAATTTTATATTTCATGTGACACCTTTGCAAACTTATTCCTGTACTCCACAGGGGTTAACCCGGTTATCTTTTTGAAGATATCACGAAACGCTTTTGTGTCGGTATAACCCACGTCATACATGATCTCAGAAACATTTTTCCGTGAAGCTTCGAAATATTTTTTGGCGGCCTCAATTCTTACTCTCTGAATGTACTCAACCGGAGAATTATTTGTCGCTTCTTTGAATCGTCTCTCAAAAGTTCTCCGGCCGGTGTTAATGAGCGTTGCAAGATGATCTATCTTTAATTTTTCCTCGAAATTCTTTTCGATATAGTCCTGAACTTTTTTTATTCCTTCATCACCATGATTTTTCTGCCCGCGGAAAATTGCAAACTGGCTCTGATTGTCACGTCCTATATCGAGCGCAAAATATTTTGATATCATTATCGCCGTTTCCCGGTCAGAATATTTTTCCACCAGGTATAAAAGCAGATTCCACAAACTGCTCGCGCCGCCGCTGCTGAATATGTTGTCGTGTTCAGTGATCACTGCGCCATCCTCCACTTCCACCTTTGGATATCTTTCCCGGAACTCGTTTACGCAGGCCCAATGTGTAGAACATTTCTTTCCGTCTAAAAGGCCCGTTTCGGCGAGAAGGAATGCCCCGATGCACAGGCTGGCAAGGCTCGCTCCTTTCTTGTGAAGTTTCTTAAAATATGGTATGGCTTCCGCATTTGCCTTAAGCCCTATTAATGTGTCCCCATAAGTCGGTGGAATAACAAGAAGATCTGTTCTGGAAACTTTCTTCAGCAGCCTGTTGGTTTTAATCGTGTATTCGCCACTGTTAGCAGGCACAAATTCGTTCAGGCCCACATATTCCACATCAAACACCGGTTTTTTACCAAATGCAATGAGAAATTCATTGGCGGTATTAAAGGCCCTGAAGGCAGGCGTCACCGCCTCGATTACGCCATACTCGGGCGCGAAAACGGAAATTTTCATCTTTTGAATTGAGGCCATGAATTTACAATGAATGTCGCAAATCGCCCTTAAGGTTGTCGCATTTGCAACCGAAAAAAACTCCGGGCTCATTTTACTTTTGGATTATCAATCACTAAAAATTTTATAAAGATGAAACAAGAAAATCGAATACTGGTAGAGGCAGTTGCCGATGTACCGGTGCAAAATGTATGGGAAAGCTGGAACAATCCAGCCGACATTATGCAATGGAATTCTGCCGATCCTTCCTGGCATACTCCCCGCAGCGAAAATGATCTCAGGGTCGGAGGCAAATTCATCCGCCGGATGGAAGCACGTGATGGAAGTTTCGGATTCGACTTTGAAGGAATATACGATACGGTGGAACCAAACAAGGAGATTTCCTATACCATGCCCGATGGCAGGCAGGTGACCACGCTCTTCTCTGAAAGAGATGGAAAAACCCATATTGTAACAACCTTCGATGCCGAAACGCAAAACGCACCTGAATTTCAAAAGGCGGGATGGCAGGCCATCTTAAACAATTTTGTTAAGCACACAGAACAAAAAACGGCGGCTAAGCTTCCCGCGTAAATGTTCATCCTGTCACCGGATTCAAATAAAATCTTTATGAAAAAGAATACAATCATATTTTGGGTAGCCACCGTCATCATTATTCTTTGGGAAGGCCTGATGCCTTTGGGCACATTGCTCTTCGCACCTGAATATGCAACTGCGGGTACGCAACCGTTAGGCTATCCCGATTACTTTGCGTATACGCTCATCATTTGTAAAGTGCTAGGAGTGATAGCGATCGCAATAAATAAAGTTCCGTCAATGCTAAAGGAGTGGGCTGATGCGGGTCTTTCCTTCAATCTCATTTTTGCTGCAATCAGCCATGCATACATAGATGGAAATCCGGGTTTCATTTTAATGCCCATTATATTTCTCGCTATTCTGGCGGTTTCATATTTCTATAATAAAAAAAGATTGTACAATGGCGAAAACAAATTATCGAACCATCAACGAGTATCACCGGGCATTTAACGGTGAATCGCTGAAGAGGATGAAAGTGATCCGTAAAATCATCAGGGACCAGGTACCCGCGGCAGAAGAATCCATCAGTTACCAGATCCCTTGTTTTAAATATAAAGGCAACCTTATCTACTACTCTGCCTTCACCAATCACATCACCTTATCCTATCCTTACAGCGAGGCGTTTTGGAAACATTTTCGCAGGCAACTGGAGGGATATAAAACAAGTAAATCAGCAATTCAGTTCCCGTTTTCAAAACCGCTCGACGAACTTTTTATATGGGAGATCATTGCATTCCGCAAAAATGAAAATGATGAAAAGAAAAAGTGATACTGGCAACGGGCTGAATATCTTTCAGCAGACACCTGGAAAGACGGATACAAAACGCAGGGCCGAAATTTTCCTCACCTTCTCCGGCAATTGCAGAAGCGCACTTTTGCATTACCAGAAATGCTTTGGGGGAACTGTCTCCTTCCAAACCTTTTCACGCAGACTAACGGAACTGCTAACCGAACCTGTCATTTGCGGATCATTGATTTCAAACACTGTGATAATTCATGGGTCTGACCTTGTTGCAGATGAAGGCAGGATCATCGGCAACTGTATAGCGATCTATTTAAAGTTCAATTCAAGATCCCAACGAAAAAATTTGATCGATATGCTCACCGAAAGAAAAAAAGATCTTCCAGAAACCGCCCTCTCAAACAAACTGGTAGAAATAACGGACGCCTTTGGTACACGCTGGATCCTTGGAACATGAAATGCTGCAATGACTGCCCTGCAGCGGCAACTAATAAGAACCGGGCATGTCGGCGCCTTCAAAGGCAATTACGTTTATTGGTCGTGAACTTTTATTGTGTCACCGGAAGTGCAAAGCCCGCCTTCAGTAGCGTCGCACTCTTGTACAGCGGAATAAAGCCAGGCGTAAATTCCTGAATAGACCCGTTATTAAAGGGGAATATTTCCATGCTTCTTCCTTGGAAGATTCGCCACTTTATTTTCAAGCATGGAAAATGCCTTTATTAATTTTATTCGTGTTTCAGCTGGTTCGATCACTTCATCAATGAAGCCTCTGGCAGCAGCCATATAAGGCGTTGCAAATTTTTCGGCATATTCTTTTTCCTTCTCTGCAAGTTTTTGAGCGGGATCAGCAGCTTCGGAAATTTCTTTCCTGAATATTATTTCACTCGCGCCCTTGGCTCCCATCACGGCGATCTCAGCGCTGGGCCATGCATAGTTCATATCAGCCCCGATATGCTTGCTGTTCATTACATCATAAGCGCCACCGTAAGCCTTCCTGGTGATCACCGTTACGCGCGGCACTGTGGCTTCGCTTAAGGCATAAAGCAGTTTGGCACCATTTGTAATAATGCCGTGCCACTCCTGATCTGTGCCGGGAAGAAAGCCGGGAACATCCACCAGTACAAGCAGAGGAATATTGAAGCAGTCGCAAAACCTTGTGAACCGAGCCGCCTTGCGTGAACTTTCAATATCCAGTACGCCCGCAAGGCTCATCGGCTGGTTGGCAACTATACCTATGCTCTTACCCGCAAGCCTTGCAAAACCAACAACAATATTTTCAGCATAAGCCGGGTGAATTTCCATGAAGGAATCTTCGTCGCACACCCCGCTGATGACAGTACGCATGTCGTAAGGTTGTTGCGCATTGGGAGGAATGATATTATTTAACTCCTCCCTCCTTTCATTTCCTAACTCGTAATTCACAACGGGCGAGGTGTCTTCACAGTTCTGTGGCAGGTAACTCAACAACCTTTTAAGTGCTTCAATACATGAACTGTCGTTTTCCGCCGTGAGGTGAGTAACGCCAGACTTACCCGCATGCGTAGACGCACCTCCGAGTTCTTCCGCCGTAACGTTCTCATTAGTGACAGTTTTAACTACATTCGGCCCGGTTACGAACATGTAGCTGGTATGTTCAACCATAATTGTAAAGTCTGTCATTGCGGGTGAATAAACCGCCCCGCCCGCGCAGGGCCCCATGATGGCTGAGATCTGCGGTATTACACCCGAGGCCATAACGTTACGATAAAAGATGTCCGCATATCCGCCGAGAGAAACCACGCCTTCCTGAATGCGTGCACCGCCGGAATCATTCAGGCCCACAACAGGTGCGCCGGTTTTCATTGCAAGGTCCATCACCTTACATATCTTCTCTGCATGCGTTTCTGAAAGTGCACCGCCAAAAACTGTAAAGTCCTGCGCAAAAACGTAAACCAACCGTCCATTCACCTGGCCATAGCCCGTGATCACCCCATCGCCCGGATATTGTAATTTGTCCATCCCGAAATCCTTTGCGCGATGAAGCACCAATGCGCCGATTTCTTCAAAGGTGCCGGGATCGATTAATAATTCTATCCTTTCGCGGGCAGTTAACTTTCCTTTCTTATGTTGCGCAAGGATCCTGTCTTCGCCTCCGCCAAGTTTCCCCTGGTCAAGCTTTTTTCTTAATTCCTTTAGTTTATTTTCCATGTACCATTGTTAGAATTGTGCCCTCTTTTTCCATTGGGAAGCAGGCTGTGCAGACATTTTGATTTTTTCATTTTCATTTAGCCATGCATACAGGGCGATCTTAGCCGCAGCCTCTTCAGTTTCACGGTTCATCGAAGCTATTTCATCTTTTATAAAATAGCGACTAATAAAACGCGTGTCGAATTCCGCTTTGCGAAACGCAGGATGTTCCATCACAAATGTTCCGAAGGGAAGAGTGGTTGAAACTCCCTTGATCTCGAATTCGCTGATCGCTTCCTTCATTTTTTCAATTGCCTCAATTCTGGTTTCACCGTGAACAACCAATTTTGCTATCATGGGGTCGTAGTAAATGGGAATATCCATTCCTTCATAAAAGCCGTCATCGAGCCTGATGCCCGCCCCTTCAGGCCTTTTATAAACCTGGAGCTTCCCAACCGATGGCAGAAAATCATTAAAAGGATCTTCTGCATATACCCGGAGTTCAAGTGCGTGTCCTCTTATTTCCAGTTGATCCTGCGTAAAAGAAAGCGGCTCGCCTCTTGCAACCTTTACCTGCTCTGCCACGAGGTCAACGCCCGTTATCATTTCAGTGACAGGATGTTCAACCTGCAGCCTCGTGTTCATTTCTAAAAAATAGAAATTATATTTTTCATCAACCAAAAACTCTACTGTTCCGGCGCCTACGTACCCGCACGATTTCGCGACAAGCACTGCAGCCTCTCCCATTTCCTTTCTTTTCTCACGGCTAAGGATAGCCGAAGGAGCTTCTTCAACAACTTTCTGATGTCTTCGCTGAATACTGCATTCTCTTTCAAAGAGGTGAACAGTATTGCCAAATTTGTCTGCCAACACCTGAATTTCTATGTGCCTCGGAGACTCCACAAATTTTTCAATGAATACCGAACCGTCTCCAAAGGAGGACAGCGCCTCGCTGCCTGCCCGCTTCATCTGCTCGTCAAAATCTTTTTCGTCGTGAACCACACGCATTCCTTTACCTCCTCCGCCTGCTGAAGCCTTTATCAAAATCGGGTAGCCGATATCGTTAGCCACTTTTTTCGCAGCTGTTATGTCGGTTACGGCTTGATCCAACCCCGGCACCATCGGAATGTTGTACTTCTTCACGCACTCCTTGGCGGCCAGCTTTGAGCCCATTATTCGCATTGATTCAGGCGTTGGTCCAATGAATACCAAACCCGCCTCTTCAACCTGACTGGCGAAGCCGGCGTTCTCACTTAAAAAGCCATAACCGGGATGAATTCCTGATGCGCCCGTATCCAGTGCAGCGCGAATGATCCTTTCTCCCCGCAGGTAAGACTCAGAAGAAGGAGGCGGGCCAATATTTACCGCCTCATCTGCAAATAGCACGTGGGGTGAGCTTCGGTCTGCATCAGAATAAACAGCCACCGTTGCAATGCCCATTTTTTTTAAGGTCTTCATTATCCTGAGAGCGATCTCTCCCCTGTTTGCAACCAAAACTTTTTCCACAAGTAGATTTTTAAAAACAAATTATTTAAACATCCCGGTTCTTAAAGATCGCATATCTCCTCTCCGCCGGAACCAACCTCTATCCGTTATCCAGCTCAATCAACACCTGGTTTTTCTGTACGGCATCGCCCTTTTTTACCAATATCTTTTTAATTTTTCCTGCGTTTGGAATGATGATCACATTTTCCATTTTCATCGCTTCCAGTACAAGCAGTTTTGTACCAGGCTCCACAGAAGTGCCTTCAGTAACATTTACTTCCAGCACCATCCCCGGCATAGGCGCTTTTATATCCTTTAAAACCTTTCCGGCCGAACTACCGAACCCCATAGATCTTAATTGTATATCGAGTGGAGTTTCAATTTGCACATGATAACTCTTCCCCTCAATTTCAAGTGTAACCACCTTATTGTTCCTATCAACCTCTTTTATCAGGGCCATGAAAGATCTGTTGCCATTCAGCAAACTGATGCCACCTCCCGGAAGTGACAAAATATCTTCACCAATCAGCTCCTCACGGTCAAGTGAAATTATCCTATCATTAACCTTCATCGAAAACACGTTATTACTCATGAACGCTGATTAAAACTGTTTGCAAAATTTGTAACCTTATTTTAGAAGGTTAAAAGTACAAAAGAAGGAGATGCTTGCTGTGAAAACCAAAAAGAAGATGCCGGCTTATGACCGGCACCCAAAAAGTTATCAATTATATTTAACCGCCTATTCCACGATCATCTTTCCGGTGATCCTTCCCCCGCGCGCGTATGCTGTTATGAGGTAAAGGCCCGGTGAGAGCCTCCCTTCCATGTTCAACACAAGTTTTCCGGATGTACTCCGAAGTTTTTGCGACATCACCTTTCTTCCAAACCTGTCGGTTATTGAAATTTCCTTAGCATCAGCAAATTTTTGCGGGAGCAAAAGAGTCACGTTTCCTATGGAGGGATTAGGGAATATAACAATTTCGCCTGCATCTTTTTCAACTTCGTTTACCCATGACCGTTCGCCAGGGTTGGCACATTTCGTAAGACTTAAAGCCCTTACAGCACTCGTACCGCAGGCCGATACTGATTGTACGCGGATCTGACCTCCTGCAAAATTTCCGTTGAACATAACTGTGAGCATGTCTGTACCATTTCCCCAAAGCACGGTAACAGTAGACGGTACCGTCCAGTTGAAAACTTCCGCGTTCTGACCGGTTACCGTATAGGTTTCCATGTCGAATGGGCATGGAGAAGAATTTCCCGTAATAATTCCCGGTGTTGCAGGCGCTTTTTTTGTGATAGTTATCATTCGCGAAGGCCCGACACCGCAAGGTCTTACAGGTGTCACCGAAAGCGTGGCCGACGTAAAGGCATCATTAAAGTGCACTTCAACCAGCGTATCGTTTGCCCCCGTGCCGCCGGGATGCGCAACGATTTGAGCGTTGACATTATCCGACAAAACCCAGTTATAACTTTCTGCATATCCGTACGGATCCTTTAAAATGGAGTACCTCGCGTTAGTGCCCGTGAAAATAAATGGACAGGCATCTAAGGGCGCTGTTGTTAAGGCACCTTGCGCGCCATTTGGATCTCCATAAATTTTTGAGGGAACAGTGGGCAAAATTTTCTTTAACGGTAAGGTACGGGCTGTGCTAATGCCGCACCCGTTCACAGACCTGGCGGAAATATTACCGGTATTAAAAGCATTGGTAAAGGCAACGTGCACAATAGTATCGTTCGGCGTATTTATTCCACCGGGTCGCGCAACAATATTTGCACCTGCCGGTACAGTCCAGTTAAATGATGACGCAGAAGCAACTTTTCTCACAGTATATACTGCAAATCCGTTCCCTACATAAGAACAAACTTCTGCCGGCCCCGAGATTGCGCCCGGAGTTGCAGGATTGATACCGCTGATGGCGAGACTGCGTGATGCACTTATTCCGCAAAAAGAACCTGCCCTTACACTTATTGAAGAACCGAGAACAAAATTATTATTAAACGCAAGTTCTACGATTGTATCATTAACGCCTGTTCCTGCCGGGTGACCTACTATTGAAACTCCCGTGGGAACCGTCCATTGGTAAAATCCTGCATTCGCCACTTTCTTTATTCTGTATAATCCTGTTTGACCTGTTCCTATGAACAAGCAGCTGTTATTCGAACCGGTGATAGAGCCCGGAGTTGCAGGCGCTGTATTCCTCACATTCAGAATCACGGATACCAGCTTTCCATCACATGGGTTAAGCACTTTTGCCACCACGTATCCGTTAGTATAGCCAGGCTGAAAATCTACTACAATATTTTGCGTTCCTTGGCCTGAGACGATCATTGCATTTGCAGGCACAAACCAGGTTATGGAGGAATAACCGGTACTGTTGATGCTGTAGGAAGCATTTCCGCCTTCAGGATTCATGAACTCACAGGCATTTGCGGGCCCTGAGATGGTTCCCTGGAAGAAGTTGCAGGAAGCAGCGTTTACAACCATCTGCGCACCATCAGTGTCAGAACATCCCGAAGCATTGGTATAGGAATAGATAATGGTATGGGTGCCCACACCGGCCGCGGCCGGGTTAAATGTATTTCCAGCAACACCGGGTCCGCTGAAAGATCCGCCAGCCGGGGTTCCTGATAAAGTTATTGCGGGGCCGGCTGTTGTTGTTGCAGCATAGCTTCCTGCATCCGCAACCGGATTCTGATTTACCGTAACGATTATCTGGTTTGAGGATACTGTGCCACAAGAATTGGTATTGGTGACAAAATAGTTACCACTAGCCGTTACCGTTAGTGTCGGTGAGGAGGCGCCCGTATTCCACACCCCGCCATTGTTACCTGAAAGAAGAACCGATCCGCCGGTACAGAATGTAACAGGACCGTTTGCAGTGATCACCGGGGCTGCAGGAATAGTATTGATAGTAATGTTCGAAGTATTTATTGTACCTGTCACTGCAGGAGAAGAGCTTACCACACGCACCCGGTAGCCGTTTCCAGCCAAAGTTCCCGCCGGGATTATTCCATTGATCGTTGAAGCCGTTGTGGAAGTGAGGGTTCCGATATTTACCGGTACAGCGAATGAACCCGACGCATTAGAAAGCTGGACTGTGAAAACATTTCCCGCGTTTGCAGCAGCATCGCTGGTAAACGGAACGGAGATGCTGGCCCCTGCGCACACCGCTGAAGGAGATACAGTTCCGGTTGTGATCGTGGTTAGGGAGGTGGTAGCATTGATGGTAAAATTCGCATTACTCATATCAAAGTAAATATTTCCGACCGCTTCAACTTTAACCCTGGCCTGGCTGGTATTGATGTTTGGAACCGTGACCAACTCTGAGCCATCATTTGGTGTATTTTCTAAAAGCACTATAGGAAAAGTATTTCCGCCATTTGTTGAAAGAGAGATCTTCACGTTAGAAGTGTTGATCGGTGAATTAGTTGTGCCACTTACATTCCAGGTAACAGTTTGTGTTGAATTGCCCGCCCAGGAGACGGCAGTGTTGGGCGCTGTTACAGCAAATGCGCCGCCATTATCAACAACCGTAATTGCTAAAGTATTATCAGGGTGCATTACACCGGCACCACCACTTCGGTTATCCCTTGCCGTTAGTCGGAAATTGAGTGTACGATCGTCGTTTGGCAAAAGCTCTCCGATTGTTGTGGTGTTGTTGATGATGTCAGAAAGTTTAGGGAAGGTTCGTGAGGGCGAAGAGGAAGGCGCAAAACTCCTGAACATAGGAGCTGTGGCAGATTGCACATTCCAGTTGCCTGAGGGACCAAGATCATATTGCTCCCATGAATAGGAGAGCGGATCATTGTTCGCATCAGTTGCTGAGCCTGTAAGCATAAAGGGCGTGGAGATCGGAATGGCTACATTTACGCCCATGCTGTTCACAACAGGCGGTGTGTTGCCCGTTGAACTAACGGAAGCGCAGTTGTTGCCGTTTCCGGATTGGGTAAAGATGGTTATTTCATCAAAACTTTTTGAGTGAAAATATGCTATGCTGTTGGGTGCAAGATCATTCGTGCCGCATATCCCCGCATATCCCATGATGGTAACCCCGCTTCCGGGTTCGTATGCTGCTGATGAAGCCCGGTTGCCATTGCAACTGCCTGAAGTTGAATTGAAGGTGTGATTAGCGCCGAATTGGTGACCCATTTCATGGGCAACATAATCTATGTCGAATGGATCGCCGAGAGGGTTTGAAGAGCCCGTTACGCCGCCAGCCTTGTTTGAACCGCAAGGTCCGTTAAGATATGCAACACCGCCACCGCCTGTGCTGAATACATGACCTACATCAAAATTGGAGGATCCGATCACGGTGTTCAGATTGCTGATATTCTGCCCCAGCATTGTGTTACCGTTAGAGTTTGTGTAAGGGTCTGTTGATGAATTTGTATAACAGATAAGATTGTTGTTTGCGATCATCACCATACGTACATCCACTTCAGATTCAAAAACCCCGTTCACACGGTTCATAGTTGTTACCATCCCTGCAAGAGCTCCCGAAACCGTTCCACCCTTTGTGGCAGCGTATTCACCTGTGCATGCAAGCGCAAGACGATATGTACGGAGCTGCGTGCCCGAGCTTCTTTGAAAAAACGTTGTAGCAGCTGAGATCTTTTCCAGATTTTCATCTCCCTGAACCGAGCATGAAAAAGTACCGGACGGTTCAAGATCGGTTTTGTAGTAACTGATATAATTCTCCGTATTATTTTCCTGGTAGGGATCAATAAAAATGCTTCCTCCCGGTGTTAGTATCATAGCATGGAACCCCCGTGGAGTGAGGTCAAGTTTGATTGTGGCATAAGGATCATCGATACCCTGGCCGGTATATGTGCTGATATCGGGATACCTCGCCGAAAGATCAGGGTGCATTACAAAGTACTTCACAACTTTAAAGCGTTGAAAGCCTCCATCGGGCATCGGGAGCGAGATCTCACTTGCATGAGTGAGATCGGAGGTGGCCGCCCTTTCCATTGGCACCGATGAAAGATGCGTTTTCATTTCATTGGTATTAAGTGCAAGCAACCGGAATTTTTTTGGAAAGGTGTGGCGTTTGCCCGTAACCGTTATGTCGCGCTCCGAAACATCTTTCCAGGGAGATTGTGAAAATGCAGGCTTTACGAAAATGATAATGATAAATGCAGACAGAATCGACTTCCATCCCCGAAGGAGGGCGTATTTCATCGGATACTAGTTGGTTTTGGTAATTATTTACCCGTTAATATCAACATATTTAATGAAATAAGCAATTTTTTAACCGTATTTCAGAAAAAATAGCGCTTTACAATCCTGAAGTGATTACGGTATTCTTTTCGTTGTTGTAAATTAAATGAGAGAAGTCGTGCCCATTGGCGCAGCGAAAATGGAGCCTGATAGCTAGGCGTTGCTCAACCGTTGTGGTTCGGGCCTCCTTGAGGTGTGTTAGTTCAACCTTGCAAACCGGGCACTGGAGCAATAGCTCACCCGAACCGTTTGTAAAAGTGGAACACCGAAGTTTCATATGGCTAAAAATAGACTCAAAGTGTAATAAGTAGACCTCTGCAGTTCACATAATTGCGCGAAAATTACATGAACGGTTGAATGAGGCTAAGGGCTGAAAAATCTTTTATACCTGTTTTTTTTAAAAGGTTTTGAGATGTTGTATTTATTACTTTTATTAACCCGCTCGCAATGAGCAAATGATTTTTAAAAAATTCAACCAGGTGAAAATTGCAACCTACAATGTAAATGGTGTAAACGGGCGGCTGCCTGTTCTTTGCAAGTGGCTTGCAGAATCAGATCCTGATGTGGTGTGCCTGCAAGAATTGAAAGCGCCTAACGAGAAGTTTCCTGAATTTGTGATCAAAGAACTCGGCTATAATGTTATATGGCATGGGCAAAAAAGCTGGAACGGTGTGGCAATCCTTTCTAAAAGCGAAATAGAGGAATCAACCCGCGTCTTGCCTGGGGATGAAGAAGATCTTCATAGCCGCTATCTCGAAGCGGTGATAAACGGAATTACCATCGGCTGTTTATATCTTCCAAACGGAAACCCTGCCCCCGGCCCCAAATATGATTACAAGCTTGCATGGTTCAAACGATTCAGAAAGCATGCGGCAAAGCTGCTTAAAGCGGGCGGTCCCGTTATTCTCACTGGAGATTATAATGTAATTCCAACAGAGGCTGATGTTTACAAACCCGAACGGTGGGTTGATGATGCACTGTTCAGGAAGGAAACGAGAGCGGAGTTTAAAAAATTAATTGACCAGGGATGGACTGACGCACTTCGTCATCTACACCCAACTGAAACCATCTATACCTTTTGGGATTATTTCCGGAATGCTTACGCAAGGAACGCCGGGCTTCGGATTGACCATTTTCTTTTAAGCAATGATCTTGTACCAAAGTTGAAATCTGTAACCGTCGATCACCATGTGAGGGGTTGGGAAAAAAGCAGCGACCATGCACCAGTTTGGATAGATATTGATTGGTAGTTATCCGGTATTTTTGCAGAGGTTACAACATGAAGAGTTCAGAGTATTGAGTGAATAAAAAGCGCTGGAATTTTCTTCTTAATATCTTACACAAACCTCATAGCCAAAATAATTCCTGATGTTATTGTTGAATGCCGTAGAACCAGGGAACAGCATTTAGTGTTAAATGATGAAGGGTTCCGTTAATAACATGATAGTAAAGAGTTGAGAGGCATCTTTTCAAATCCTCAAAATCATCCGGCTTTTTAAACAGGAATAAAACTTCTTTTGAAACACTTTCTTCAACTATAAATTCGTCAATTGCTGTTGAATACATGATAACAGGAATACCCTTCAAACCTGGATTATGCTTGATCTTATTCAGGTAATACCATCCGTCTTTGCCGGGCATATTTATGTCAATAAATACAAGATCGGGGTGAGGTAGCCGTTCTTCCAGTATTTCACTTAATGCAATATTCCCATTTGATATAGCAATGCAAGTAACTTCATTGCGCAGTTCCGCCAGGGCCTCGCAAAACAGCATCCTGTCATCGGCATCATCGTCTATCAATAAGAATACCTTTTTCATTGATGAAATGGGCGGGTTTATTGTGGTATCTGAATTGTAAAAGTTGCTCCCTGACCTGGCTCTCCTTTCGCATAAATAAATCCATGATGTCGTGAAACGATCTTTTTGGCCAGGGCCAGACCCAGGCCAGTGCCTTCAAAATCATCCTTGGAATTAAGCCTGAAGAATGCATCAAATATAGTCTCGTCATACTGAGATTCAAAGCCTAATCCGTTGTCTTTAAAAATAATTTCAATAAATCTCGAACCTGACAGGCTGATATATTTATATGTTACCTCTACCCTCAGGGGTTTGCCGGGCGCAGCAAATTTTAAAGAGTTGGCCAGCAGATTATAAAAAAGTTGATGCAGCAGAATGGCGTTTCCGATGACCTCGGGAAAATCCGTACGGGAGATCACTGCCTGCTTTTCAGCGATATTTAGCTCGAGGTCATTTTCAATACCATCAAAAACAAGGTTGAGGTCTACCCGGTCATCCATCAGGGTGGAGCGGTCTATCCTCGAATAGTTTAAAATGGCTTCTATCATCCGCGTAAGCCTGCTCACCGAATTGTTGATCTTTTCAAGGAAAGCTTTCGACTCATCTGACACCGAATCGCCAAGTTGCTTAGCAAGAAGGGTACTAAAGGTTTTTATTTTTCGAAGTGGTTCTTTGAGGTCATGACTTGTAACATGGGCAAACTGGAGGAGGTCGGCATTTGAGCGTTCCAATTCGGCAGTTCTTTCCTTAACCAGCCTGTGCAATTCTTCAGTGAACAGATGTTGCTGCGTCATATCGCGCAACACCTTTACGTAGCCTGTGATTTGACCATGAATTATCGGGCGCATTACACCGTTTGCAAAAAATTTGCTTCCGTCTTTTTTCAGGTGCCATCGGTCGTCTGCAGCCTTTCCCTTATCGCGGGCGAGTGCTGCTTCCTTTGCCGGCACATTGTTTTGCCTGTCTTCATGAGTGAATATTATATCTGCAGGCTGGCCGATCATTTCCTCTTCAGTATACCCGAAAACCAATTCTGCTCCCCTGCTCCATTTCTGAACGCGCCTGTCTGTGTCCATAGTAATAATGGCATAATCGGTAGCACTTTCTAAAGTAAACTTCAGCATTGCTTCGCTCTGGCTGAGAGCTTCCTCAGTTTGCTTGAGATTTTCCACATCAGTAGCGGAACCGAACCAACCTAACACTTTTCCAGCCTCGTCTTTCAATGGAACGTTTCTGGCTACATGCCAACGATATTTTCCGTACCTGTCTCTAAGCCTGAATGCCGTCTCAAAAGACTGAATGCCGTGTAATGCTTTTTGCCAGAGATTAATTGATGTAATCAGGTCTTCGGGATGAACGATCGCTTCCCATCCGCGGCCTCGGGATTCTTCCTTTGTAAGACCGCTGTAATCGTACCATCGTTGGTTGAAATGATTGGCAATACCTGCCTCGTCATTTGACCAGATCATAAGTGGAACTGCATCCGTGAGCGTACGGAAACGTGCTTCGGAGCGTTTCAGATTGGCCTCCGCGCGGGCACGCTCTACGCGGATGTATATTTTTGAAGCGAGGTCCCGGAGCAATTCAATCTCCTCATCCCGCCATTCCGATGGTTTATCCCGGCCCACCGTTAGAAGGAATTTCCACTCGGCTCCTTCAACATAAGGTATATCAAGCCGTGATTCAAGGCCGTACCCGCGAAGCGCTTTTGCATCCTGATGAAGTATAGCAGTGTCACCTGCATCATTCGTTTTAAAAATTTTGCCTTCGCTGAAATGCCGGATACCACCTTCAGTTATACAGTCTGATAAATGATGCACGGCTTTTTCCGGGGGAAGATCTTTGCCATCTGGAAATTCATACACTACCTCCAGGCGATCGGCTTTTATATCAATAACGGAGAAGTGACATCGCGAAAGATTAAGATAAGACGTGACCTGCTCCCCAACATTCCCGATCACTTCCTTCACCGTCAGCAGCGGTGCAAATTCTAGGTTTACCTGGGCAAGAAATTCCAGGTGTTTCTCCCGACGCTTGTTTTTATCTTTCATTCTGAACGGATTTTCATTGAACCGCTTACCAATGACCGTTCAAAATGGAAGGCTGTTCGTTTTTCGTTATGATTGATTCTACCTGGGCCATCTTTGTTTTTAACTGACTTCATTGCGAGCTGAACTTTCTGTGCTAACGGTTGAGATAACAGGAGGCAAACGCCAGATAAAAGGATTATTCACTTACCCACCTCATCGCGGCTTCAGTTTCATCATGCGTAAAACCTTTTGCCTCCCCTGGAGCAACATAGCTGAAGAGATCAGTAAATGTATTAATCCCTGTGGATTCCGAAACAATGGCCATCTTTCTCCACTTTGTAAAGTGCTTTAACCCAACCGCAAGATCTTTCATGAACGCACCGATTGTAAAATTTGTTATAGATGTATCAACCACCAGGAGGAAGTTGATCTCATTCTGCTTTGCCACAAGCTTATCGATCGTGGGTATTAATATTGTTTCATAATCACGCTTTGTTACTTCGCCTGTTGCACGAAAAGCCGCAACGTTTTCTGGCGCCTCAATTATATTGATCATAATGAAATGTTTCAAAATTTTAGGCAAAGCGTATACCGATATGCTGATTTTCAGGCAAACAGGAAATATAAAAAAGAGATACTCCAGAGGTGGCGCAGAATTTGACCTTATTAGAACTACAAAAAAGATTATTTGTTCTATGAAAAAATTATTTGTTCTACTGGTAATAAGCTCCAGTTTCGCAGCTTGCAACAATAATAAGAACAGCGATAACAGTGCAGATCAACCGCAATTGGAAGATCCTTCGCGCATGCAGCCTCCATCAGAAGCAGTGCCTGACAGCATGCGCATCCAGAATGATTCAGTAATCGTTCCGGATACGGCTAATCGGCAAGGCGGCTATTAAAGGTGCAATAGACGACGAATAAAAATTGGGGAGGGCGACACTGAACCATAGCTTTTTCTTAAAATTTCACACCATGGTAATTCCTTTCTTTGCTCTGATCGTTGTGTTTGCAATTATTATATTCTTTGTGATTTCAAATGCAAAGAAGAAAGATAAAGGCAACAGGCCGTCTGCAGGCGACTAACGGTCGAGCCTAAACGAACCTAGGGTTTTTCCTCGCTCCTTTTCGCTTAAAGCTGAGGTGTTCCCTGCTGCTTTTTAATTGCTTGATGTATCTCTTCGAAATTTCGATAGCCGTCAAGTAACAAAGATCTCCGTTCCGGCATCCTGATAATAATTGTTGGAAAACGGTTGATCCGATGAAAAGAAACTGTTTGCAGGTCTTCTTTGAATGCCGCTATTCCATCGTCTCCCTTAAAGTGCAGAATAAATTCCGGGAGGTTGAACTCTTCATGTGTTTTAGCAAGTTCTTCGGCAATTTCCATCAATACTGTATCCTTTGCGATATTTCGACCTGACCCCATGCAAGCTTCACGCAGCTTGTAGAGCATTACTTCGCCAATTTTTGCGGATTGAAGTTGTGCGCACTTAACTGCAATGCATGCAGGATAGGATGATGCCGGTGGGTCTTTTATCCAAATGTGATGGGCTATAGCTTTACCTGCTATTTGACCAGCCTGCATCCACAGCGGTCCCATCTGAGCCGGTCGCGATATTGAATTAACACTATCGTGAAAGTTATCCCATGATGGAATCAAGCCTCCCATGATATATGTCAAACTGATCCTGCCAGCGTAATTGTCTCTTAAATTTTCAAGTTGTGCTTCGAAAGCCCAGCTCCAACAACACAGAGGGTCTGTGAATACGGTAATTTCTATTTCATCCTGTTGTGCTGCCATTCCTATGCTCTAAGTTATCACATATCGGGGTTGAGGTCCACGCCTTTTTGCTTAGCCTCTTTTGCAGTAATATTTGCATCTTCTCCCGGCATGGGCGGTGTGATGTTCTTTCCGATGTTTTCTATGAACATTTTTTCTGCTTTCGGATCATTCCATTTTTGTTCTCCCATCAGGGCTGCGGAATTCACTTCATCGGCGCGTTTCAAACCGATCTTATTGTTCAATTCTTCTACTGATTCTTCTGTGCGGTCTGTTCCCGATGCCTTTTGATCGCGTAGTCCGTTAGTTTCAAGTACATGCCTTATGGGATCTTCAACGAACTGGTATGTTTCTTCCATCTGTGTTGTTTTTCCCTGGTTCCACGGGCCCTGGAATTCGTTTCCGCTAGACATATTGAAATATAGATTGCTATACCTTGGATCACTTTGCAACGTGCCCGGCGGAAAGTTTGGTTGAATTGTGGCCAGTGCGGCTTCAAACATCTGGAAATGCGCAACCTCCCGCGTCATCAAAAATCGCAAGGTATCCTTCACATACGGATCGTCAGTGAACTGTAGAA
The DNA here is from genome assembly GCA_023433345.1 of Bacteroidota bacterium. Lineage (GTDB taxonomy): Bacteria > Bacteroidota > Bacteroidia > Chitinophagales > Chitinophagaceae > Ferruginibacter. The sequence continues at coordinate 6,602 of JAEZDA010000122.1, read as the reverse complement.
GATATTCATAAACCATCTTTGCCCTCGTTTCTGCACCAATGTTAGATCGGAGGTCTGAAGAAAGATCACCTTGCACATCACCATTAATGTATGCAGCGGTCCATGGTACGCCCTGGCTGTTCGTGTATGCGGGACCACCGGCAGTTCCTACAAAAAGCTGGGGAGCCACCATTCCCTGGTGAATCATTTCCTCCTTTGCAGCCTTACCATTCAGCAACTGCATTATCTCAGAATTATTCGCTGCATCTTTAAGGTCGCCATTTATTCCGGTAAGTAACATCTGAATTGTTGCGCCAACAATTTCCAGGTGACTGAATTCTTCTGTAGCAATATCCATAAGCATATCATACTTATCCGGGTGAGGTTTTTTCGCACCGAATGCCTGGCCGAAATAACGCAAAGCAGCAGCGAGTTCTCCATTAGCCCCGCCAAACTGTTCGAGAAGCAAGGTGGCAAATGCGGGATCAGGCTTTGATACACGCGCGTCGTATTGAAGTTCTTTTATGTGATAAAACATGGTATCTTATTTTAAATGATTAAAAGCGGAAAGATTTTAATTCAGAAATACTGTACGGATATCCCGTTATCTTCTACTTGGTATTTCTCCTCATTCGTGCACCCACTTCCCGTGATCCGGTACGGCCTCCTCATGCCAGTTCTTGATGAGTGCGCTTAAACCGTGCTTTAGATCCTCACCCTCTATTGCAGTACCATGACCCGGAAGAACCGCATCAGGATTTAATGAAGCAAGTTTTAATACAGATTCATACGCAGCATCCCAATCAGTAGTGAGGTATACCGGAGGACCGCATACTTCAATTTTCTGCAGGAGCACGCGATACAAGGAATCCTGCCTTACGGTAATAAAGGCATCAGCTGAAATTAACACGCCATCAAGCGCACGATACAGAGCAACCTGACCCGGTGAATGGCCCGGCACGTGGATCCATTCCCAATCATTTAATAAAGGCACACTTCCATCTGAAGGCAACTTGTGAAGTGCTTCGCGAATATTGATCGGTTCAACCGGGTAGATAGATGAGATCTTTGCGAGCATTCCGCCCTGAACGGATGTATCGGGCTCAGGATAAGCCTGCACGCCTGTTAAGAAGGGGAACTCATTCAAATGTGCATAAACAGGCACTTTCCAGGTTTCAAGCAGTTGAACAATACTTCCAACATGATCGAAATGACCATGCGTAAGAATTATGGCTGACGGGTTCTTATCGCCGAATCGCCGTTTGGCTGCCTTCAATATATCGTCACCAGAGCCAGGCATTCCCGCATCTATCAATACCCATTCTCCTCCCGGCATTCCGATCATGCCTACATTTACGATTTGATCTGTGAAATAGGCAATATCCGGTCGCAGCTCCCTGGTCTTACCACTGTCTACCGACGTCATCGGTATCATTCTGTTATCACTGCCCTGGTTCATAATAATTTTCGTTTAGGCTTTGCCGTTATCATATAAATCCGCACTCTATTCACGGAACTTTTTTGGGACAGGTTTTATTACCGCCTTCTGAATGGCGAAGTTTTTTGTTTGAAAGGCCGTGCTGTCGTTTAGTTGGTGAAAATTTGCATTCATAACCCAGATCTCGTTTCCATTAAAGGTTGCCGTTGCCGGAAAGGCGAAACGGTCGATGATGAGGGTTGTGCCTGCTAGCTTTGCAGATGCCCAGTTATCATCAGTGGATAATTTCATCACCTTATCGTTTCCCCCGTTCACCAACATGGTGATCGTGTTTTCATCATTAAGTAACATTCCGTCTGCGCCGATGAAATACATACTGCTTTTAACCGGCTGAACGTTTTCCCCGTTATTCGCGTCTACTTTAAAGAGTTGGCCCTTGCCCGTACTGTTCACCAATAAAAATCCGGATGGATGGTACACAAGTCCATTGAGCCCGATGCCTTCGGTAAGGAAGAGTTTGCTTTTGCTGAACAATGATGGTTTTCCACTGGCATCCACTTTTATTATTGCGTTGGAATAGCTGTCTGTAAGAAAGATATTTCCCTTGTCATCAAATACCAGGTCGTTGGCAAAATGCTTTCCTTCATAAAGATTTGAAAGGTCTATATCAGCCAGTTTTTTGCCGGATGCAATATCGATTGAGATCAACCTCATCATCTTGTTCCGTGTGTCAGGGGATGTAAATTTGCTATAGTTCGCATCTGAGGCGCAAACAAAAAGGCGCTTTCCGTCGGGATGAATTTTCATGCCGTATGTAGACTTTAGGCTACTGTCTGCATGCAATACACTATAAACCCCTTCCGGAGTCACTTTTCCAATATTGCCGAGTCTCGCGGAGGAAACATAATATACATTGTTTGGCTGGTCGTAAGCGATCCCTTCCGGAAATGCATCGGGTGCATTGAAAGTTATCCTTTGCGATGGACCTACGCTTGCACAACCGTAACAAAATACCGATAGCAAAAAGCAATTGATTAGTGAACGCATATTACTTATGATTTTCTTTTAATAGCATAGATCACACCGTTGGCATCATCTGATAAATAGATCACCCCCGTATCTGTTATGGCAATGCCTGCGGGTCGCCCTATGTAGGCTTTTCTTTTGAAGAGAGGGAAGCCCGGTTTCAAAAACCCGGTAACAAAATCTTCCGCCCCTACTGCACTACCGTTTTCAAACCTTATCCGTTGAACTTTATAACCAACAAGTTTGCTTCGGTTCCATGAACCGTGAAATGAAACGATCGCATCACCTGTATAATCAGCGGGAATGTTTTGCTGACCTTTAAAAAATTTGAAATCTATGGGCGCCATGTGTGCCGGGAGGTTCAAAACAGAAGGAACGGTATTCAAAGCGAAGGAAGCCTTCACGTCTCCCGGAGGATCGTCCTTATGCCTATCTATCTCGCGCTTGCCGTAAACAAATGGAAACCCATAATTGCCGTCTTTTACAATGCGGTTTATTTCTTCGGGAGGCCATTTGTTTCCTTTACCGTCACCACCGTTATCAGCACCCCAAAGCTCTCCTGTTGCAGGATGAAAATCTATTCCAATGGTATTTCTCAATCCTGAGGCGAAGATCTTATGCTCCCATGTTTTAGGATCGAGCTGCCATATTGCAGCAACACCGGGATCTACTTCCTTACAATCATTGCAAAGTGTGCCAATGGTCATATATAACATGCCATCCGGACCGAAGGCTATAGTACGATTCGGATGTTGCCCACCACTTGGTAATCCCTTCTTTAAGATCTCTTCATCGCCGAGCATTCCGTCTGGTTTCATTCGATAGCGGCGCAATTCATAATTACTTACGAGGTAAATAAAGCCATCCTTTTCTGTGATACCGTGTACCGAACGAAATGGATACAACACCGTTTTAACCGCATCGAATTTATTGTCGCCCGTAGAATCATGAAGCATAATTACATCCATTGCATCGCGACGCGTTACGTACAAACGGCCACCTGGCATAGGCTGCATCATCCTCACTTTACCCAGTCCCGAAGCGGCTACGCTAATCTCCCATCCGGGAGGAACTTTTAAAAGCTTCACCATCGGATTGAGAAAATCAAGATGCTGGGCCCATTTCGAAACGAGCTTTGATTTTTCGATATGGCGTGGAGGTACGCCTCTTTGAGCCGCTGCAAAAAATGAAAATAAAATAAACAAGTATACAAGTGAAGGTCTTAGCATGCAATCTATTTTGATTAACAAATTCAATTTCAATGCCCGGGAAAACCTATGTTGATATATGTTCTAACAATGAGTGCTTGTTTCGCTATTAAATGTGAATCGCGGGTACTCCTTTTTATAAAGGATTATATAATCAATGGTCATTTTACGTATCGGGCAAGGTGGGAACATTATTCCACCTGCAAATGCACTGATGACCTGGTTCAATAGATCCGCGAGTTATAGGTGGAAGCTTTGATTTGAGTAAATAATGTTGATGTATAAATGATAGCATATAAATTGAGTCTGGCACCGTTTTTACACCTTGTTATTTGTTATGAAGCATTCAGAAAAAATAAATTTTGGAAAATACAAGGGAAAGAGATTTGAAGATGTGCCCGATTCGTGGTTTTTATGGATGCTAAGCAGAGGTTTGCTTACAAAACAAATGAAAAGTTTGGCGCGGAAGGTAAAGCCGGGATTATTTGAAAGGGTTAAGCAATACCAAACGGAAAAGATCTATTAAAAATGAAAGTGGATTGAAATTTGATCTCAACAAGTTTCTAAAATTTCTTTCGCATCTCCTCACTTAATACTATAAGGTATGCAATCAGCAAGGTTGAAATCACTCATCTTATTTGCCCTCATTATCTCCGTTTCCGCTTGTAATAATCAGTCCGAAAATCCGGCGGATGTTGAGAACGGCGTCGCAGATACGACAAATATTTTTGCTCCGGACACCACCCAGGCCATGGATACCGCGTCTTCAAACTCAAATATAAGGGATACCGGTCTGCGACCATAAGGTTTGCTTTGTCAATCTCACCTGCAAACCACTTTCAATAATGGAGTGAAAATTGTTTCCAACAGTTGAATGGCTATAAAATCATTTTTCAAGGGAGCATGGGCGCTTATCAAAGAGACTTTCAAGGGTTTTACCGATCACAAAATCACAAAACTGAGCGGTTCGCTGGCTTACTATACTGTATTCAGCATGGCTCCCTTGCTTGTAGTTGTGATAGCCCTCTGCGGTCTGTTTCTGGAAAAGGAAGCTATTGAGGGCGAGGTATATGAAGTTCTTCGCGGGTTTATGGGAGAAAACACTGCTTTGCAATTACAAGAGATCATTAAAAATGCCGCATTAACAGGAAAGAAAAATTTTGCCGCTCTGGTCGGTGTAATTACACTGTTGATCGGGGCGACAACGGTGTTTGCGGAAATACAGGATTCTATCAATAGCATTTGGGGCTTGAAGCCCAAGCCCAAACGCGGCTGGCTGAAGCTCTTGAAAGATCGGGTGCTTTCATTTTCGATAATTGTGAGCCTGGGCTTTTTGTTGTTGGTTTCGCTGGCGGTAACCGGCCTGGTGGAAGCATTAAATAAGAGGCTGCAGGCAATGTATCCTGACGTAGCGCTGGTAATTTTTTATATTCTGAATCTTGTCATCACACTTGGGCTCAGTATGCTCATCTTCGCAGTGATCTTTAAGGTTTTGCCTGATGCGCGTATAAGGTGGAGGAATGTGATAGTGGGATCATTCATCACTTCTTTGCTATTTCTGCTCGGCAAATTTGGCATCTCGCTTTACGTTTCCAATTCGGATATCGGCAGCACTTACGGTGCTGCAGGGGCGCTGGCCATTTTGTTGGTTTGGATCTATTTTTCTTCGATCATTTTATACATTGGCGCGGAATTCACAAGAGCATGGTCATTGCAATATGGCGATGAGATCAGGCCGAGTAAACATGCCGTAACTACAAAAGAAGTTGAAATTGAAACCGGCAACGCCCCGGTGGAAAAACTTGAAAAATGACTTACATCGTGTAGAAATGAGAAGTGCCCGCAATTGCGGGCATCCCATTTTTTCGTTCAATGACTATGCGACCGTTACAAAGTTTAAACCGGCTTTTGAGCTAATGAGCGGTTGCTCACGAAGAAGAAGTTTCCTCCTGTGCCCATGAGTAATTAGCCTCTTCCTGGTCTGCTTCCAAATTAATATGCGCTTCAGCAATCTCAGTTAATAAAAGGTCTGTATCCTCTTCTTCCATTAAGGTAGTGTCCAATAAGTCCGCCACCTCATCCAGCCCCATAGTAAGAGCGAGCTGCACAAGACCTCCGTAGGAAGCTATTTCGTAATGCTCCACTTTTTGGGCCGCTATTATCAATGCTGCATCCCTCGTGGCACTGCCTTTCTTAGTTTCGCTGATGATTTCTTCCGCTTCCTTGCTCAGGCCTTCAATTGCCTCACATTTCTTTCCTTCAGCTTTTTTTCCGATAAGTTTAAAAACTTTTTCCAATCTCCTGATCTGCTTCTGTGTTTGATGCAGGTGATCACTGAAAGCTTCTTTGAGTTCTTCGGATGTTGCGGACGATTCCATCTTAGGAATCATTTTAGTGAGTTGTTGTTCTGCATAATAGATATCCATAAGCTGGTCGCAGAAGAATTTTTCCAGGGGCGATTTTCCCACTTCAGATTTAGCCTTGCTTGCTTCTGTTACCTCTGATGTCTTTGCAGTAATTCCAACTACCGCTGCAGACTTGTCTTGCTGTGATGTTGCCGGCGCTGTTGACGCTTCCTGTTCATTTTTTGAAGTTTGTGGCATGTTGCAATTTTTTTAAACTATAAAAAGAATTGCCGGCAACCCTTGATAGTCGCCGGCAAAATATTGTTCTACCTTCCGGAGCTACGGCCGCCACCGTGTGACGCTCTTCCTCCCATTGCAGAAATGCGCTTGCGCTTTTGAGGGCTCATGGCTGCGAAGCCCCTCTTGCTGCCGGACGAAGAACTACCGCCTGACCTTCCACCTCCTGAAGATGAAGATCCTCCTCTTGAAGATGATCCACCTCTTGAAGACGATGATCCACCTCTTGAAGATGATGATCCACCTCTTGAAGATGATGAGCTACCGCGACCTGAAGATGATCCACCCCTTGAAGACGATGATCCACCC
>JAEZDA010000028.1 GCA_023433345.1 Bacteroidota bacterium | reverse complement strand
TGTTCGCTATGGTGATGCAAGAAATTTTGATGTGAATGATACCTTTGATGTTATCCATGCAGGAGAACTGATCGAGCACATTGATAATTTCGAAGGCTTTTTCAACTCTATTAAAAAGCATTTGAAGCCCGGTGGCATCGTACTTATCACCACTCCTAATAAGGAAACGATCAACCAGTTCTTCTATAATTTAACCGGTGGACTACAGGTAAATTCAGAACACGTTTGCTGGTTCTGCGATAAAACGCTGGTTGCTCTCGTTGAACGAAACGGTATGAAGGTGTCAGAAGTGAAATTCCTCAACCAGCCGACTTTCGGCATCCGGAAGGTTTTTCGGGCCTTGCTGGGTCTGTTGCCCGACAGGCTTTCTCACGGAACATTGTTCGTATCGGCGAAGCTGGCGTAAGATTTCGTGCACGCTTCCCCGTTAGTAATTATGATTATTTTCCACCGCAGGTATCACCTGCGGTTTTTTGTGTGACCCCAAATACCCGAAGGGTCACTTTTTTGAAGACAATAACAATTAATTTTACCGGGTGCCTGAACCTGTTCCTGATATCAGAAAAGTAAATGTCTGCCGCTATGTAATGCCTCTTCGTGAAGGAGGTTCACTGCCTGCAATTGCGGAAGCTGATGACGGTTTCCTGTACGCGCTGAAATTTCGCGGCGCGGGGCAGGGAGTGAAAAGCCTGGTGGCAGAATACCTGGGCGGTGAAGTTGCACGCGCCATCGGCCTGCGCGTACCTGAAATTGTTTTTGCAAATCTTAATGAAGGCTTTGGCAGAACCGAACCTGATGAAGAGATCCAGGATCTGCTGAAAGCAAGTACCGGATTGAACCTTGGTCTGCATTACCTTTCAGGAGCCACTACATTCGACGCCGCTGCTTTTGAGGTAGACCCTATGACGGCTTCGAAAGTGTTATGGCTTGACGCTTTCATCTTTAATGTTGACCGCACCGCGCGAAACACCAATATGCTCATCTGGCAGAAAGAATTGTGGTTGATCGATCACGGGGCCTCTCTGTATTTTCATCATGCCTGGGCAAATTCGCTTGATTATATAACCCGGCCTTTTGCACAAATTGCAGATCATGTATTGCTCCCCTTTGCCTCCCGGCTTTACGAGGCCGATGAGGAAATAAAAGGAATTTTGGATGCCGACTTTTTTGTGAACTTATGCGATTCGATACCTGATGAATTTTTGGCTTATCCAGATGTTGTTGAGTCTGCCGCAGAAATAAGAGAGGTATACGCTTCATTTTTTGTGAACCGGTTTGGAAATACCTCAGTTTTTGTAAACCCTGCAAAATCGGCCCATGAATCTATTATATGAATATGCTGTGATCAGGATCGTTCCACGCGTTGAAAGGGAAGAATTCATAAACGTGGGGATTATCCTGTTTTGTAAAAAGTCAGGGTATCTCAATTGCCGGTTCCATGTATCTGAAGAAAAAATAAAATGCCTGGATCCGAAAGCGGATCTTGATCAAATCTACCGCAACCTTAAAGCTTTTGAAAGAGTTGCCAGAGGCTCAGATGAAAACAGTGCAATCGCCAAACTTCCCGCTCCTGAAAGATTCCGTTGGTTAACTGCAACACGCAGTACCATCATCCAATGCAGCAAGGTGCACCCCGGCTTTGCTGATGATGAGGCCAAAGTACTGAACCATCTTATGCAAAAATTTTTCGGAGATGAATAGGATATACCTTTGCCCACTGAAATCTTTCAATCAAAAAATATTTTCATGAGCAACTTTTCTGAACATTCATTTAAAGGAGAAAAAGCCCTTGTGCGGGTGGACTTCAACGTACCACTGAGCGATAGTTTTGAAATTACTGATGATACCAGGATCACGGCCGCAATGCCTACAATAAAGAAAATCATTGATGACGGAGGAAGCGTTATTTTAATGAGCCACCTCGGGCGCCCCAAAGAGGGCCCGTCCGACAAATATTCATTAAAGCATTTGGTGGAACATCTTCAAAAATTGTTAGGAAATGTTCCGGTTAAATTTTCCAGAGACGCTAACGGTGAGGAAGCCACGAAAATGGCCTCGGAACTGAAACCGGGTGAAGTTTTGCTTCTTGAAAATTTACGCTTTCAAAAGGAAGAAGAAAAAGGAGATAAAGCTTTTGCTGAATCGCTTTCCAAACTTGGCAGTGTTTACGTGAACGATGCATTTGGTACGGCTCACAGGGCACACGCTTCTACGGCGGTGATCGCGCAATTTTTTCCTGCAAACAAAAGATTCTTCGGGCTGCTGATGGAGGGAGAGGTTAACAGCGCTGAAAAAGTATTGCACAATGCTGCAAAGCCCTTCACCGCCATCATTGGCGGGGCAAAGGTGTCAGACAAAATTCTCATCATTGAAAACCTTTTGGAGCGGGCCGACCATATCATCATAGGCGGAGGGATGTCTTATACTTTTTTTAAGGCGATGGGAGGCGAGATCGGAAAATCACTTTGCGAAGACGACAGGCTCGAAACTGCAAAAGAAATTTTGGAAAAGGCCAAACAAAAGGGCGTACAGATCCATCTGCCCGTTGATTCTGTAGCTGCAGATAAGTTTGATGCCAACGCAACAACAACAATAAGTGACAGCAACAATATTCCTGAAGGCTGGATGGGCCTTGACATCGGGCCTGAATCCATCCAAAAGTTTTCCGAAATAATTACATCAAGCCTAACCATTCTTTGGAATGGTCCGATGGGTGTTTTTGAAATGGAAAAATTCCAGAACGGAACGAAATCGATAGCATATGCGGTGGCCAAAGCCACGGCCAACGGCGCGTTTTCTTTGATAGGCGGCGGAGATAGTGTTTCAGCGATAAACAAATTCAACCTTGCTGATAAAGTGAGCTATGTTTCAACAGGAGGCGGCGCTTTACTTGAATATTTTGAAGGAAAGGAATTGCCGGGAATAGCGGCGATCAGGTAGGATTTTAGTTGTGGGTTATGAGTTTTGAGTTGTGTGTGGAGAGTCTTCGGCATAAGCAAGCATATCATGCGTCACAACGAATATCCTGCACTTTGTGCAAAGGCTTTGTAACTCCGCGTTAGGGATTATTTTCAATGATCCCGTGGGGCTACGTTTTTACCCAAAGCCTTCCGCCTTCGGCGGGCGGATATTTATTTGCCCGCTTTGAAAAGCAAGCTTTTCACGCAGTCAATTATAAATATCCTGCACTTTGTGCAAAGGCTTCGTAACTCCGCGTTAGGGATTGGCAGGCCTACCGTGTAGGCCAGAAAGCCCGACCGCGGCCGCAGCGCCGCGGGAACGCCCAAAAAATAGTTGGTTAGTTTCTAGACGGTAGTTATTGGTAGGGAGTGGATAATTTGAAATCAAAGATGTAATTCCAAATCGTAACTATTAGTTCCTCAAAACTCATGACCCAAAACTCATGACCCAAAACCAGATCCATTAACTATCAACTACGAACTACCAACTTTCTGCCCGCTTTCCCTTAATTTTATTATCAAACCAAAATCGACAAAATGAAAAGTATCACTGGTCTTGTTATTTTAGGCATCCTCGCCGTATTGGTGTTTATGGGATGCAATGGCTATAACAGTCTCGTAAAGCAGGATGAAAGTGTGAAAAAAGCCTGGAACAATGTGCAGACTGAATACCAGAATCGTAATGACCTGGTAGGGAATTTGGTGAACACCGTGAAAGGTGCAGCTAATTTTGAACAATCTACTTTAACCGCAGTGGTGGAAGCGCGCGCAAATGCAACACGGATGAATGTTAGCGCCGAGGATCTGACAACTGAGAATATCGCGAAATTCCAGGCGGCGCAGGGGCAATTGAGCGGGGCACTGAGCAGGTTGCTTGCTACCGTGGAGGCATACCCGAACCTGAAAGCGACGGAAGGTTTCATGAAATTGCAATCGCAACTGGAAGGCATTGAAAATAATATCAAGAATTCGAGAAGAGCCTTCAATGAGGAAATCAATCTTTACAATACCCGCGTGAGGTCCTTCCCTATGAACATCCTGGGCGGAATATTCGGCTTTAAGCAAAAAGAAGGCTTTAAGGCAGATGAAGGCGCCGACAGGGCTCCTGAAGTAAAATTCTAAAGTAGAATGGCAAAGAAAAGATCTTCGCTGTTTATTGTCGGCGGCATCGTAGTGTTGATCCTGATCTGGATGATGGTCACTTACAACTCACTGGTGAAGAAAGATGAAAGAGTAACTTTTCAATGGAATGAGGTGCAGAACGCATACCAACGCAGGCTGGATCTCATTCCTAATATTGTGAACACCGTGAAAGGCGGGGCGGAGTTTGAACAAAATGTTCTCCGTGAAGTTACCGAAGCCCGTGCGAATGCACAGCGAATAACCGTTACCGGAGTTAACGCTAACGCATACACGCAGCAGAGTGCCGCACAGGATGCACTGGCCTCTGCAGCTAACCGGTTGATCATTGCGGTAGAGCGTTATCCTGACATAAAAGGAACAAGAGCTTTCCGCGATCTGCAAACACAGTTGGAAGGAACCGAGCGAAGGATCAAGGTTGCGCGTGTAGATTTCAATGAATCTGTTGCCGATTATAACAGCAGCGTCAGGAGGTTCCCGACAAAGGTCGTTGCGGGTATGCTTGGTTTTCCACCGAAGGAAGGATTCCAGGCCACAGCAGGCGCTGATAAAAGTGTTGAAATTAAATTTTAAACCGTGGGTGTATTTTCTTTTCTCAGTAAGAAGCAGAATTTCTTTTCGGAAGAAGAGAACCAGCGCATCGTTGCTGCCATCCGCGCATGCGAAACACGTACCAGTGGCGAAATAAGGGTTTACATTGAATCTAAGAACCCCCTTGTTGATCCTCTTGAAAGGGCGGCTGAGGTTTTTCTTGGCTTGAAAATGCAGAATACGCTTCACCGGAACGCTGTGCTGTTATACATCGCGCACAAGCATCATGAAGTTGCACTTATTGGCGACGTTGGAATACATGAAGCCGTTGGAAAAAAATACTGGGAAGATGAGATTGCCGAGATGCTGCATTATTTTAAAGACAATCACCTTGCAGACGGAATAGAGCATTGCGTGCGACATATCGGCGATACGCTTCACGAAAAGTTTCCTTACATACCAACAGAAGATAAAAACGAATTGCCCGACGATATTGTGTTTGGCAAATAGATGATCATGCACAAAAGCCTGAAGATATTCTTACTGGTTGTTCTTGCCGCTTTTTCTTTAAAAAGCATTGCGCAGGATATTCCCAAACCACCCAATCCGCCGCGGTTGGTAAACGATTTTACTTCCACACTTACTTTCGATCAGCTCCAGGCCCTCGAAAACAAACTGGTGGAGATAGACGACAGCACTTCCACCCAGATCGCCGTGGTGATCGTCAATTCCACCGGAGGCGTCGATGTAGCTGATTACGCCATTAAACTTGGTCGCGAATGGGGCGTGGGCGGAAAGGAATTTAATAACGGTGTTGTTTTGCTCATCGCGAAGAACGATCGCAAACTTAACATCTCAACCGGCTATGGACTTGAAGGAAGTTTGCCCGACATTACAGCGAGTCACATTATTGATGATGTTATCGTGCCGAACTTTCGCGGCAACGATTACTACCGTGGCATAGACGAAGGCACCGATGCGATAATCAAAGCTGTAAAAGGGCAATACAACGTTCCGCGTACAAAAGCTAAAGGTTCGAAAGGCGGTATCCTTCCATTTATTATAATGTTGATCGTTATCATCTTCCTGCTCTCAAGCAGGGGTGGTGGCGGAAAAGGCGGCCAGTTCATGAGCCGTCGCGGTTCCCGTGGACTCGATGCCTTTATTTTAGGCAGCCTTCTTGGCGGCAGAGGAGGAGGTGGCGGATTTGGTGGCGGCGGATTTGGCGGCAATAGCTCAGGTGGCGGCTTCGGAGGCTTCGGCGGCGGCAGTTTCGGTGGCGGCGGCGCGAGTGGAGGATGGTAAACGGAATTACGATTTACGAATTACGATGTACGA
>JAEZDA010000018.1 GCA_023433345.1 Bacteroidota bacterium | reverse complement strand
AGAAACGCGCTGATCGTAATGATCGCAATTCCTGCGTCATTGATTGCCACTTTTATTGGCATGAGCTTGCTGGGATATTCACTTAACCTGATGTCGCTTCTGGGTTTGTCGCTGGTAGTGGGAATTTTGGTGGATGATGCGATCGTTGTTCTTGAAAACATCTATCGCCACATGGAGATGGGGAAAAACAAAGTTCGCGCTGCCTTTGATGGTACAAAGGAGATCGGCTTTACAGTTACGGCCATCACACTGGTGATCATGGTTGTATTTATTCCCATTGCCCTGAGTACAGGCCTTGTATCAAATATTCTAAGAGAGTTTTCCATAACCGTGGCAATGGCCACAGGCTTCTCGCTTCTTTCTTCCTTCACCATTGTTCCGCTGCTGAGTTCACGATTCGGCAAGTTGGAAAAGATCACAGGCAAAGGGCTTTTCGGAAAGATCATTCTTGCTTTTGAAAGAGGGTTGAACAAGTTTACCGACACCGTAACCGGAATTTTAAGATGGAGTTTGAAGTATAAGAAAACAACGCTTGCCGCCATATTCGTTCTGCTTATCGCTTCCTTCAGCATGATCGGCGCAGGCTTCGTGGGAACAGATTTCTTTCCAAAAAGTGATCGCGGTGAATTTCTTGTTCAAATAGAAATGCCAAAGGATGTTTCGATTGAACAAACCAACCAGGTTGTATTGAAGGCTGAAGAATATTTGAAGAACAAAGCTGAGGTAACTAATCTTATCACGATGGTAGGCCAATCCAGCGAAGGAATGGGCGCCTCACTTTCTACCGCATATAAAGCAGAGATAAGTGTAAGATTAGTGGAGAAAAAAGACCGTGCTGATGATGCAAATGTGTACGCGGCAAAAACCAAACGTGAGCTTGAAAAGGTCCTTGTAGGCGCAAAAATAAAAACGGTTCCCGTTAGTATTTTGGGAATGGCGGAGAATGCGCCACTCGCACTTGTAGTAACCGGTCCAAGCCTCGATAGTGCAATGGTTTTCGCGAACCAGGCAAAGAACGAACTCTCAAAAATAAAAGGCGCAACGGAAATAAAATTATCTGTTGAAACCGGGAATCCTGAACTAAGCGTTTCTGTTGACCGTGATAAAATGGCGGCCTTAGGTTTGAACCTGCAAACAGTGGGGGCAACCATGCAGACCGCATTCAGCGGAAATACCGACGGCAAGTTCAGGGCCGGCGAATATGAATACGACATCAACATGCGATACGGTGCATTCAACAGGCAAAGTGCAACCGATGTTAACAATCTCCTTTTTATGAATAACAAAGGTGAACAAATACGCTTGTCGCAATTCGCAACTGTTAAGGAAAGCTCCGGGCCAAGCATGCTTGAAAGGCGCGACAAGAGTACGTCCGTTACCGTTCAGGCGCAATCAGTAGGCCGGCCTACGGGAACCATCGCTGCAGAATGGGAAACCGCAATTTCAAACATCGAAAGGCCCGCGGGCGTGAATTACCTGTGGGGCGGTGATATGGAAAATCAAAGCGAAGGTTTTGGAACCCTGGGTGTGGCATTGCTTATTGCGATCGTACTGGTATACCTGATCATGGTGTCCTTGTATGACAGCTTCGTCTATCCCTTCGTGGTATTGTTCTCCATTCCATTGTCCATCATCGGAGCTTTGCTTGCTTTAGCGCTTACGAACAATTCTCTGAACATTTTTACAATACTGGGATTAATCATGCTCATCGGATTGGTTGCGAAAAATGCGATCATACTTGTCGATTTCACCAACCAAAGAAAAGCGGAAGGGGAAAGCACCTATAACGCCCTTATACAGGCCAACCACGCAAGACTTCGTCCGATTTTGATGACAACAATCGCGATGGTGATCGGGATGTTGCCGATCGCACTGGCAAGCGGTGCCGGTGCCGAATGGAAAAACGGGCTGGCCTGGGTGATCATCGGTGGACTTTTAAGTTCACTTTTCCTGACCCTGATCGTGGTTCCGGTGATGTATGCAATTTTCGATAAACTCATTGCGAAATTCAACAGGATCAGGAAAAAGGAATCGATAGACGATTTGATGGTGGCAGATTATCAGCATAGGGAATTAAGTGAGGATGGTTTTACGCCTGCGCACCTGTGAGAGAAAACACTGATGTTAAGGGAACCGGCAAATGGCCGGTTCTTTTTTTTGTGCCCAACTGCGCAATGGGAATACAGTTTAAGTATTTTCGCTTTTCCCAAAGAAATTTAAAAGCACTGATGGAACAAATAATCGCCTTACTCACCCTGATATTGCTCGAAGTAGTTTTAGGAATAGATAATATAGTTTTTATTTCAATAGTTACATCAAGGCTTCCGCAGCAGTTGCAGAAGAAAGCGAGACAAATCGGCTTGTTGCTTGCCATGGTCATGCGCCTGTTACTATTAACAGTTATTTCCTACATTTTAAAATTAGAAGGAGCATTGTTTACTGTAATGTCGATCGAGATTTCCGGGAAAGATCTTATACTCCTGGCCGGCGGTTTGTTCCTGATCTATAAAAGCGCCTCGGAGATCTATCATAAAATGGAAGGTGAAGCCGGCGACAAATCAAAAGCCATTAAGGTAACCACATTTAAAAGTGCACTGATTCAAATTCTTATCCTCGATCTTGTATTTTCTATCGACAGCATTATAACCGCCGTGGGCATGGTTAAAGAACTATGGATTATGTACACGGCTGTTGTAGTTAGCGTGGGCGTAATGCTGATCGCGGCAGAACCCATCAGCAGGTTCGTGAATAAACATCCGGCATTTAAGATGCTTGCATTAAGCTTTTTGTTACTGATCGGTGTTTCACTAATCGGAGAAGGGCTTGACTTTCATATTCCGAAAGGCTACATCTATTTCTCAATGGCTTTCGCCCTGCTGGTTGATATCATCCAGATGAGAGTTAATAAAAAAGATGCCGGGCCTGTGCAGGTACGTGAACATTACACACCGGAAGAGGAAAACAAGTCCAAAGAAATTCTTTGATATCTATGAACCATGGGCACTCACCCATTTTTCAAATGCCTGCATAAATTTTTTGAGAAAATCGCGGGTGGAGTCATTGGTAAGTTTGCCGCTATCATCAAACAAACTTTGTGCATTTCCAATATAAGCTTCGGGTTGCGCCATTGCCGGCATATTTAAAAATACAAGCGATTGCCTGAGATGATGATTGGCTCCGAAAGCACCAAGTGCGCTTATTGAAACACTTACAATTCCCGCGGGCTTACCATCCCATGCGCTTTGTCCGTATGGCCGTGAAGCGATATCCAATGCATTTTTCAACACCGCTGGCATCGAGCGATTGTATTCCGGAGTCACAAAAAGAAAGGCATCAAAACTTTTTATCAAAGCCCGGAAATCTTTGTATTGCTGAGTCGGCGACTCGTCTGAATCCTGGTTATACATCGCTAGCTCCCCTATTTGCACAAGCTCGGAAGTAAAATTCTCTGAGGTCATTTCCATCAAAGCCTTCGCGGTTTTCAGGTTAAATGACTCTTTACGAAGGCTTCCTACCAATACTCCTATTTTATACTTTTTCATTTCATTTTTTTTACGGTTACGATCCAATCGCATGAATAGCTTCAATAAGGCTGCCAATTATTTTTTTCTTCCTACCCTTCATCAATAACAGATGCAAAGAAGATGTAACGCCATCCAAAATTCTGTGCTATCAATCCTCCGAACAATGCACAAAATTAGACTTGCCGGCATGATGCATGCGCCTGATAAACCCTGCAAAACTCTACCGCTGATCAAAACAGGCGTTGCCAGTGAACCGGCAGGTGTTAAAGCGACAAGTAATGAGCCCGCGATACTGAAAAAGAATCCTATCCTTATGATCTTTAACCGCCCGATGCGATCGGCAAGTCCACCCATTACCACCACAAAAATTCCGGAAAATAATGAAGTGATGGAAACGGCAATGTTCATCATAGACGTTTCCATATCCAGGTCCTTTGCCATGTCAACATTGATGTTCAACGTTGTTTGAGCAAACAGCCAGAAGGACAAAACTCCCAGGATAATTCCAAATAGTAATTTGTCATTTCCTTCGTAGGAAGTTTGGCCGGTACCATAAGGTTGGGGCACCGCATTTTCCTTTTTATACATCGGATCTTCGTTTGCTTTTTCTATTTTGGCACGGGCCATGTGCAAAGCTCATCATCGTTGCGTCGCACTCTTGTACTTTTGTTTCCCTGCGCATCAACAGTGCCTTTTCTTATCCATTATCTTCTTTAATAATTTTCAATCCTTTCGTCCAGCGAGCAAGTTGCTTCAGCATATTCTGCGCAGCTTTGTACGATATTTCGTTGGCTACAAACTTTTCCTCATCATTTATGTTCTGTTGAAAGAAAGGAAAATTCACCGACTCTGTTAAAGGCACAATTTTAAAGGTGGACAGATCCGCCTTTAAACTGTTCGAAGCTCTCGTTCCTGCCGATACGCCGCCGTAGCTCACAATCCCGGCAGCCTTGTAAGCCCATTCTGCCACGAGGTATTCCAACGCATTTCGTAAAGGCGCGGGATAATTGTAATCGTATTCTGCTGTTACAAAAATGAAAGCATCAGCCTCATCAATCTTTGCACTCCATTGCTTAGTGTGGTCGTGCTTATATTGTTTCAGCACGGGATGATTCGGTTCATTCATCATCGGCAGGTTCAGCTCACCGAGATCGATCAATTCAACTTCAAAGCTTCCGTGTTGTTTGGCAATTTCTGTGATCCAGGCAGCCACCAGCGGGCCTTTTCTTCCGGGGCGGACGGTGGATGAAATTATTTTTAGTTTGTACATCAATCTTAATTTTTTAAAAAGTCTTCTAAATCAAGTTAGCATAGCTGCAAATCTTCCGATTCCTATCCTGCACCGGTAATATGTCTACCTTTCCCTCTAACTGTTTTATGATATATAGATAAAGAGTGAAAAATTAAATTCACTTAAGCAAGTGCTCCGGTAAAAAGGAATTTGTTAAGGATGAATTTCCATTCAAGATTAACTAACAAATCTTCCCAACCGGTAGAGCTAGCTTGTTAGTAAACCGGGCAGATCTTTAATTACAACTGTTATTAATACCTAACCTGGCACTGTTCACAGAAAAATGTACGACGTGCGGTTTTTCCCAAATGTTTTTTAATGAGAGGAATCTCGCACCGCTTGCAGGTTCGCTTGGTATGAGCAAGCCAGTGTTTTTTCAGCACAAATTTCTTTTTCCACTTTAAAAAGTCATAACTGTAATTGTGAACCTCGTTCACCAGTTCAGTTAATTTTCTTGGAGGAATATCTTTTATTTTATTTTCCGGATGCAGTTTAACGCGATATAACACTTCGTTTTTAAAGATGTTCCCTGCTCCGGCGAAAATGTTCTGATCGAGTATCGCGTCACAAACCATAGTATCAGGAAGAAGTTTTAATTTTTTTCTTGCCTTAACTCCGTTCCATTTTTTATTTAAAAGGTCTGTCTCCCAATCGTACAGGTCATCTAACTTTCCTTCCAATAATTTCACTGAGCAGGTGTAAAAGAAAACGTCTTTTCCCCCTGCGGTTATTTGAAGGCGGAGGCTGCGATCTGGTCTTATCTGCTCATCAATACTGTAAGAACCCCACATCAAAAAGTGAATTCGCACAGTTAATTTCGGTAAACATATCAGTAGGTGCTTCCCCCATGACTTAACATCGGTTATTTTTTTGCCTGCCAAATTCTCCATCGGAATCTTTGCATTCCCTCGGGCAGCTATGATAACCTGGCCTTTTAGAAAAGGGCGAATGGCTTGTTTAGTTATATATATAGACGGACCTTCGGGCATTGAATATTTGTTAGCCAGTCCGAATCAAATTAAAGGCCAGGGAAAAATGCTGCAAATTCTCGAAACCTAATTTTTTTTGCCTGAGAACGTATATGCACTATATTTGCCCTCCCAAAACAAAACTACCTGCTTAATTTTTTTGGATCGGTAGTTCAGTTGGTTAGAATGCTGCCCTGTCACGGCAGAGGTCGCGGGTTCGAGTCCCGTCCGGTCCGCAAAGATCCCCGAAGAAATTCGGGGATCTTTTGTATGAACCCTAATTCTTGTCTGTGCCCTATTTCGTATATATAATTGAAAGTTTGGCCGATGGAGATTATTATAAGGGCATCACTGAAAATCCTGTGAAGCGATTGGAAGAACACAACTCCGGGTTATCATTTTTTACCTCTCAAAAAACTCCTTGGATTTTAAGGTACGTCGAGAGTTTTGAGCGCAAACGCGATGCACTGATTCGAGAAAAGCAATTGAAACGCCAGAATAGAAAATACCTGACATGGTTGTTTGATCAGCCTTCCAATCTATTAAAATCCGATGCTGCC
>JAEZDA010000102.1 GCA_023433345.1 Bacteroidota bacterium | reverse complement strand
GGATCCGGGCAGGCCCGCAACTGAATAAAAACACTCTCATCAGCGCCATCAATAACGTTCTTCAGTACCTTTTCCGCTCGTACCCAATCATATCCTTCACCGTTAGACGGACCGGGGCCGGGTATATCAATCTTTATAAAATCACCCTCCTTTATTTCGCCGTCTTTGCCCAGAAGAGAATCGATCTCAAATTCCGCGGTTGCTTTTCCTGCTACACTTCGCCACTTTCCGGGACGTAAAAAAGTTGACTTTATAGCTGAAAATACTCTTATCGCTTTTTCAACACTTTCCTCCGTTCTAAAATGCGCTATATCCACCGCTTTACCAGTGTAGTTCTCAGGAATGATATTGTTGTCTCTGTTTTGCATACTCAAGGTTTTGCCTATCCTGTAAAAAAAAATTATGCCATAGCATTCCCGCGCATATGAGCTGGTTTCCGTCCCTGCCTGCTTATGGCCCATCTAAGTCAATATTCATTACATTTGCGCCCGGTTTTAGAACCTGGCTTTAACCTTTCATTAACCAGGAGGCAAGTAGTTTTGCCGCCATTACTTATTTATGAGAAAAATATTGTTTGCGTTTGCGCTGCTTACACTTGCTTTCAACGTTTCGGCACAGAAAAAAAATATGCCTAACCTCGGCAACCGCGCGGCAGATCATGTGATGATTCAACTGGCAACAGATCATTGGACGGGTGCGCCAGACAGTATCGACAGCCACATGAAAGGCCTGAGCCGTGGCGCGAATATCTACCTGATGCTGGATAAACCTTTCAAAGGAAATCCAAAACTTAGTGTGGGCATTGGGCTCGGTGTTTCCACAAGCAATATGTTTTTTAAAAGAATGGAAGTTGACATTACTTCAACTTCGCAAACACTGCCCTTTGTTAATCTTGATACAGCATTTCATTTTAAAAAATACAAACTGGCCACCACCTACCTGGAAATTCCTTTGGAGTTCCGCTTTATGAGCAAACCTGCCGATCCTAATCATGCAGTAAAAATAGCGCTTGGCGTAAAGTTGGGCACCATGCTAAAAGCTCAAACAAAGGGAAAGGAATTACGCAATGGCTCCGGCAACACGGTTAACAACTTTATTGAAAAGCAATCATCAAAAACCTTTTTCAATTCTACCCGGCTTTCCGGCACATTGCGCGCGGGATACGGCATTTTTGGATTGTTTGGCTCCTACTCTTTTACCAATCTCTTCAAAGACGGCGTAGCTCCGGAGATCAACCCCCTGCAGGTTGGAATCACGATCAGCGGGCTGTAAGCGGCCTGCGGTTCAAACTGCAAGCTAACGGATGCAGGTCCAGTCGATCAGTTTTAAACTTCATTTAATAAAAACTGCACGGTTCGGAATTGAGAATTTTTATGGCATCGCCAGCATACCTCTATTGTACTTCAGTTGCGTCGCACACTTTTACTGCAGGTTCGCTTTTCAGCCATATTCCATGCTTCAGTACAAGGATTGCAACAAAGCTTCACAGATAAATAATCAGTTCACAAAGAGTTTCAAACATTTTGAAAATCACACCAGCTCAGCGTAAGAACTCCGTGACAAAAGAAACTTCGAAGCCTAAAAGGTCCGCCTTGCCTGTAAAATTCTATTCTAATTTAAACCGATATAGTTTGCAAAGGCTCTCATTTCTTTTATCAGACAACACCGATTAAAGACCTCCGACTACAAACTATTTGACTAATTTTGCGGCTCAATCTCCACTATGAGCGACCAGATCAGGCATGAATGCGGCCTTGCATTTATCAGGTTAAGAAAGCGGTTCAGTTACTATCAACAGAAATACAATACCGTACTTTATGGGCTCAGCAAGTTGTACCTCCTCATGGAGAAACAGCACAATCGGGGTCAGGATGGCGCCGGGGTTGCGGCCGTAAAATTGAACACAGAGCCAGGTTATCCATTTCTCTACCGCATCAGAAGTAATCACGCACAATCCTTATCAGATCTTTTCTCCCGCATATGGAATGAAATAAATGAAATTGAAAAACTTCAACCGGGAATCAAGCATCACCCCGGATTGATGAAGGGCCATATTCCGGTAATGGGAGAAGTGTTGCTGGGCCACCTGCGTTACGGCACCCAGGGGAAAAACGAAGTTGAATTCTGCCATCCTTTCATTAAGAAAAATACCATCCCGACCCGCAACCTTACACTTGCAGGTAATTTCAACCTCGTTAACACTGGTGAATTATTCAGACTTATTAATATCGAACCCGATTCATTCGATAAGTCAAGCGACCTCGCAGCGATGATGGAAGTGATATACCATTTCCTGGTTTTGGAAGATGAAAAGTCTCCGGAGAAATTAAACCTGCTTAATGTATTGAAGGCATCTGTTCCCTTATTCGACGGGGGCTTCCATGTATCCGGGATCATTGGCAACGGGGATGCTTTCGTGCTCCGTGATGCACATGGAATTCGCCCTTCATATTATTTCATCAACGACGAAGTGATAGTGGCGGCAAGCGAAAGAGCAGCGATACGAACAGCGTTTAATCTTGAAGAAAACGAAGTGAAGGAGCTTATGCCAGGGCAGGCCCTGCTTGCTTATGCTGACGGATCTTACGAGGTAACACAAGTTGTTCCTGCACAGCAAAGAAAGGCATGCAGTTTCGAAAGGATCTACTTCTCCCGCGGTAGTGATGAAAAAATTTATAAAGAAAGAAAAGCACTCGGCTACCATTTGAGCAACACAGTTCTCGAAGCAGTCGACTACGATCTGAAAAATACCATCTTTTCCTTTATCCCTAACACTGCAGAGACCGCCTTCTATGGCTTAATTAAAGGAGCGGAAGATTACCTGAATAAAATAAAAGTGGAACGAATACTGAGCTGGGGAGATGATTTTGATGGAGGTAAACTAACGGAGATGGTTAATCGAAAGATCAGGATCGAAAAGATCGCCATCAAAGATGTAAAACTCCGCACCTTCATTACAGAAGACAGCAGCCGAAATGAAATGGTGCAACACGTGTACGATATCACCTACGGAACTGTGCGCCCGGGGGAAGATACGCTTGTTATAATTGACGACAGTATCGTTCGCGGCACTACGCTGCGGGAAAGCATCGTACGCATGCTTGGAAGATTAAAACCGAAACGCATAATAGTTGTATCCTCTTCTCCCCAAATTCGCTATCCTGACTGCTATGGAATAGACATGAGTAAGATGGGTGATTTTATTGCATTCCGCGCAGCGATGAAACTTATTCAGGAAAGAAATATGGGCGACCATCTTTCCTCGCTTCTTGAAAGGTGCAGGGAAATGGAAAGGGATAACAAACTTGATGAGGAGAATGTGGTGAAACAGGTTTATAAACCTTTTTCACTCGAAGAGATCACCAACAAGATCGCTGAACTAATAACGCCTGACAATTTTGAAATTCCTGTAGACGTAATTTTTCAAAGGATCGAATCATTACACGAAGCCTGCCCTAACAATACGGGCGACTGGTACTTTACCGGCAACTACCCAACAAAAGGCGGCAACCGCGTTTGTAACCGCGCATTCATGAATTTTATGGAAGGGAAGAATGTGAGGGGCTATTGATGATGTGATAATTTGATAATGTGATGATCTGTTCCAAAACCCATATTTTTTAAACTCTTGCTTTTTAATTAGGATTTTTTGGGTTACGGAGATCCACAGAGGTACGGAGGTACAGGTTAATGCAAAAGAGTAAACGACTGACGGCTACAAACTACTAACTAAACTACTTCCCGTAGATCTCATTCAGCAACCCGGCCAACCTCACTCCGCCCTTCAGCAATTGTTCGTTCAGCATGGCGATGTTATCAAAGTTATAACGGTAGCCGAGCTTCTGTTCGGGTGAAACACCTGCATAAATTTTTTGCACAGATTCATACGAATCATAAAACCAATCTTCCAACGAGGAAGTGCTCCATTGCTTACGTTGAGCCGGAGTAGGGTGGTTAATTGCATGTGCATATTCTGTATAACTGAGTTGCTGAAAGTTCACCAGTTTATCGTCCCACACCTGGTGGAGGTTAACGTTATCATTAAACCACATCACCCTGATCTTGTTTCCGCCAAGGTCCTCCTTTCGCCCCACATGAAGCGGTTGATGCATATCACCAACAAAATGTATCAACAATTTTAAGTACACGGCCTGCTTCTCGAGCGGCAGGTCCTTCCTCACCAATTCGCTCTTTAGAAATTTCAAAGCGCTGTATGCACCTTCGGTTGAATCGGTTCGAAGAAAATTGTAGAAATCTTCTTTATTCAATCCGCCGGGAAAATTATTGTAATGCCAGTGAGAAAAATGATTGTAGGATGAATCAGACTTTATGAAATCAGCCCAATTGCTACTCATTGCGATTGATTCGCTACCGAGTATTTTTTTGATACGGCTTTTGGCTTTGTGGCTCAGGTAGGTTTCAGCAACTTCCCCGATGACGCGGTGGCCCAACACACCCCAGGAAAAACCTGCAAATGGAAGAAGCAACAATGAAAGAGTTATAAATCTTTTCATCACTGAAATTCTATTTGCCTTGTTTTTCATTTTTAAAAGCGGATTGATAGGTGTCAATCCAATTCTGCACGCTCATCTTCGTCATCAACTCGCCGATTAAAGCATAGGGGATATCGTTCACATCTTTAAACCGTATACAACTTTTTCCCATATCCAATTTCTTCTTCGCATGCTTTGGAAATTCATCGGTGAACCATTTCAACAACTTTGGCTCGGCATAAATTCCCATATGATAAATGGCGATGAAATTTTTTTGATTAGCCAGCATAACGAAAGGCAAGGGCTGCCCTGGGGTGCAATGATATCCTTCAGGGAAAATAGAAAGTGGAACCGAATAGGTGATCATTCCGGATGCCAGGTTTTCACTATAGCCCTTAGGCAGTTTCTTAAGAATAGTGTTGCGGAGTTTTGTAACCGCCTGCTTTCTTTCATCAGGCAATTGCTCAAGATAACTTTCCACTGCACTAACAGATTTCGTTGCCATAAAGTTTATTTATACTGCGGATGCTTTTTGAAGTTCTTTTTTTATTTCCCTGTCGAAGATAAACGTTCCGAAAGGAACAAGAGAGGAGAGAAAGGCCAAAGTAGCTTTCCAGAAAGACCATTTTCTTTCGGCCCACGCTCCGAGGAGCAAAATGCAAAACGCCACGAACAGAACTCCGTGAGCCCATCCAAGGTACTTAACAGGCAATGGCTGATCTGCAAAATATTTCAAGGGCATCGCCACAAAAACCAACAAGAGGTAAGATACTCCTTCCACGATAGCAATCCAACGAAACCTGTTCAATGCATTCACACCCTTATTCATGTTAAAATTTTTTGCGAAAATACTTTAAACTTGTTTCATCTTTAGTGCTTGCTTGCTCATAAAATTGTTAATGAATTTTAGCAAACGACTTTCGGTTATGGCACAATTATTAAATATAGAGGCAGTCTGTTGACGATGATGAATGCCGCGGAAGCATGGCCGTTGCTGATGGCTATGAAAACACCTTACTTCAGAGCTTCAGAATGCGGGTAAAGTCAATGACATAAAAAAGCCGGTTGATTTCAGCCGGCCTTTTACTTTATAATTTATTTTGACAGTCCGCCACTTTTCCAATCTTTAAAAAGGTTTATGGCACTGTCGCTCAGTCGATCCTTTTTCATCGGCATATATCCTTTCTGGCCCGGGTGCATCTCTATTCTCCTGATTATTTCATCAATATTATAGGCAACATCAGTATAACTTTCCAGTGGTGGTTTCTTTCCTCCTTTTGACGGAAGGTGACAGGGACCGCAAGAAGCAGCCACTACCGGTTGAATATTTTCTTCATAAGTTACTGCAGCGGGCTTTGATGCAGCCTTCTTTGATGATGTGCAATAGGTGAGCGAGGCAACTGTTGCCATGAGCATCAAAATAAAATTCCTTTTCATCTTTTCAATTTAACGGCCGAAAATATAATTTTTCGTGAGGCTTTCCTAAATTTAAAAAGTGAAAACATTATACCTGATAAGGCATGCAAAAAGCAGTTGGGAAAATACTGATGTCGCTGATTTCGACAGGAAGCTGAATGAACGCGGGCTGAGAGATGCACCGGAAATGGCCAAACGACTTTTCAAAAGAGTTCACCATATTGACGCTTTCGTATCGAGCCCCGCCAAACGTGCAAAGAAAACATGCAAATTTTTCTGCAAGGAATTTGGAGTGAAGGAAGAAAAAATAATTTATGTAGAGGGCCTTTACCTCGCCTCCACACAAACATTTGCAGAAGTTGTGTCCTGGCTTGATGATTCAATAAAAAGCGCGGCGCTGTTCTCTCACAACCCCGGCATTACTGACTATGCAAACTCTCTGACAAATGATATTATAATTGACAATATGCCTACCTGTGCAATCTTTTCCGTGCAGGCAGATGTAAAGCATTGGAAAGATTTTGAAAATGCTGAAAAGAAGTTTCTCTTCTTTGATTATCCCAAACGACTTTGATCGCGATTTGCAACTGATTGCCTGTTTGAAAAATACACGCCAGAAAAAATCAGGAGACCGGCAAGTATTTCAGTAGGCGATAGCTTTTCCCCTAACACTATCATTGCAATGATCGCTGCAAAGGCAGGCTGCATGTAAATGTAACTGCCGGCAACTGACGCACCGAGATGTTTTATTCCATAAATGTTGAAGAGATAGGCAAAAAAAGTTCCGCAGATCACTATAAGGAACATTGCGGTCCAATCATTTATTGCGTATCGATGCCATGGAATTTCCGTGAATTCCTTCCACCCGAACGGAATAATGAAAAGAGTACCGATTGTAAATACCATACGCAGGATCATTACCGGGGGATACCTTGTCATTAACGGCTTTACCAAAATAAAATAAGCCGCATAAGAAGCGGCATTTATAATCACGAGTATATCACCGAGTACGGGATCTGTTGCAGCGCCGCCACCACTTCTGCTGCTGATAAGAATGGTTGCACCAAGTAGCCCTGAAATTAGTCCCGCTATTTTAAAAGAAGACAGTCGTTCTTTCAATAACCACGCCGCGGCCACGATGATGATGATCGGTGTCACCAGCATTAAAAGCGAAGCGTGAATGGGATAGGTAAGCTGCAGACCCTTAAGAAACAGAAGCTGATTTAATGCAATGCCGGTGAATCCACAAAGAATTAACCGTCCCCAATCTTTCTTATCAATAGTTGACCTTTCTTTCTTGAAAGCAAAAAGTATCCACAACATTATTGTGGCCACACCCACACGAACCACGTTTAGTCCGAAGGGCTTCACCAAACCGTTGTTCATTAAATGCTTGATCGCAGAAAAATTTACAGCAAAGAACAAATTGGTAAAAAGGAGAGCAAGATGGGGCAGCAAACGTTTTTGCAAGGAGAACTTTTTACAAATATCGGCTGTCGAACATTTCCGAAATGAAAAAAGGCTGCCCGTTTTCGGAGCAGCCTATACATACTAACCCATAACATCCACTTTTAATTAACTCGCCTGCATCTCGCGGATCTTCGTGCGGATCTTCTCTTCGATTTCCGCGGCAAGTGCCGGATTATCTACCAGCAATTGCTTCACAGCTTCCCGACCCTGCCCAAGTTTGTCAGTATTGTAACTGAACCAGCTTCCGCTCTTTTGCACAATGCCGAGTTCCACACCCATATCAATGATTTCACCCACCTTCGAAATTCCTTCACCGTAAATAATGTCAAATTCGGCCTGGCGGAAAGGCGGTGCCACCTTGTTCTTCACCACTTTTACCTTGATATGATTTCCTATCACTTCATCTCCGTCTTTCAACTGAGCGATACGCCTGATGTCCAGCCGTACAGAAGAATAAAACTTCAGGGCGTTACCGCCGGTGGTAGTTTCAGGATTACCAAACATAACACCGATCTTTTCCCTCAACTGATTAATGAATATGCAGCAAGAATTTGTTTTCGAGATAGTTGCAGTAAGTTTTCGCAATGCCTGACTCATCAGCCTCGCCTGCAACCCCATTTTACTATCGCCCATTTCGCCTTCAAGTTCACCTTTAGGAACGAGCGCGGCCACGGAGTCGATCACTACCACATCCAGCGCCCCGGATAGAATCAAACGATCGGCAATTTCGAGCGCCTGTTCGCCATAATCAGGCTGAGAAATAAGAAGATTGTCTATATCTACACCAAGCCTTTGCGCATAATTACTGTCGAAGGCGTGTTCAGCATCTATAAAGGCGCACATTCCGCCTTTCTTCTGAGCTTCCGCGATTACATGTATCGCCAGGGTTGTTTTACCCGAAGACTCCGGCCCATATATTTCCACCACTCTTCCTTTTGGTAATCCGCCGATGCCCAGCGCTACGTCCAAACCAATGGACCCGGTTGAAATCACTTCCTGTTCTATATGTCCTCTTTCGTTCATCATCATCACTGAACCCTTTCCAAAATCCTTGTCGATCTTGTCCATGGTCAGCTTCAATGCCTTTAATTTTTCTGCGTTGCTCATTGTTTCTGTTTTAATTGATGTATCTGTTTGCGTGTAAAATTAAATGTAGGGTCAAATGTAAAACATAATATTTAATAACACTAATTTATTTAGTATTTTAATGACAATTTTTTTAGTTTAAAAAACCCAGTGAATGTCACTGGGTGCTTTAGGGTACGGATGAAAACGGTGAACATGCTTGCAAGATCCGGTTTTATTTTGCCGCAGTCAATACCTTACCCGGGGGTAAAAGGGGGAAGACGGATTTACGATGTACGATTTACGATGTACGAGTTACGATGTACTATGCAGATCATAAAACCCACGATTAGCAACCATGGGCTTGCGGAGTATTAATTTTCAATATCAGCTGACTACAGACTACCAACTACAGACTACCGACTACCGACTACCAACTGACGGACTCTATCACGATGAACGATGTAAAATAAAAAACCCACGATGCGGAACCGTGGGCTTATTGAGTATTACTTTCCAGAAATCAGTTGACTACAGACTACAGACTACAGACTACCAACTAAATCATTGCGGATTTTCATACATATAAAGATCATCTACCTCCGAACCGGCGGCCATCTCGCAAACCGGTTTGATGATGCCGTTCTTGAGACCATAAACCCATCCATGAAGGTGCGGACCTTGCCTTGTTTTCCAGGCCTTCTGAATGATAGATGTTTTTGCGAGGTTCATCACCTGCTCTTGCACGCTTATCTCGGTAAGTTTGTCAGAGCGCATTTCCTCATCCTGAAGTGAGTCCACTTCATCACGGTACTTGCTATAGGTGTCTTTAATGTTTTTAAGCCAATGGCTTATTATGCCAAGATGGTTGCGCGTCATCGCCGCTTTGATGCCGCCGCAACCGTAATGTCCGCAAACGATTACATGTTTCACCTGCAAAACTTCCACAGCGTATTGCAGCACGCTCAACATATTTATATCCGAATTCACTACGAGGTTTGCGATGTTGCGATGAACGAATATTTCACCCGGATCTGTACCGGTGATCTTATCCGCAGGAACTCTGCTGTCGCTGCAGCCGATCCACAAAAATTCAGGTGCCTGTTGCGCGGCAAGCCTTGTAAAAAAATCAGGGTCTATGATCTTTTGCTCCTCCGCCCATGCTTTATTGGCGAGTAATAATTTTTCGTACGATAACATAAGTTGTATAATTTTTTTTTAATGAACTGCATCATAATGATGCGCTAATCCGTTTTTACTTTTTCCATTCTTTTGCCAAAGTTGAGTAGGCACATTCATCAAACTGCCGTTAACCTTAACCGTTATGTTCCGGTAACCGGCCTGTTCCCTGAACTCATTGATGGTGTCCGTGATATCAAGATCCACAAACTCTGCCCTTGATACGTCGATAAAAACAAGGCTGTTGTCCGGAATCTCTGCAAGTTTCTCTTTCAATATGGGCTTACTGAAAAATGAAATGTCTTTGCGAAGCCTGATCATGAAATTGTTTTTGTCTCGCACCATATATATCGAGGAGCGGAAGTTATCTCTGATGATGTAAAACACTGCAAGCACAAGACCGACCATTACTCCTGTAAGAAGATCGGTAAGCACGATGCTGCTCAAAGTAACAACAAATGGCATGAACTGGTGCCAGCCCTTTCTATAGTATTCTTTAAAGAGGGAAACCTTTGCCAGTTTATAACCGGTAAAAATCAGTATGGCTGCCAGCGCTGCCTTTGGAATTAAATTGAGGACTGCAGGCAAAAACAATACGCTCACCAATATCAATGAACCATGTATGATGGTGCTCATTTTCGACTTCGCTCCTGAGTTGATGTTTGCACTGCTTCTTACAATAACACTTGTAAGAGGAAGCCCTCCGAGCATACCGCTCACAATATTGCCT
Organism: Bacteroidota bacterium; assembly: GCA_023433345.1. Lineage (GTDB taxonomy): Bacteria > Bacteroidota > Bacteroidia > Chitinophagales > Chitinophagaceae > Ferruginibacter. The sequence continues at coordinate 20,247 of JAEZDA010000102.1, read as the reverse complement.
GATCCCTGGGCGATGAGTTCCCTGTTGTTGGGTGTGCTCCGTTTTTCCGGATCCAGCTTATCAACTGCCTCAATTCCTAGAAGTGTTTCCAGGGAAGCAACAAGTGCAAGCGTTATCGCTGTAACCCAAACATCAGGTTCGTTTAGAAACTCCCAGTTGGGGAATGTCAAAAGCCCTACAAATTCCGGCAGTGAATTGGCTACAGGAAGATTTACAAGATGGTTCGTGGACAATCCGCCTGCGGCCTGTACAATGAACACACCCACAAGAACAACAACCAAAGGGCCGTTGACTATTTGAAAGATCTTCTTACTCTTCATCCATTTGGTATCGAAAAGTATCATTAACGCCAGCCCTACCACCCCAATTATCATTGCAACAGGTGTGATATCCCGAATAGCACCTAAAAGAGAACCAAGGAAGCTTTGAGAAGAGGCAGAAGTTGATGAGGCCCCCGATACGCTTACGTCGTAGCCAACCAGGTAAGGAAGCTGTTTTATGATCAGTATAATTCCGATACCTGCCAACATTCCTTTAATAACACTGTTGGGAATATAATCTCCGATTATACCGAGCTTTAAAACCCCCATGATTATTTGCATCACGCCTGCTATAACAACCGCTAGAAAAAACGCCTCGATCGCCGGGAGTTTAAGTACGGCAGCTGCAACAATAGCAGTCAGGCCCGCTGCAGGACCGCTGACACTTAACTGGCTTCCGCTTAATGCGCCAACAAGAATACCGCCAACCACACCGGCTACGATACCGCTCAACTCACTTACACCACTTGCAACAGCCACACCAAGGCAAAGTGGAATTGCCACCAGGAAAACCACTATCCCCGATGAAAAATCGGAGGACAGGTTCCTCAATTTATTCTTCATAATATTTTTTTTTGATTACTGCATTGATCGTTCAACACCAAGCACACAGGTTTACGCACTGCGCTGAGTGAAAAACAGAATTAAGAAAGAAGGATCAGCAGAATCGGGGAGGATAGTACACTTCGTTGCCGGGAGGCAGGGGCAGTTTTTCTGCCCTGTGAATTTTATGAAGAGAAAGGTTATTGATAAATTTCAATTCAGATACGTCATGATCATGCAGGTATTCTTCCTGGATAGATGTAGGCGCTTTTGTTTCGGATGATTTCTCCTCAGTTGGGGTCGGCGGCGCTTTAGCTTCGCGCTCACGTTGCTCGGCAACCGAAGAAATATTGTGAGAAGGATACACAATAAAATTAGCGCCGGTGAGCAACAGGAGACATGCAGCCATTACTGCAGCGGAAAGAAACTGCAATAGTTTTTGTGTCATATTTTTCCTATCGGCAACTTTCATCAGGTGGCAAAAATAAAAAATAAATCGTGGAATCAATAATTTGAAAATCCGACAATAACTATATCAGTAAAAAAACGTTGCGCACCATTGACCACAGTGTTTATCACTACTCGTTTTATAACATCTTTAACATTAGAAGTATCTTATGAAAGCTCATGCAGGAAATTAGTAAGTAACTCTGCCTTGCGAATCGTTTTTTCCGCTAACTGAGCAGAGACTTCGCACTAAAGGCTTAAGGCTATATATTCAGTCCCCCACAAACACTTATTGTTTGTCCCGTCACGTAATTGCCCATGTGTGATGCAAGAAACAGCGCTGCATTTGCAATGTCTTCAGAGGTGGCAAATCGACCAAGCGGAATACCGGCTTTATATTTTTCACCTGCCTCACCTTCTTTTAAATAGGCCGTCATATCGGTTTCAACGAAACCTGGCGCGATCGCGTTGCACCTGATGTTTCTGCTGCCGAGTTCCTTGGCCACACTTTTTGTAAAGCCGATGATGCCGGCCTTGCTTGCGGCGTAACTGCTTTGCCCTGCATTTCCCATTTCACCTATCACGCTGCTCATATTGATTATGCTTCCGCTTTTTGCTTTCATCATCGGGCGTATCACCTGCTTCGTCATGTTGAAAACGCTCTTCAAATTCACCTGCATCACTTCATCCCATTGTTCAGGTGTCATTCGCAGCAGCAGATTATCTTTTGAGATACCTGCATTATTCACGCAGATATCAACTGTACCAAATGTTTTTACAACATCATTTACAAGAGATTCGCATGCGGCAAAATCTGCAGCGTTATTCTGAAAGGAGATCACATTTACGCCATGCAGTTTAACCTTGTCTTCCAGCGCGCGCGCCTTTTCAATGCTTCCCTCGCTCACGTAGGTGAATACAATGTTGGCACCATGCTCAGCAAATTTCAGCACTATTCCCTCGCCTATTCCGCGTGCCGCACCGGTTACGATCGCCGTTTTTCCTTCCAGTAATTTCATAATACGTTTTTAATTTTTGCACGAAAATAAGAATCTGTAGGTCTTTTATTGTTCGCACAAGTGCAAGATCTCTTCAAGTGTTTTTCTATCGTTACTAAGCCGGGGAACTTTATGTTGTCCGCCCATTTTGTTTTTTGATGATAACCATTTAGAAAAGGACCCTTTAGGCAGAACTCTTACAATTGGTTCACGTAGTGCAATGCTTTTATAACGTTTAGCTTCATAATCGCTGTTCACCTGTTTAAGGCCCTCGTCGAGTAAACGGGTAAATTCCTGAATGTCGGCAGGAGGAGTTTCAAATTCTATCAACCATTCATGGGCTCCGTTGGTGTTGTCGCTCATGTAAACCGGTGCCGCGGTATAGTCTGATACACGAGCCCCTGTTTGAATACTGGCTGAAGCGATCGCCTGGTCAGAATTGTCAACGATCACCTCTTCCCCAAAAGCATTCATATAGTGTTTTAGCCGGCCGCTGACCCTTATCCTGTATGGGTTAAGCGAGGTGAATTGAATAGTATCGCCCACCAGATAGCGCCAGAGCCCGCCTGTTGTGCTTATCACGATCGCGTAATTTTTCCCGGTTTCTACATTGCCAAGACCGATGGTATGTTTTGTGCCATTATGATAATTTTCAACAGGCATGAACTCATAAAATATTCCATGCTCGGTAAAGAGCGTCATCCCGTCATCTTCAGGATGTGTTTGTCCCGCAAAAAAACCTTCGCTTGCATTATATATTTCGAGATAATTTATAGGCGCACCCATCAGCTTCATGAACTGCTCACGGTATGGCACAAACGAAACCCCGCCGGTGATGTATAACTCAAGGTTAGGCCACACTTCATGAATCGTATCCTTCTTTTTTATTTCAAGAATTCTTTTAAGAAGGAGGAGCGTCCATGTAGGAACCCCTGCAAGAGAGGTTACATTTTCCTCCGCAGTTGTTCTTGCGATCATTTCAATTTTACTTTCCCAATCATCGAGCAGGGCGATGCTCAATTCAGGTGTTCTGATCCACTGGCCCCAGAAAGGAGAGTTCTGCATCAGCACCGCGCTAAGATCACCATATTGTACATCTTCCGCTAACCTGCTTACCTGGTGCGATCCGCCCACAACAAGCCCCTTTCCCGTAAGAAGGTCGCTCGCAGGAAAATTCTTATAATAATTGGTTAGAACATCCTTGCTGGCCTGGTAATGATTTGTTTGCAAACTCTCATCACTTATAGGGATGAACTTACTTTTATCGCTCGTGGTTCCGCTGCTTTTCGCAAACCAGTTTACCGGTGTGTTCCACAAAACATTTTGTTCGCCCGCCATCATTCTTTCAATGTATGGCAGCATTTCAGGATACTCGCTTACCGGAACGCGGTTCTTAAACTCCTTTATGGTGAAGAGATTTGAAAAATTGTATTGCTTCCCGAATGCAGTGTATTGAGCGGAAGAAACGAGGTCTTGCAACACTTCTCTCTGAACCGCCATCGGGTAGTTGGTCCAATTTTCTATTCGCCACGACCGGAGCCTTGCAAGTTTAGAAATTACCGGAGAGAGGAGTTTCATCTCAGGCAAGATAAAAAATTATGAATGAAATTGGCAATGAGCTTACTCTTGCCCTGTTCTTGCCTGTTCGTGGAGATAATCTTTCCGTTTCAATTCGAAGTTCCTTCCGAGATAAAGCCTGCGTACATGCTCGTCTCCGGCCAGTTCTTCTGCGGTGCCGTGCCTGAATATTTTTCCATCAATAAGAAGATAGGCTCGATCGCAAATGGAAAGTGTTTCGTTCACGTTATGATCTGTGATCAGGATGCCGATATGTTTATATTTCAGCTTCGCAATGATCTCCTGGATATCTTCCACAGCAATCGGGTCAACACCTGCGAAAGGTTCGTCAAGCAAAATGAACTTCGGGTTCACGGCAAGCGCTCTCGCGATCTCTGTTCTGCGACGTTCGCCACCGCTTAAGGTGTCGCCATTATTCTTCCTCACATGATGCAGCCTGAATTCTGAGAGAAGGTCTTCAAGTTTGTCTTTCTGTGCTGAGCGCGGCATCGAGGTCATTTCCAAAACCGCCTTTATATTATCTTCAACAGATAATTTTCTGAATACGCTGGCCTCCTGCGGCAGATACCCGATACCTTTCTTCGCCCGCCGATACATGGGAAGCCCGGTTATATTCTCTTCGCCAAGAAAAACATTTCCTGAATCCGGCTTTACAAGGCCCACAACCTGATAGAAGGAGGTTGTTTTACCAGCACCGTTAGGCCCGAGCAGTCCAACAATTTCTCCCTGCTGAACGTCGAAAGACACATCGTTTACCACGGTTCTGCTCCCGTATTTTTTAACTAGGTTCCGAGTTTTTATGGTCAGGCTCTCCTCCGGCATTTTACAAAGAAAGCAAATTAAGAGTTGAGATACGAATAAGGAGGAGATTTAGGATCTACGGTGGTAGGAGCATGAGAACCCTTTCCATCCCTCTGTATCACCAGAACAACACTGCAACAATGCACGGTTTTTTTCGTTTAATCAGGCTATCGAGTATATTTACCGCTATTTTAGAACCCATGAAAGTAATTGACCATATAAACCAGGCAAAGGAAACGCTGGTTTCGTTTGAAATTCTTCCGCCAGTAAAGGGAAAAGATATTCAGTCCCTGTTTCAGCTCCTTGATCCGCTGATGGAACTGAAACCTTCCTTTATTAATGTAACCTACCATCGCAGTGAGCATGTGTTTAAAAAAACTGCGGAGAACTCTTTTGAAAAAGTTGTCGTTCGCAAAAGGCCGGGCACTGAAGCCATTTGTGCAGCAATAATGAATAAGTATAATGTTGACACAGTTCCGCATCTCATTTGCGGAGGCTTTGATATCAACGAAACCGAGGATGCGCTAATCAACCTTCACTACCTCGGAATTGATAATGTGCTCGTGCTTCGGGGAGATGCCGCAAAAAATGAAAGTACCTTCGAACCCGAGCCCGGCGGACACCGTTATGCGATCGACCTGCTGAAACAGGTTTGCAATCTTAACTCCGGCGTTTATCTTGAAGCTGATCTGAAAAATTCTGCAAAAACAAAGTTCTGTATAGGCGTTGCCGGCTATCCTGAAAAGCATTTTGAAGCCCCTAATATGGACAGCGACCTTCAATACCTTAAAATGAAAGTGGATGGAGGGGCTGACTACATCGTTACGCAAATGTTTTTTGACAATGAAAAATATTTCTCATTTGTAAAAGCTTGCAGAAATATCGGCATCAACGTGCCCATCATTCCGGGTCTTAAACCGGTTTACACTCGTAAGCAACTGAACGTTCTTCCGAAAACCTTTCACATAGATATACCAACAGAGCTAAGTACGGAAATGAACAAATGCCAGAGTGATGAAAGTGTAGCCCAGCTTGGTTCGGAATGGTTACTTCACCAAAGTAAACAATTGAAAGCGGCAGGTGTGCCGGTGTTACACTATTACACCATCGGAAGGCCGGAATTGGTGGCGGATGTAGTTAGAAAGCTCGTGTAAAAATCAGTTACCAAGAGGAACACCAACGGAGAGACTTAATGTGCGGTATTTGTTTTTATCGTTCGCGTTATTATCGTTCTCGGTTGAATTTATTTTAGTGAGGCCGAGGCCGTAATTTACCTTTACGATAACCCTGTTCAGCTTTAAGCCGCCGCCCATGTTCACACCAAAGTCCATACGCTTTAGTTTGTAATAGGATGCATCATCCTCATCAGATGAAAAAGGTTCCTCACCTGCGTATTGTATTTCATTCTCCGTGGTGGTAACGATGGGGCCGGTTTTAATTTCCAGAGAAGATTTTCCCCCTACGCCTGCAGCGGCATACGGACCCGCATGCACAAATAATTTGCTTGAGCTGTTAAGTGGAAAATTCACAACCAGGTTCAACGGAAGTTCAATATAATATGGATTAAACTTAGCCTTAACATAATCTCCGTTTCCAAATGATGTTTCTGCCTTTGACCCCCTGCCGGTGAACAGCAGCCCAGTTTCGAGGTCTACCAGTTTAGAAAACCCAAAACCTGCCATTATTCCTGCATTGAGGCTTGTGAGCATCTTATTCTTCTCCACGTGTCCATGCTCATTGGAGGTAATGTTCGCAAGATTCACACCTCCCTGGATATAAATATTTTGTGATTTTACAGAACAAGATATTCCGGCAAAAAATAATAGCCCTAACAATTTTTTCATTTTCACAGAGTTTTGAAACAGCATTGTGGGCTAAAAAAGACAAAAAGCCTGCCAACGAAAAACCGGGCAGGCTTACGAAGCTCTTGTGAGCCGGGCTCTACTTTATCAAAGATTCTGCAACCTGATGATTGATTTTTACCGGATATTTCTTTTTTAATTCGGCAAGCCATTTTTCTTCCAGCCCGTGTTGAAAATCATTTATCACAAGTCCGCGAGCCTGATCAAAAGTTTTGAGATCCCCGGGGGGATAATTTCTAAGATTCTTTGTGAACACTGCAGAGCCATCCTTGTTTACCTTAATTTCAGATACAGTGCCCGCAGTAGAAGAAACAGGTACGTCTGAATCATTGATCTGATTTATTTCAAACCGGCCACTGTCTGCATGCACTTCTGGATAAAGATCACCGATCTCTCTCCAGCTGATACCCTTGATGGATGCTTCCCTCGCCTGGGCCGCCGCCGACTCTGTTGCAGCGTGAAATATAATGGCATCGCGGCTCTCGCCCCATTTGTAATCCTGGCGGTGTTTGGCATAATGATCCGCCAGGCCGGCGGAGTCAGAAGAAGCTTTTCCCCAAACATTTCTTTCCATTATTTCGAAAAGCATGTTTCCTTCCATGAATTCCTTCATCTGGAATGCAAATGCATCGTTGTATTCTTCCAGGTGCGCTTTATAATAATCCTGCGTAGCCACGTCGAGAAAACGATTCCACAGGTCTTTTCCCTTTTCGCCTTTATCCATTTCGTAATTCGCCTTATAATCTCTCACAAATTTCAGCCAATCGGAACCCTTTAAAGACGACTTTTTGAAACGTATGATCGTTTTATTGCTGATGGGATAACTTTCAAAATTTTCAATGGAAAGATTGTTGATAACGGTATCGGCTAACCGAAGAAGTTCCTTTTCCGGCACTGCACCTGTTTCTGAAAAGCCGGTTTTCAACCTGATATCTTTATTGAATTTATCTTTGCTCGCCTGCATGCGCGGATCTTTAAACAGCCTTTGGCGGATCTCGTATTGATAATTACCGTCTTTCAGGCCGGGAAAAGGGAGATGTGACAAACGCTTTAATATGTGGATACCATACGGAGTTTCAAAGGGCCGCGAAATTTCACCGTCGCTCTTGAGAGCGAAAACTTTCTCCTCAAAGGCTATGTCGTATTTGCCTGATGAAAATTCAGGTAGTTCACCGCCGATTGCATAGCTCAGTTTGTCTTCACTGAACTCACGGGCAGCGTCTGAAAAATCTTTACCGGCTTTAAGGAGTTTATAAACAGAGTCAGCCCTCGCAATGGCTGCTTCCTTTTGCACGGTAGTGGCATCTTCGGGAAGCGCGAACATGATTTGGGAAACCTTCCACTTTCCGGGGTTAGGCCTTTCTCCTGCCGACTTAAATATATGCCAGGCAGATTCGGTTTTATAAGGTTCAGACACCTCGCCAGGTTTAAGCCGGTAGATGATCTCCTCTAAATTGCGTGGCACAGTGAATACATTAATGAATCCGATGTCCTCATAACGGGCGCGGTTACCCGAAGCTGCCGACTTTACTATTTCTTGATAATCTGTGCGTGCCGCTTTCAGGGCCTCGTAAATGGATCGGGCAGCCTTCTCCGCATCCGGCGCATCATGCAGGGGAACTGAGAAATACAAAACATGGATGTCTTTCACACTTCTTTGCAGGGCTTCATTGAAAAGAGATTCAGTGGTCGCCTCATCATTCAAATAGTTCTCCTGAACCTGCTTGCGAAAGCTGGCCACATCATTCTTAATCTGCTGCAGTGTATCCAGCCGAAGATCTCTTGCAGCCTGCACTTTCAGCTTAAAATTAGTGTAAAGATCCAGGTACTCCTTCAACACCTTTTTTTCATCTTCTGCCTCGGCCCGGTTCTTATTATATGCTCTCAGAAATTCGTCTTTCGACACTTTGTGCGCGCCATAGGTAAAAAGCGTTTGTGCTTCAGCGTTAGTACACGCGAAAAAGCCAAGGGCAAGTAAGCATATCGATCTCATAGCGCAGTTGGTATTTCTATTTTTTTGCTGAACTCTCCTTCACCTTCAATAATTCATTGATCTGTTCAAAGGTGAGTTTCTTTCCAACAATTCTTTTGTCTTTATCCAGAAGGTACAAAATCGGTGTTTGCGTAACATCATACAACTGCCTGTAGCTGGCACGGTTGGCTTTCTTCTCTGCTTCTTCCATTTCCTTTGTCTGATAAACATGGGTCCATTCTCCAAGGTCATGATCTTTTATATATTTAACCCACTCCGGGAAATGAGGTTCGGTAAGCACAGCGTAGATCTTTACATTCTTCTGCTTCCATTCTGCCCGGTAAAGAGAATCAATTCGCGGCATTTCCTGCTTGCAGTGGCCACAATTCGGATCCCAGAAGATCACTACGGTATAGTCTGATTTAAGGGCGTACAATGGTTTAACTTTCCCGGTAGAATCAACAAACTCTAACGGTGCCGCCTGCTCGCCGATAAGGTTTGACATCTGCATGTAAGCCCGCCTTGTTATCACCTCCATCTGCTTTTCATTCAGCCAGGGGCTGAGTCCTTTACTGTGGTACTTGTTGAACAAATGAACAAAGATCGCATCCTGCCCCATATACTTGGGATTGATATATTCGTCTGTAAGCCAGTTCAACATATACTTATAAAGCTCGGGCGCATTGCGTGCAAGCAACAATTTGTAATCGATATCAGCTATGATACTGTCTGAGGCCTGTGGCATTATTTCACGATAATACCTTTCCATTTTTGGAATAAAGAATGGAGTACGCAATATCCTGTCATCTAAAAAGGTAACGCCATCCCAATAATGACTTTTATAAAATTGATAGTTGTCAATTGAATCCTGCCTTGTAACAGGTACTTTCTCCGGAAGGATCGGATCTTTCATCGCATTCAGGAACACAGCCATCATAGATTCCGGGTGTTCATTTACAATGCTGTTCCGGTAATCGCTGATCTCTTTATTAGCCCGTTTAAACTCCGCCTCATATTTTGCTGAATCGGCTGCATTGGAAGCGGTACTGTAAGCCTTACGTGCTTTTTGAACAACCGGTCCTTTTTCGGCAAGATACTTCTGGTATTGTTGAAAAAGATTGTTCTCAGGCGAACCTGTAACCACCATATCAAGCAGCCTGGTAGTGTCTGCCTTAATGGTGATCTGCTGACCCTTGTCAATAAAGAAATCGGCGGTTAGTCTCCTGCCCGGAAAAACAATGGAATAAATACCCCCGGGCAAAGATTTTTCACCCGTGAACACCACCACACCTTTTGAATTAACAGTGCCACTATCTGCCACGTTCAGGTTCTTGCCCATATGATAGGTCAGGTACACCTTTCCGGTATCATATTGCGGAGCGTCGAGTATGATCTTGTACTGGGAAAAAGCATTTGTAAAAAGAAAGAAAGAGATCAGCGTAAGAATGTACTTCATAAACAACAAAATAGGGAACAAATGTATTTAAAAAGCATGGTAAAGCTAAGCCGGTGGTACGGGAAGGCGTTTAATATTACATATTCTTAACACTACCGGGGAAATGTTTAAAGGTTAATTTCGCGTGTGCGAAAAAAGAAAAAACATCCCTTACTTCATGCAATAGAAATTACCGGATACGCTGCGGAAGGAAAGGCGCTCGCCCGCGTTGAAGGAAAGGTGATATTCGTTTCGGGCGCGGTGCCCGGTGACGTGGCAGACATACAGGTTACCAAAAGCAAGAAAGATTGGGGCGAAGCAGTAGTGAAGGAGATCGTAAAGCCATCGGCTCAGAGGGTTCAGCCTTTTTGTAAACATTTTGGCGTTTGTGGCGGATGCAAATGGCAGATGCTTCCTTATGAGAAACAACTGGAATACAAACAGGAGGAAGCTGAACAAAATCTCAGGCGAATCGGCAAGGCCGATCTTCCTCAAACAATGCCCATCATCGGAAGTGAGGATACGATCTTTTATCGTAACAAACTAGAATTCACTTTTAGTAATAAGCGGTTTTTAACCCAGGACGAGATCGGCACAGACAAATTGTTGCAACGTGAAAATGCGCTCGGCTATCATGTGCCCCGCATTTTCGATAAGGTGATAGATATTCATGAATGCTGGCTGATGGATGGCATCAACAACCGCATCAGAAACGGCATTCGGGAATATGCAAACTTAAATTCGCTCGAATACTACGATATAAAAGCTCATACCGGCTGGCTGCGAAACATTATTATCAGAAAATGTACAACAGGCGAACTGATGGTGAACATTTGCCTGAATCATGAAGATCAGGAAGCCCGGGTTAAACTTTTGGATCATGTGATGAATATCGTTCCTGAAATAACCACCCTACTATATACCATCAACCCCAAATGGAATGACAGTATACATGACCTTGATCCGCAGGTTTATAGCGGGAAAGGATTTGTAATAGAAAAACTCGGCGACTTTAATTTTATCATAAGCCCGAAGTCATTCTTCCAAACAAATACAAAACAGGCAGAAACACTTTACACTGTTGCGCGAAACTTCGCGGGGCTCAAAGGAATGGAAATCGTTTACGATCTCTATTGTGGCACAGGAAGTATCGGCATATTTATGAGCAGGGGTGCAAAAAAAATAATTGGGGTGGAAGTGATCGCCGAAGCGATAGAAGATGCAAAACGCAATGCCGCATTAAATAATGTTGAACACGCACAATTTTTTGCAGGCGATGTGATAGATATATGCACTGATGATTTTTTCAACGCTCACGGAAAGCCGGATGTAGTGATCACTGACCCGCCACGGGCAGGCATGCACGAAAAGCTGGTAATGAAATTGCTCGACATGGCGGCGCCGAAAATTGTTTACGTAAGCTGTAATGTTGCTACGCAGGCACGTGACATTGCGCTTCTCAGCGAGAAATACCTGGTTGAAAAAGTTCAGCCGGTCGATATGTTTCCGCATACACACCACATTGAGTCTGTAGTTCTGCTCCGGCTGCGGTAATTTGTTTGCCCTACCTTTGCCCAATGTCATTAGGAGGATTTCAACGCACTACCCCGATAGTTTTAAACCTGATCATTATTAACGCGCTTGTTTTTTTTGCGCAAAAGGTTTTTGGTGATGTTTCTTTCGATCTTTTCGCATTGCATCACAGTGGAAGCAAGGCCTTTGAACCTTACCAGCTTGTAACTCACATGTTCATGCATGGTAATTTCTTTCACCTCCTCTTTAACATGCTCGCACTTTGGATGTTTGGCAGCAATATGGAAAGGATCTGGGGGCCGAAGCGTTTTCTTACCTTCTACCTTATTTGCGGCTTTGGCGCCGCGGTGGCCCAGCTGATCAATTACCAGGTTGATTATGGCAACATTCCCCTTGCCTCTCTTGATGAAATGCAAAGAAATTATGTGGAAGAAGTTTGGCTGAAAAATGCTACCGTGGGTGCATCCGGAGCAATCATGGGCATACTGGCAGCATTTGGATACACCTTCCCAAATACAACGCTATTTATAATGCCGATTCCCTTCCCCATTAAGGCGAAATGGGCGATCACCGGTATTATTGCAATCGACGTCTTCGGAGGCATTTCAAAGATCCCTGGTGATAATATTGCGCATTTCGCTCACGTAGGAGGAGCCCTGATTGGGTTGATCCTGGTAATTTTCTGGAATAAAACGAGGAAGGACTCCTTCTATTAAGAAACTTCCGAAGAATTTATAAATCACTCTTAAAAAAACGTCAGTGCCTTTATAATAATCGTGGCGGTTGTAAATTTAAAAAATGGGAGAGGCAGACAGGTACCGGGAGTTTAAAAAAGCGAAACCCCGCTTCAGGCTGGGGCAGGAGAATAATGCACTTGCAGCATTATTTGTTCTCAACACAATTTTTTTCCTTATTCTTTTCACTGTTAAGGTGGTTTACAATTATTACCAGGCGGGTGATGCTGAGTTTCGTGCCGGTGTATTGCAATGGTTTCAGCTTTCATCAAGCGCGGAAATATTTTCCGAAAGACCGTGGACGATCATCAGTTACGTTTTCAGCGATTCCAGCGGGGAAATATTCCGTTTACTGAGTAACATGCTCTGGCTTTGGGCCTTTGGCTACCAGCTACAGCAAATGGCGGGGAATGATAAATTGATTCCTGTGTATATCTACGGCGGGGTTGGTGGCGGATTATTTTTCCTTGTTGCTGCAGCCATTGAACAATCTCTTCACCCGCAAGCCGGATTACTGGGCGCCAATACCGGTGTACTTGCTGTTGCTGCGGCGGCCACCACTGCAGATCCTCAATTCAGAATCCTCACACACATTAGAAAAGGGATTCCGATCTGGATACTAACGGCAATCTATTTTCTCATAGACTTTGCCGCAATTGCACAGATGCCGACAGCCTATAAAATCGCTCATCTTGGCGCGGCCTTATCCGGGTTTTTGTTTGTGGTTCTGCTCAGAAAAGGATGGGATGGAAGCATTTGGATGAATAATTTCTACACCTGGCTGTCCAATCTTTTCAACCCGAATAAAAGACGGGTTTCAGACAAATCACGAATGTTTTACAACACCGGTAACCGGGCGCCATACACAAAAACCCCATTGATCACACAGGAACGCATAGACGAAATTCTGGACAAGATCAACAGCAAAGGCTATCACTTTCTTACCGAAGAAGAAAAAAACATTTTAAAAAAAGCAGCAGAAGATTGATTTCCGGGAAAACCTAAGCGTGGAAAGGAATTAAAGGTTTCCCCGGATAGCTCCGAATTAGAAACGTGTTGAGGAGGAAATTGGTTTTCTCAACCATATTATTGGTCTCGCTTTTGTGATTTCCATGGAAACAAAAATTTCATTTATGAAAAAGAACATGGATCAATCTCAAAGGAGGCAAAACAGCTCCGCACAACAAAACCGTAACAGGCCTGAGAACAAAGACAATCTTGATTCCCGCGAAGGACTTGAACAGCGCGTAAAGGGTTCAGACATTACGCATAATAAGAAGGAGCAAAGAAGTGAACCACGCAGCGGAAACCGCGGAAGGAAGTAGCGGATCCTAAAAAAAATCCTGATGTAGAGCAGATTAACCGCAACGCCGAACGAAATATTTGTCCGGTTCTTAATATCCGACAGAATGTAATCCTACGCGATTTCCTTCTGTATCAATTATAACAGCCATAAAACCGTATTCAGGAGAGATTGAGGTTTTGGGCACGAGAATTTTTCCGCCGGCAGCCTCCACGCGGTTAAGTATATGTTGTACATCAGGATTTGCATTTAAATAGATCAGGGGTCCTTCATCCGTCGATGGCCGGTGAAAACCATTGCTATCCACCACCGCGCCGCCGGTTCCATTCATCATATCTTCCAGCGGGAACATCCGCATCCTGATATTTGGCATATCAACCGCATTCAACCTTGTGTTGAAGATCGTTTCATAAAATTTCGCCGCCCGATCAAGATCTACGGAAGGGATTTCGAACCAACTTATAACACTTTTAAAAGTCATATAGATTATTTACGAACTGTGCATTTTTTTCCGCCACGGTAGCGATGAATTCACAATGTACGAATCTCCATATTGATTTATACCCGAAATGTTTAAGGGTATAGTATTTGTTTTTGACTCTCCTGTTATTACCACTGAAATTATTTTTTCTTGAAAACGAAAGCTATCCGCCCACTCACCAAACAAATGGTTTCAAAACTCCGGGAATGCCGGGATATTGAAAACGATCGTCAGCAACCCTGCCTGCCAAAGCATTTTGGCGCTTCATTTCCTGGTCTTTACAAAAGAAAGCTGGTTGGTGTTCGCAATGCTGTGATCGATGGAAAGGAGATGGTGGTTGTATATATCACAGCTGAAGGTTATACTTTTCTTGATGAGAATGCCGATTAACATTTTAACTTTCCCGCCTTATCTATTTATATTAAATTTGCAGGCCTTCAAATTGCGGAGGGCTTCAAATAATTAATATGAAAAAAATCTCCTTGGCTCTCCTGGCTTCTTTTGCCCTTTTTGCATGTAATGACAGTTCAGTTGAAGAAAAAGATTCTTCGCTGGTTGTTTCCGATACTTCTTTTAAACCTGTAACTCCTGTTACAATTGCAGATACGCTTATGGGCGGTTCAGAATCTGCCAATGCAGGTGTGACACTTCCTAATGTTACCTCAGGCGGGCAGTCCGTTACTATACCTAACCCCACGGCGCCCAACACTACAACTTCTGTTGCTCCGGCAGTTTCAAAGTCGACCGCCGGGTTGAACCCCGCGCACGGCCAACCCGGGCATCGTTGCGATATCGCAGTAGGAGCTCCTCTTAATTCTGCTCCCGCCACATCGACCCCTCCGGTAGTCACCCAATCTGCGCCGGTTGTGAATAAAGCCCCCGCCACCATAACACCGGTGTCTCCGGCATTAACACCAAAAGCCGGCCCGGGAGTGAAACTTAATCCACCTCACGGAGAGCCGGGCCACGATTGTGCCGTGCAGGTTGGTGCGCCACTGAAAGGATAAGGAAGAGATAGTCTAACTTTATATCCATGTTTCAGCAAATGAGGCGGGTAACGAAACGTTTCCTGATATTCCTAAATTGTTTTGTTGCACTCGGATTTTTGTTAGGGGCATACGCTTATGCATTCAACCCTGTATCATTCTGGTTCATCGGCTTTTTTGCACTTGCTGCATTTTACCTGCTTCTCGTGCTGTTCCTTTTCTTCCTGTTCTGGCTGTTTGCGAGACCGGCCCTGGCGCTTATTAGCACTGCCGCGATCCTTGCCGCGTGGAAACCGCTCCAGAACATTGTTCAGTTAAGGATGTCTCCCAATTTTGTAATGAAAAAACATCCGGCAAATCTCCGCGTGATGAGCTGGAATGTTGAACTATTTGAAATTGCGGAACATAAAAAGCACCCGGAGAAAAAACAGGAAATGATAAATATCATCAGGGCATATAACCCTGATGTGGCTTGCTTCCAGGAAATGGTTGGCGCAGTGGGCGATACCTCAGCGATCAATTATGTGCCTGAACTTATGAAGGATCTTGGCTTCCGGGAATATCATTATGCTTACAATCCCAAACTCGATTTCGACCACCAGCACCATTTCGGAATCATCATCTTTAGCAAATATCCGCTCATAAAAAAACACAATGTGAGCTACGCTCCCTTTGATTATAACTCAATTTTTCAATACGCAGATGTTGTAAAAGATGGCGATACTATCAGGCTGATAAATCTTCATCTTCAATCTTTACGCTTCGATAAAGAGAATCTCGACTACATCACGAAGCCTGTAGTTAATGACGGAAAGGTGCTTAACAAATCAAAAAACCTTTTGGTAAAATTTAAAAGAGGATTTCTCCGCAGAAGTGACCAGGCAAACCGTATCGCCACCTCGATCAAGGAAAGTCCGCACCCTGTGATTGTTTGCGGAGATTTTAATGATGTACCTAACAGCTACGCATATCATACCATCGGATCAGGAATGAGGAACGCCTTTACTGAAAAAGGAACCGGCATTGGTAGAACCTTCTCCGGAATTTCCCCAACGCTTAGAATAGATAATATATTCACTTCCCCGCACTTTAACATTGAGCAATTCGTTCGAATTAAGAAGAACCTGAGCGACCACTATCCTCTGGTGGCAGATCTTTTTCTCAGCAAACCGTAAGCAGCACATGCTATAAATTTTAAATTGTTTGTGGTGGAATTGACGCCAGGACACCTTTGATAATATCTTTGCTATTCATTTCATGCCATGGCATTAACTATTTACAATTCATACAGCAGAAAGAAAGAAGTTTTTGAACCGATAACACCCGGACATGTGGGCATGTATGTGTGCGGGCCCACCGTTAGTGGCGAGAGCCATCTCGGGCATGCGAGACCATATGTAACCTTTGATGTTCTGTATCGATATCTTATGCACAAGGGGTACAAGGTGCGTTACGTTCGCAACATTACAGATGCAGGCCATTTCGAAGAAGAAGGCAGGGAAGCGGAAGACAAAGTGAGCAAGAAAGCCCTTCTTGAAAAACTTGAGCCGATGGAGCTCGTGCAAAAATATACGAACCTGTTTCATGCAGGAATGCGAGAATTGAATATCCTCGAACCCACAATTGAACCCACCGCAACCGGACACATTGTTGAACAACAGGAAATGATTGAAAAGATCATCGAAGCAGGATATGCGTATGAATCCAATGGCTCAGTTTATTTTGATGTTGAAAAATATGCCTCGGCCTATGACTATGGAAAACTGAGTGGTCGCATCATGGATGATCTTTTAGAAACCACGCGCGAACTTGAAGGTCAGGAAGAAAAACGCAACCTTGCAGATTTTGCTCTTTGGAAGTCTGCTGCACCCGAGCATATAATGCGCTGGAAAAGCCCATGGGGCGTCGGTTTCCCCGGATGGCACATTGAATGCTCGGCGATGGCCACGAAGTATCTTGGAGCCACATTCGATATTCATGGTGGAGGAATGGACCTTCAGTTTCCCCATCATGAAAGCGAGATAGCCCAAAGCACAATCTGCAACCATACCTCCCCGGTGCGATACTGGATGCATAATAATATGATCACTGTTAATGGCAGGAAGATGGGAAAGAGTTATAACAACTTTATCACGCTTTCTGAATTGTTCAGCGGCAAACATCACCTGCTTACACAACCGATGGCGCCAATGACCATCCGGTTCTTTATACTTCAGAGCCATTACCGCAGTACGCTGGACTTCAGCAATGAAGCGCTCATATCAAGCGAGAAAGCCTTTAAGCGGTTGTGGGAATCGTATGAAATTTTGAAGAAGTTGCCCGATGGGAATGAGGAAGGATCAGATGAGGAATTGAACAAGCAGGTTCTTAAATGGCTTGATGAACTTGAAGAGTTCATGGATGATGACCTCGGCACTGCCCGGGTAATTGCAAATCTTTTTGAGCTTGCACCGGTGATCAATTCCATCCGCGATAAACATATTGCAGAAGACGCCTTGCCAGGAAGCACTTTAAGGTTGATGAAGGAAAAAGTAAAGCTGTTCATGGAAGATATCCTTGGTCTTGAAAATAAATCTGTTTCCAACAACGAGACAGTTCGCGGAGTACTGGATCTTTTAATGGATATAAGAAAGGAAGCGAAAGAAAAAAAGGATTTCGTTACCTCTGATAAGATCCGCAACAAACTCGGGAGCCTGGGAGTGAGCGTAAAAGATGAAAAAGACGGCAGTATTTCCTGGAACATTTAACATCTCCTGATGCAACATATTAAACATCTGAGCCGGGACAGGAGAATAAAAAAGCTTATTTCATCTATACCTCAAATTGAACTCAAAAAAGGAAGGCACCTGCATCTTGATATCTGTTCTTCTATCATCAGCCAGCAACTTAGCGTTCGCGTTGCAGAAGTGATCTATGGCCGTTTCCTGGATCTTTTCAAGAAGAAAAAACCATCGTGTTCGGAAATACTTTCCGTTCCATTCGCGAAGCTGAGGTCTGCAGGTTTATCAAATTCAAAGGCGGAGTACGTAAGAAATGTTTGTGCCTTCTTCATTGAGAACAAAGTGACTGATGCAAAGCTTTATAAAATGGATGATGAGGAGTTGATAACGTTTCTTACACAAATAAAAGGAGTTGGAAGATGGACGGCGGAAATGATCCTGATCTTTAGTCTTGGCCGCGAAGATGTTTTTGCTTTGGATGATCTGGGTATTCAGCAAGCGATGACGGAGCTTTATGAAATTAAGGCGAAAGAGAAAAAGCAAATGAAACTGGATATGGAAAATATCTCATCTTCATGGAAACCTTACAGAACTTACGCCTGTCGTTACCTGTGGGCATGGAAGAATGAACAACAAAAACTGAAGAAAATATCAGGAAAGAAGTGATGCGATCTTTTCAAGCCACATCCTGTCCGTTTCATCAAAATGCCCTACGAATTCGCTATCTGCATCCAACACAGCTATCACGGTTCCGTCTTTGGTAATTGGCACCACTATCTCAGACCGCGACACACTGCTGCACGAAATGTGGTCTTCAAATTCCAGCACATCGTCAACTACCAGTGAAGTACTGTCTGCCCAGGCTTTTCCACAAACACCCCTTCCCTTACGGATACGCGTACACGCAACCGGACCCTGGAACGGCCCAAGAATAAGTTCATCACCAAACACACGATAGAAACCCACCCAAAGCCAGTTGAATTGTTCTTTTAACGCTGCTGCTATATTTGCCATATTAGCTATTGCATCCTGCTCGCCGGAAACGAGCGCCTCAACCTGAGGGAACAAACTTTCATATTTTTCTCCTTTCGTTCCGTTTATGATCTCGAGATCTTCTGCCATGGTGCAAAGATACAAACCCCCAGGCCTGTGGCGTGAATTTTGAGCCATGAAGCTAAACCCGACTTATGACTGGTTATCATCAATACAAACTCGCCATTCAGGCTTGCCTGGAATGTGCGGCCGTTTGCAATCATTGCGCCTCCTCATGTACAAAAGAGCCTGATGCGGCTAAGTATGCGGACTGTATACAACAAACAATGGAATGTGCCGTGATATGTTATGCCACTGCGGAGTTAATGAGCCTCGGGGGAATGCATGTGAAAGAACTTGCAAAACTGTGTTCTAAAATGTGTGATATGTGTGCCGATCATTGCAAGGATTTTCCGGTTGAACATTGCGAGGAATGTGCTGAAGCATGTGTAAAATGCGCAGAAGCATGCGAGCTGGTTGCCAACTAAGGAAATCTCTCCTTCACCACATCATTAACAAGGTTTTGTTCAAAGCCTTTCTGCAACAGGTACCTTGTAAGTGTGGATCTCTTTCTGGAAATATTTCCTGCAAGGCTTCGCGCTCTTTTACCAGCTTCCTGCTTCAGCACTTCCATGTACTCGTCTTCATCAATGCCTGTCAGACCTTTCCTGATGCAGTATTCACTAACTAAACGCTTTTTCAATTCATATTTTATTTTCACCCTTCCCCAATGTTTCATTCTGAACTTTCCTCCTGCAAATGCGTAAGCAAAGCGTTCCTCACTTAAAAAATTTTCCTGAACTAGTTCGGCCAGAAGCTGATCTACTTCAGCGCTGCGCAATCCCATTTCGTATAGCCGGCTCTTCGTTTCGCTATGGCATCTTTCCTGGTAGGCGCAATAGTGTTGGATCTTTTTTCTTGCAGCATCAATTCCAATATTCAGTCTTTCCATTTTATTCCATTAGCCTGTCCACACAACCAAAATTCTCTTTCAGCATTCTGTCGTATTTATCTGCGAGGGTAAATAAAGTTTGAAAAGTTTCTTTTCCTTTTTCATGGGTGAGATCAAGGTCATAGCTCATGCAACTTAAAACAATGTCCTGCCCGGAGCAACTAAGCACCATTGAGTTTAAATTATAATTCTCTTCCAACAAAAACTGGTAGAGGGGCTTTATCTGTGCCGGGTCTTGCGGCAACTGGCAGAGAAAAGCATCGCCTGCAATAAAATAACTCTCGGGGTTGTATGAGATCTTAATTTGTTCCTGACCTTCCTGCACTTCCCAATTATTTACACCATCCCTTGCCAGCCTGGGATCTTTTCCCAGGTCACTCAAAATAGCTTCTATTGTGCGTGCAATGCCTGTGGGCTCAGGTTGTTTGTCGGCCATTTCCGGAAGATCTACCTCGGTGCCGCAGTTAGGACAATACTTCCCCATGTCAATATTTGAAGAAGTGATCAGGAAGTCGCATGCCTTACAACGGGTGCTCACTTTGCCGTAATG
>JAEZDA010000064.1 GCA_023433345.1 Bacteroidota bacterium | reverse complement strand
TCTTACTACCGCAGATGTTGCGGTAATTGCCACCCTTGCGGCTGTTTTTGGAACAATTGGCGATTTGTTGGAAAGCAAATTAAAAAGGATGGCGGGAGTGAAAGATTCAGGAAATTTAATGCCGGGTCACGGAGGATTTCTGGATCGTTTCGATTCGCTGATGCTCGCTGCGCCTGTTGTATGGCTTTACGCACGGTTTTTTATAAACGCTTAATCACTTACATTTGCGGTTAAAATTGCTGCATGATCATTCATCGCGAAGGATATAAATCTATTGCCATTGCCACGTTGATATTTTTCGCGCTGAACGTTTCGCTGTTTTGGTTTTTTAGCGCATCTATGATGTGGTTGTGCATTCTGTTTTTTATTGTGAGTCTCGTTCTGCTGCTTTTTATCATTTCTTTTTTCAGGGTTCCCCATCGTACCATGACGCTGAACGAAAGGCAGGTGATCGCTCCTGCAGATGGTAAGGTTGTTGTGATCGAGGAACATGTTGATGAAGAATATTTTAAAACTAAACGATTGCAGATTTCAATTTTCATGAGCCCTGCCAATGTGCACGTGAATCGGAACCCGGTTAGCGGCGAAGTTGTTTATAACCGGTATCATAAAGGAAAATATCTTGTTGCCTGGCATCCTAAATCTTCAACTGAAAATGAAAGACATTCGGTTGTGATAAGAAAGGGTAAGGTGGAGATCCTTGTTAAACAAATTGCGGGTGCACTGGCCAAAAGAATTGTAAACTATCTGCAGGAAGGTCAGCAGGTGGAGCAGGGAAAGGAAATGGGCTTTATTAAATTCGGCAGCCGTGTAGACCTCCTGCTTCCCCAGGGAACGACTGTGAATGTAGAATTGAACCAGGTAGTTAGAGGAGGAGTGACAGTTATTGCCACCCTGAACGAGTTTTAACAAAAACACGGTGAAAGTTTAGCAACGATTCAATAGTTTTATCTACTATATCAATTAAACCCGGAAACATGAAAAAATTATTCTTTTTAGCAACTGCTGCAATGCTGTTTACAGGTGCCTCCTTTGCCGGAAATGGTGAAGGAAAGAACAAGAAGAAATGCGCCAAAGGAAAAACATGCTGCAGTAAGGAGAAGAAAGAAAAGCAATCCTGCCATAAGGATAAGGAAAAGAAGCAGTCGAAAACTGCTTCACTGTAATTCTGCCTTTCTTAAAGATCTTATTCCTTCCAACCGGGAGGAATTTTTTTTACAGGATATCTTCCAACTCCCGGAGATGGGTTACAGTGTACGTCGGCAGATCAGACTTTCCGGCATTTACGTGGTTTACAAATACGCAATCCATTCTTGCATTTTTTGCGCCCATTATATCTGCCTCCAGGTTATCGCCGATCATTATGCATTCGGTTACATTTGCTTTGGCCAGCGTGAGCGCATATTCAAAGATCTCTTTCTTAGGCTTCAAACTGTTGCTCTTTTCAGAAGTGATAACATGTGTGAAATATGGATCTAACCCGCTGCTGCGAAGCTTACTCCATTGTGTTCTTTCAAAACCGTTTGTAATCAGGTGAATTTCATAATTTTTTTCACTCAGATATTTCAAGAGTTCAAAAGTATGGGGGAAAACTTCTTTTCTTGTCGGCAGAAGTTGAAGGAAACTATCGCTTAGCTTTTTCGCCAAAGGTTCGTTAGCGATCTTGAAATCAAGCATTGTTCGCCACATTCTTTTCCACTTCAATTCTTCGGCCGAGATAAAACCATTCTGATACCTGGCCCATAGCACCTCGTTGTGGTGGATATAACGATTGTAAAAATCGGTAAAGTGAACGTTTAAGCTTTTCTGAAGGTCAAACTCAATGAATAACTCAGTTAATGCAGATTCAGCATTTCGATTGAAATCCCACAAAGTATGATCAAGGTCAAAGAAGAGGTGTTTGTAAATGCGCATCTTTCTAAATGGGTCGTAATTTTAATTCGCAAAGTTACCGATCATTTAACTTACAACACATGATAGCAGTAATTACCGGGGGAAGCAGGGGAATTGGGTTTGCCATTGCCAGGCAATTTTTTCTCGAGGGGTACAGCGTACTCACCTGTTCACGCAATCAAAAGCAATTAGATGAAGCTGCCAAACTCTTCAAGGCGATGGGCGGAAGCGGATCATTTGAATACCTGGTCGCAGATCTGTCTGACAAAAATGAAAATAAGCGTTTCGCTGAATGGATACTTGCAAAAGGAAGTCCTGGCGTTTTGGTGAACAATGCGGGCACCTATCTCCCGGGTGACTGCTTAACAGAAACCGATGGAACATTGGAAAAATTGATGGAGGTCAATCTTTACAGTGCATATCATCTTACCAGGAGCCTGCTTCCATCCATGAAAAAAAATGATTCCGGCCATATATTTAATATTTGCTCAATCGCCTCTCTCAAAGCTTACCCTGGCGGCGGTGCTTACAGCATAAGTAAATTTGCTTTGCATGGTTTCACTTTGAACCTCCGTCGAGAAGTTATGCCTGATAAAATAAAGGTTACAGGCGTTTATCCCGGAGCAGTGCTAACAGATTCATGGGCCGGATTTGATAATTCTCAAAACAGGATTATGGAACCCGAAGACATTGCAACAATGGTGTTGGCTGCCTCGAAACTTAGCGCGGGCGCGTGTGTAGAAGAAATTCTGATCAGGCCTCTTGCAGGCGATCTATAATTAACACATTCTTTAAACCATTTAACTAATAAAGAAGCCGGTTACTTTCGTAAGCAGATAATTTTGCTCATCAATATGCGCATTGTCACTTTCATATTGCTGGTTGTCATTTTGGTTTGCAAGTCTTCGCAGGTAAACTCGCAGATTAATTTCACCGCCACTGTTTCACCGGAAAAAATAGGAAGAGATGATTTCCTGACCCTTCGTTATACAGTTTCCGGAAGCCTGAACATAGATCATATTTATCCTCCCGACTTCAAAGATTTCCAATTAATATCAGGGCCCGACAGTGAATCAAGCGAAGTAAACATCAATGGAAAAATCAGGCGCAGTTATTCTTTTATATTTATTCTGAAACCCGTGAAGGCCGGTAGGATCTTATTGCCCGGCGCGAGTGCCATGGTTGCCGGCAAAGAATACAAGAGCAACGATATAGAAGTGCATGTACAGGATGTTGCAACTGTCAGGTCTGATAAAAGGTCGAATGATTCAGATGCAGATTTCTTAAGCCCGGGTGAGGATCTTGATGAAAAGATTGCAGAGAACATGTTCATGAGGTTGGAAACAGACAAAAGAAATGTTTACGTTGGAGAACCGGTGCTTGCAAAGTTTAAATTATACTCCCGGCTAAGGAGCAACAGCCGGCTTACACAGAATCCGTCCTTTAACGGGTTTTCGGTTAATGATCTTCAATCTTCCACAGATGTAACTGAATCCGGAACGGAAATGATCAAAGGCAAGGAATACAATGTATACATCATCAGGAAGGTTTTGCTGTATCCTCTTCAGCCCGGAACATTTACCATTGAACCGCTCGAACTTGAAAACAATGTGCAGTTCCTTGAGCCAATTGAAGCAGCTGATCCCTATGATATTTTCAGCATGTTAAATCGCGGGTACGGCACAACGATCTCAAAGCGGGTAACTTTGTCGACAGAGCCTTACGACATTTCCGTAAAGCCACTTCCTGCGAAGGACAAGCCGGCAGATTTTTCCGGAGCTGTAGGTGAATACCATATCACATGCAGTATTCTGCAAGACCATTTTAAGGCTAATGAGGAAGGGCGGCTGTTAGTGGAAATTTCCGGAAAGGGAAATCTTCAGCTTGTTAATGCGCCAGTTGTTCAATGGCCTGCCGGTGTAGATGCTTTCGACCCAACCATGCATGACACAATGATCAAGGGATCGAGTTCTTCTTTGGGCCGGAAGACATTTGAATATATTTTCTCGGTTGTAAGGCCGGGCGAATACGAAATTCCGCCGGTTTCATTCAACTACTTCAACCCGGAGAAAGCCCGCTATGAAAAAAGTGAGTCTAATGCTTTGAAATTTTTTGCAAGTCCTGCGGCTGCAAGTACTGCGAATGTTCCTGTGGTGCAGAAGAAGAATGCTGCCAATAAATATCTATGGTTGTTGGTACCTGCTGCAGCAGGCGCGATTCTGCTCCTCTTTATTATTTTCCGGAGCCTGCGTAAGGAAACAACAGAAAAAATGTTAGTAGTTACAAAAGATATTCGGGAAGAGCCTCAACTCATTCCAAAAAAACTTCCGCTGCAAGATTCATCTGCAGCTTTAGAAAAATGTGACAGCAAAACGTTTTATCCGGTTTTGAGCACGGAACTTAAGAGATGGTTGTCTGAAAAGTTTTGTGTAGAAGCGAATGAAATTACTTCCGTCAAATTGAAGCACTGTATGGTTGAAGCTGCCGTGCCGGATCACCTGGTAAATGAATGCCTGGATTTAATTCGGGAGATAGAATGGCAATTATATGTGCCTGGAGATGGAACCGGGGTGATGCAGCAACACTTCAAGAGAGCTGAAAATTTAGTTGCAGAACTTACGAACTATGTCAGGGATGCGTAAAGCGGTATCCCATGCTTCGTACTGAATGAAAATAAACAGGGTTGCGGCTATCTTCTTCAAAGTATTTCCTGAATGTGAGAATGAAGTTGTCTATAGTGCGGGTTGTAGGATAAACATTGTAACCCCAAACGGTTTGCAGGATCTTCTCCCTGGTTACTACTTCATTCTTATTTTCTATAAGGAGTTTTAAGAGCATTGCTTCTTTCTTCGTCAACGGAAAAACTTTCCCGCCTTTGCCTTTGCATTGCTGAGCTTTGAAATCAACTTCATTGCTGCCAAATTTGTATATGTCGGGAAGCGCATGCTTCACCAGAAGTTGCTCGCCCTTTCTCAGCAATTTCTTCACCCTCAATAATAATTCTTCGAGGTTGAAAGGCTTTGTAAGGTAATCGTCAGCTCCTTTCTTCAGCCCAAGAACGCGATCACTGCTGGCACTTCGTGCGCTTAAGATCAAAATGGGAATTTCATTGTTTTGAAGTCTTATTGATTCCGTAACAGTAATGCCATCAACCTCAGGCAGCATGATGTCCATTATTATCAGATCAAAATGTTCCTTGTGAACAAGTTCCAATGCACTTGCACCGTCACCGCAACAAGTTATATCATATCCTTCCAGTTCAAGATTAAGCTTAAGCGCTTCCTGGAGATTTTCTTCATCTTCTACCAGCAGTATGGAGAATTTTTTGCTCATGATTTCCTGCTTTTTTCTTGGGGAAGTTCAATAATGAATGATGAACCATGGGGAACGTTATCTTCCACCATTATCCTTCCTTTATGTGCCAACGTTATGCGCCTTGCTATGTACAGGCCAAGCCCGGTGCCTTTTGCGGATCTTGTTGCCTCATTTCCCAGCCTGTAAAATTTTTTGAATACAGAACTTTTTTGTTCATGCGGAATACCAGCTCCCTCATCTGAAATCTTTATTATTATATCATTCAATTTTTCAATGGCAACTACACTAATTTCTCCCTTGCTGTATTTGAATGCATTTTCAATAATGTTATTGAATGCCATTTGAAGAAGTTGGTCATCACCTCTAACCGTCAGGCCGGTTTCAACGGAAACATTTAATTTCCGGTTGGGAAAACGGTCATGAAAACCACTTAGAATGTCTTCAAGAAGTGCGGTAAGGTTGATGTATTCATTTGAATATGTGTGTCCGCTTTGCTCAAGCTGGGAAGACACCAGCAGGTTGTTGCATAGAATGTTCAGTCTTTTAATTTCCTGCATCGTATTATTCATAAGCTTTTCACGCTGTGACTCGTCGAGCTTGTGTTTGTTTAACGTTTCCAGATTGAGTTGCGCAACTGCTACAGGGGTCTTTAATTCGTGGGTGATGGCCATCATAAAATTCTGCTGTTGCCTTCCCTGCTTGAACTGCCTTCTTACCGCCCTGAAAATAAAGATCGCTGCTCCCATAATTATAAGAAAGAAAGTTATCCCTTCGCCTGCATACTGTGCAAATTTCCGATCGCGGAATTCTTTGATGCGCTGCACTTCAGCCGAATAATCAGGATGATCATGAGGCAGATCAGCGATCCTGAACTCGCTTGTGGCATTGTTTTGCCAGATCAATGCGATGAACCACCAAACAAGTGCGGCCACCACATAAGCCAGCATAAACCAATAGATGGCAAAAATTAGTTGTTGTTTCTGGTTCTTTCCCTGCATAGTTGCTTGAAACTAGTTGCGTTTATCAAAGCCCCAGGAGAGTTTATTGCGCAAGGTAGTGAGGAAGTTGTTTTCGTTCAGCCGGATCAGGTTTATGCCAAAGCTTTCCTTTCTTACGGCTATCTGAATTTCATTGCTGACGGTTTCTCTCCGGCTGTCGAGCGTGCAAATGAAACCGTCCGTTCTTCCTTCCAGTTCAAATGAAATGATCGTGTTTTCTGGAACCACGATTGGTCTTATATTCAGGTTGTGAGGTGCAACAGGCGTTATAACAAAGCTGCCGCTTTCCGGGAACACTACAGGTCCGTTGCAACTTAAGGAATATCCTGTTGAGCCTGTTGGTGTGGCCACTATAATACCGTCAGCCCAATAGGTATTCAGAAATTCTCCATTCAGATATGTGTGGATCTTGATCATCGGGGAAACATCCCGCTTGTGAATTGAGAGTTCATTTAGTGCATAAGGGCAATCATCGAACAATGGAATGTTCGCATCAAGGTGGAGTAATGTTCTCTTATCTAGTACATACTGCCGATTGATTAAAGCATCAAGTGCCTGATTAAGATCTTCCTTACCGATATTGGCAAGAAAGCCGAGCCTGCCATAATTTATTCCTAATACCGGAATGCCGGTATCCCTTACTAAAGTTACTGTGTCTAACAAGGTGCCGTCGCCTCCGAGGCTGATCATGCAGTCGATCGTTGGATCAATGTCTGCCGCACTGCTAAAAGTGGAGTAGCCGCTTTTTATATTTATTGCGCTATAAAATTTGTTGAAGAAATCAGTAAAAAAAACGGGTTCAGCGCCATGCGCATGAAGGGCCTCAAGCAGCAGGGAAATATCCTGGAGCTGGCTGTTTTCTACACCGCGGCTATAAATGGCAATCCTCATTTTTGTGAAAAGGCATCTTCAATATCCGCCCTGTGAATGTAAAAATAGTCCCTTTTCATTTAATTGGTTGAAACTGTACTCGAGGCGAAATGTTACATCATAGAGCGTTACAACATCAAGGCCGATACCACCGGTATACAGAAATTTGTTGTTGAAACGCGTGTTAAACTCTTTTCTTTGAAATGCATATCCTGCGTCGCCATATATTTTTGCGTAAAATGAAAAAGGGACATAGGGCAAAATATGCCACTTGAAAGGAACCGGTATCTTAAAGGTTGCAAGGTGTTTTTTTACTGTAACCTTCCCTAATGATGAAGCAGGTCCGTCAATTACATAATTTTCAAGACCCCGTATATAATATTCACCAAATCCGAATGCCCTCTGGTTGATATATGCCAGTTTGAAAGGCATTGAAATTCTTGCCATTAGTGCAAAATTTGTATACCATCCTTTACCATGCTTATGGTAACGTGCATACATGCCATCCAGTATAAATGCGTTAATGCCACCCGAAAATCCGAAACCTCGTTTCTGCAATCCAAGTTTTCCAGCCTCGCCGGTGAGTGGATAGGCGCTGTTATTAACGTTTACATATTGTGCAGTGTAAAGAAAATCGGGAAAGTTCTGGTAACTCTTATCGCTGTTGAAATAGTCTGGATTATAGTTGGAAGATAAGATGGTGTCGGCAACGGTATTAAATGTATAACCGGCTCCAAAGGTTTGTTTCCAGAAGTAGCCGCTTCTTTTTATGTAGGTGCCAAGTACTGAAAAATTTTCCCGTACAAATTTTCCGGCCTTTACGAATGCAAGCTTATTGTCGGAACTTGTTTTATAAGCTATTTCGCGGTTTTGGGTATAGGAAACAGATGCGCTGAAACCCTCCGTGAGCGAGCGATTTGAATAAGGGGCGGTATAGTTGAAAGTGAGATTGCGGGCATAACCATTCAGGAGATACAGGTCCAATTTGTCCCTTCGACCGCTTAAGTTATGGTGAGAAAACTTCGCGCCGTATATAACACGGTTGAAGTCGGCGTTATAGGTGTTGATCCATTCATTAAAATTCCGGTCAGCCAGTTTGAATTGGGGCGTTGGGTAAATGTACCATCTTTCCCTAACGGTAACGGTTAGGTGCAAACTTGTCGGGTCCTGAAACTCCGGGTATATGTCTACAAGCGTGAAGAGGCTGGTATTATAAACAAGACTGCGGGACCGATGAATTAGGTCGTAGAGCTTTTTACCGGCCACGGTATCACCTTCTTTAAAAAGCAATTCCCTTCTTATAATGTAGCCTTTGGTTTTTTTGTTACCGATTATCGTAATGCCTGCAATTTTGAATGCGGCAGAGGTATCAGAATTTATTGCAGCGAGAATTTCAGCCGGCAATGGCGGGGTTGGGTAGAGTTGTGCAAGGGTAGTGGCAGGAGCTAAAATGAAGAGTACCGAAAGGAAAAAGATCGAAACTTTCATGAATCAGATATCCAGGTAATTCATGAGGTGCTGGTAGTTAGTTTCAATCTGGTTCTCCTGGTTTTTATTTCCGGTAAAATAGGTTACGTGATAATCGAATCGCTCAAAGGTTGCAACCAATGTTGTTAATTCTCTTTTATTCAGATGAATGGTTACCTGCAGTAAACTCGTGTCCGGAATTGGTATAGTATTAAGATGCAGAATCGTAAAGTCATTTGTTTCCGCTATTCTGCTGATCTCCGACAGGGAAAAATGGATTCGCTCTCTTTCAAAAACAAGGATTCCGCCGGTTTCATTCGCCCCGCAGTATTCTCCAACAGTTTTTAAAAGGTCCGGTGTGGTAATTATGCCTTCATAATCCTCTTTATCGTTTACTACCGGAACCACATGCGCCTCGTGTTGGTTCATTATATTTACGGCATTCAGAAAATGCTCGTCGTATTTTACCGAGATCTTTACGAGTTTCCGCTTTAAAAATTCAAGTGAGGATTTTTCATCCTCAACGTCTAAAAGTTCTTCATCGCTGATAAGGCCAAGGTACTTTCCATTTTCCACTACGGGAAGGCAGGTCAGGCGAAAATCTGACATTAACTGAAGGGCTTTACTAACAGTGTCGTTGAGCTGCAGCCGTGGAATGTTATGATTGATGATGTCTTGCGTATACATAGGCGGGCGCTGAATCCGGGTTTTTATTAAAGCAAAAGATAAGGCTTCTCCACCGGTTCTTTAATTTAACAGACAAAAGATTTCGTTAAACCGTTGCGGCGGGCTGCCTGATTTTTGTAAGAAATCCGTCAAGAATTTCATTGAACTCGCGGGGCACCTCCATCATCGGTGCATGGCCGCATTTATCGATAAAATGTAATTCGCTGTTAGGTATAAGGCGTTGAAATTCTTTTGCAACAAACGGCGGGGTGATGGTATCATTATTTCCCCAAATTAAACAAGTGGGTTGTTTTATCTGGCTCAATTCCTCTCCCAGGTTATTGCGGATAGCACTTTTTGCGAGAGCGATAATTTTAATAACCTTCATCCTGTTATTGGTAATTTCAAATACCTCGTTCACCAATTCGTCTGTGGCCATTGCAGGGTCATAAAAAGTCAGGGCGGTTTTCTTTCGGATGTATTCCTTGTCGCCGCGCTTCGGGTAGGTATCTCCCATGCCATTCTCAAATAATCCGGAACTACCTGTAAGTATAAGGGAACGGATCCTCTCAGGGTTTTTGAGAATATGCACAAGTGCAACATGACCGCCAAGGGAGTTGCCCATTAAATGAACTCCATTATAATTGCGCGTTTCAATAAACTTTCCTACAAATTTTTGCAGTCCGCCAACCGATGTATGAAGAAGGTCCAGATCGAGAAGCGGTAGCAATGGTACAACTACCTTGTGGGTCTTGCTAAAATGTTTGATCAGTTCATCAAAGTTGCTAAGCGCGCCGAATAAACCATGTAGCAAAATCAACGGCTCACCATTTCCTTCCTCTATAAACTTGAATTTGCCATCTTGTTTTAATTCGTAACTCATCCTCTTTTTCTGGTTTATTAATTACAACACAAGTTTAATTAGTCTGCGATGCTCACTAAATTACATTAAATAACATAAATCTGCCTTATATTTTGTGTTGTACTTGCCCGAAAAAATTTTGCAACTCATGGAACATGTTTTTAAAAAATGGGATAACCGCCCCTACTTTTTCCATTACAACGGGCGCAACAGGTTCAATATAGCCGTAAAAAGCACTTTGTTCCCCGGCATCTTTTGATGGAATATTTAAGGGCAGGATATAAAAAAGCAGAACGCTTAGAATAACAGCATACAGCAAGATGTAAAATATAATTCCTCCTAACCTGTTCAACCAGCCCAGCATAGCCCATTCCACGGTGGTTTGCAGCAGTTTTGCCCCGATCTTCACAATAACAATAACGGCAATGAATACCAGAAGAAATGCAAGAAAGGGAAGCCAGCGATTCGATTGCTCTCCAAGCCTTGCAGCTACCCCGGCCGATAATTTAAGCGCAGCGGCAATGCCGATAACGATGCCGATAACAGAAAACAAAGCAATGATCAGTCCGTTGCGATATCCTTTTACAATTGCAAGAACCATCGCAATAATAACCAGGAAGTCGATGATCATATTATGAATTACTTAATAATTCCTTTACAACAGCACTGATCATTTTTCCATCTGCTTTACCCGCCATTTGTTTACTCGCCACACCCATTACCTTGCCCATATCTGCAGGAGATGTAGCATGCGTTTCAAGGATGATCTTTAAAACCGCTTCCTTAATTTCCTGCTCGCTCATTTGCTCAGGAAGAAATTTTGAAATGATCTCCATTTCCTCTTTCTCTTTTTCAGCAAGATCATCGCGGCCTTGTTCTTTAAAAATATCAAAAGAGTCCTTCCGCTGTTTCATCATCTTTTGAAGGAATTTCATTTCAGTAGTTTCATCGATCTCCCCTCCGGCACCAGGCTCTGTTTTAGCCTTTATGATCTCCGCTTTAATCGCTCTCAGGCCTCTGAGTGCAGATTCATTTTTTGCTTTCATGGCGTCTTTCATTTCAGCCATTATCTTTTGTTCCAGGTTCATAATAGTAATTATAAATTAGGTGATGAAGATTCTTTGTTCAACTCCTCTCTGAATTTTCCAATGAATTCTTTGGCAAAAGTTTTCATATCATCCCCGAGCTTTTCCTGGCGCGTCGCCCTCTTGAAGGTATCTGCCAAAGACATCAGCATCTGGAAATAAAAATCGCCCATTTCATCAACCATCATATCTTTTGTCCATAGGTCGATCCGGAGCGCGTTCTTTTCTGCTCCATCCCAAAGTGCGAGGCACAGAGCTTTGGCCCGTTGCATATTATCGGTGGTAGTATCAGTGGCATTCCAATTGATCTGTTCAGGAATTTTGTTGGGATCAAGCAGTATATCAATTGTTATCGTACTCTTCTGCATATAAACTTTTGCGCGAAGTTACAATCTTTAGCGGATAGCCTCTTCGGCATGCCTGTAGAGGGTTTCAGCAGTCGGGTTCCATTGAAAAGGCTTTGCAAATTCCCGCGAGCGTTGAGAATAGTCATGATGAATACTTTCATCCTTATACATGCGCATCATTTGCTCTGCAATTCCTTCATATGTATTTGTGGCATACAATGCCGCGGCATCAAGGTAGTGTTTTCGCTCGCTTTCCATGCAGGTTGAAATTACGGGTACATTGTTTCGCATTGCCTCAAGTTCCCATTTAATGCCGGTCTTTTCATGAAACAGTTGAATGACCGTATATGCATTTGCAAGTGCGGACACGATCTTTTCTGAGGAATCATTCGGAACCAGTAACACATCATCCTTGTATTTATACGAAGAAAAATTTGGTATGGATTCGCTAATATCCTTTGTACCGCCAATCAGGATCATTTTGTAAGAAGATCGTTGCCATTTCTTGAACAGCGAAAAGGCTTTTAAAAGGAGGATGATTTCATTTTTATTGTGTGGGGTTATCATTGCCGCAAAATAAGGGAGGTCAATTGGCGGAACCTTATTTTCAACTTCATCGGCCGGACCGTGGCCTGCATAAAATATTTTGTGCTGAGGAAAGATGCGGGAGGCTTTAGCAAAAACTGATCTTTCGAATGTGCCTATTTTGAAAGCTATCTCTGAATATTTTTTTCGCAATTGTTCACCCCTGCCGTGTGGCCTTGCCAGTATTTCACTTAGCAACATTATTTGCGGCACCCTGGTATTCAAACTGCAAACCTCTCTTGGAGTGAAGAACACTTCCGCCTGGTAACGGTTTAGAATTGAAGGGATCTTATAATTATACCAATAGTATCGAAGCAATGAATTCTTTATTTCCGGCCCTGTATTTACCGGGGTGCAGTTTGCGGGAAGCGGGAATTTCCGCTCAGCGGATTTGTCGGAAATAAAAATAAAGTGATCTTCCGGATGGTTTGTTGCGGCGGTTAAAAATGAATTTAACACATGATCGTGAATATCATCTTTATGATTGATGTGAACGGCAATTGTCATCCCGGCTATATCAGAATTTTTACTTTTACGGTTTCAATTCTGGTGCCACTTACACTGAGGATGTCAAATTCAAAATTTCCTACGATGATCCTCTCCTTTAGTTTTGGAATAGCACTGTTACGTTGAATGATATAGCCTGAAAGTGTTTCGGCTTCTTCCTCTTTGCGGGGGAATTGCAGATCATATTTTTCAGCGAGGTAATCTAGCTTGAGTCTCCCGCTAAATATAAATTCTGTTGCTGAAATTTGTTTATCAATAAACTGGTCGGCAACATCATATTCGTCCTGTATCTCTCCAAAGATCTCTTCAAGCAGATCTTCCATTGTAACTATGCCGGCTGTTCCGCCAAATTCATCTACAACCCACGCGATGGTTTTCCTTTCTTTACTGAACTTGTTCATAAGATCTGTGGCGCTCATGCTTTCGGGCACTGTTGGAATGTGATGAATAATGCTTTGAATGCTTTGCGGATCACGAAACATATCCAGATGATGCACATAACCTATGATATTATCGATCGACTGATCATAGATAACGATCTTACTTAACTTGGTCTCGATAAATTTTTCTCTCAGTTCAGGGAGACTCACCGTGTTTTCCATGCTCACGATCTCCTTTCTCGGTATAAGGCATTCGCGCAATTTAACTTCACTCAGCGAAAGCGCATTTTCAAATAGTTCCTTGTTTAATTCCGAAGTTTCCTCTTCCTCGTTGCCCATACTTTGTTGAAGATATTGTTCAAGATGAAGTTTGCTGAAAGCTTCTGTTTTTTCGTTGATCTTTACGTTGAAAATGTATTTAAGCATCCATTCCGATGCTTTGAAGAAGAGTTTCGAGAGGCCAGAAAAGAGCCAGTATATCATTTCCGTAAATCCGCTGACGATGCCAGATTGCATCATCTGTTTATTTTGCGCACGGAAGACAGCTTTTGAAGTAAACAAAACGAGCATCAGTATGCCTGTTGCCAATACAGTTTCAATCAGCAACCGAATGTATTTAAGGTAATCGGCTGCAGAAGTATGGAGCCTTGGCTCTATCCAGTTCCAAACCGGTGCAAGCAGATCACCCACCAGCAATCCATACATAACCAGAACAAGGTGGAACACAAGAAGCATGGTGCCAATGAAGGTGGAAGGCTTATCTGAAAAACGTCCCCATGTTCTGCCACTGGCCTTGCCCTGTTTCCTGCTTAACTCTATCGACAGCTTGTTCACCGATACAAAGGCTACCTCGATGCCCGCAATGAGGCCGATAAGTAAAAGCGAAAGTATCAAGGCAACCAGGGATATCCAGTCCATAATGTTAAGATAGTAAATAATCCACTTTAACTGTTTACATCAGAAAGCTTAGTGTTTGCAAACATTAAGGTGTCAGGCGGGAAGAGCAAGAAACCTTTCAACTAATCTTTCGGCTTCAGCACAGGCTTTTTCAAGGTTTTCATTAACTATCACTTCGTCGAACTGGTCCTTAAAAGTTATCTCGTATGATGCTTTGCTTATTCGTGCCTGGATCGAGTCATCCGTTTCGCTTCCTCTGCCGGTTAAACGCTTTTTGAGCTCATCAACAGAGGGCGGTTCAATAAAAATACTGAGGGTGTTTATCGGGTATTCCTGCTGCACATGAATTGCTCCTTTTACATCTATATCCAGAACAGGCACCTGGTTGTTCTTCCAAATTCTTTCAAGTTCGCTTTTCAAGGTGCCGTAATATTTTCCTTCGTACACCATTTCCCATTCAATAAATTCATTGTGCGTTATCTTAAACTTGAATTCTTCCAGCGGTATGAAGTAGTAGTCGCGGCCATGTTTTTCCTCCGATCTTGCATTTCTTGTGGCAGCGGAAACGGAGAAAGCCAATTGTGGAAATTTTCGCATCAGGTGCCTGGTGATAGACGTCTTTCCCGCACCCGAGGGGGCTGTGATGATCAATATCTTGTGGTAGGGAGGAGCCATATGCAAAGAAAAGAAACTTACCTGTATTAATCTATTCTTTCAATGGAAGCGCCTAATGCATTTAGCCTTTTATCGATGTACTGGTATCCGCGATCGATCTGTTCAATATTTTGAATGGTACTTTTTCCATTTGCGCTAAGAGCGGCAATTAAGAGGGCAACTCCCGCACGTATATCCGGTGATGTCATGTTTATACCTCGAAGATGTTTTTGCCGGTCTAAACCTATCACCACTGCACGGTGCGGGTCGCAGAGGATGATCTGTGCTCCCATTTCTATGAGCTTATCAACAAAGAACAAACGGCTTTCAAACATCTTTTGATGAATCAGCACGCTGCCTCGGGCCTGGATAGCAGTTACAAGTACAATGCTTAGAAGGTCAGGTGTAAAGCCCGGCCAGGGGTGATCATAAATGCTGAGTACGCCTCCATCCAGAAATTTTCTTACTTCATAAAAATCCTGTGCTGGAAGAATAATATCATCATTTTGAAAAAACATCTTAATACCAAGTTGCTCAAACTTCTCCGGTATCATTCCGAGGTTGGCTATGCCCGCGTTCTTTATTGTGATGTTGCTTTGGGTCATTGCTGCCAGGCCGATGAAACTTCCCACTTCGATCATGTCAGACAGTAAATGGTGCGACGTTCCTTTCAGCTCCGGAACCCCATGTATTGTAAGCAGGTTGCTCGAAACTCCTTCTATTTTAGCACCCATGGAAATAAGCATCCTGCAGAGTTGCTGGAGGTAAGGTTCGCAGGCCGCGTTATAAATTGTGGTTGTTCCTTCAGAAAGAACGGCTGCCATGATGATATTTGCCGTACCGGTAACGCTTGGTTCATCAAGGAGCATTCCGGTTCCTTTAAGCCCTTCGGTTTGCAAAACAAAAAATCCGCTTTGTTCATCATATTTAAATTCTGCACCTAATTTTTCCAAACCTATAATATGCGTATCCACTCTTCTCCTCCCGATCTTATCTCCTCCTGGCTTTGGTAAATAGGCTTTTTTAAAACGGGCAAGCAGCGGGCCAGCCAACATAACGGAGCCGCGTAAACGCGCACTCTGGCGATGAAATTCATCGCTTGCGAGGTAATCAATGTTTACATCGTCAGCAGTAAAATTGTAGGTACCTGCATCTTTTCTTTCAACCTTTACGTTCAGGTCGCGAAGAAGGTCTATCAGTAGGTTCACGTCAACAATGTCGGGTATATTGCTGATGGTAACGGTTTTGCCGGTAAGAAGAACAGCAGAAATAACCTGCAGGGCTTCGTTCTTTGCGCCCTGCGGGGTGATATTGCCTGAAAGTTTTATTCCGCCCTCAACCTGAAAAATTGCCATGTGCAGTGGTCATTTAGTTGTCGCCCCAAAATAAAAAAGCCCTTGTCCGGTTAAAGATAAGGGCAGAAGGAAATATGCGTTTGTTATTAAAACCTTTTTTTAAAGTTCCTGTTGTTGTTTCCGCGGCCGCCGTTATTTCCGCCACCATTCCTGTTATTATTTCCACCACGATTATCCCGGCCGCCGGTATTCTGCCTGTCACGCTGGTTATAATTTTTCCGGTATTGGTTTCTTGAAGCATAGTCGTCAGAATCCCCGCGGTTGTCAACCCTGTGTTTTACAAATGGCTTGTTGTTGAACTCCAGTTCTCCTTTTGTAATGTTGCTCAGTTCGCTCTGAATAGTGTCATCGTGCATGAGCTCCTTATGCCAGTTGCTGTAGGTAAGCTTCATATAATAAGCGATCGCATTTGCAAAGCCCTGTTTCTTTTCAGGATTTTCTTCCTTCAACGCCTTATCAATTACCACTTCGATATTTTTACCAAGATGGTTGAATTTCGGATAGCGTTTCGGATAAGGCAGTGGCTGCGGCTTGGCCTTCAACGTTTCGCGTGTCGGGATCGGGTAGGGGCTGTCCACATCAAGATTAAAGTCGCTAATCAGAAAAAGATGGTCCCATAATTTATGACGGAAATCTTCTACGTTTTTGAGGTGAGGATTTAAAAAGCCCATCAATTCAATAACAGCGTAAGCATTATTTTGTCTTTCCTCCCGGTCTTTAATAGTCACCAGGTGTTCTACCATTTTCTGTATATGGCGGCCATATTCTTTCATGACCAGGTGGTTTCTCGTTGTGTTGTATTCCATAAATGTTGAACAAAAGTAACTTTAATACAGCAGGATTTTGCCATTCCGCCAATTAAATTCTTTGTGTTTTGCGCCACCGCATATTGAAAATTATTGCTGCTATTATACTTCCTGCAGTGTCTGCAGCCCAATCCATCAGTTCAAAACTTCTTCCCTTCACCAATGATTCCTGCAGAAACTCGGTTGCCAGGCCCCATAAACTGGTCAATATCACAACTATGATCATGATGCTGCCAGGGTTCTTTCGCAACCGGAATGGATACATAAAAAGGAAGGAAAGAATTCCGAAGAGACCGGCATGAACCCATTTGTCGAAATAGATTTTCTTCAGCCAGTTATCCGTTTCAGGAAACTCGCTGCCCGGGATCAATAATAGAATCAGTACGAAAAAAAACCAGGCAATGCCTGGTAAGAAATGTTTAAATGTAATTTGTTTCATTATCCCACCAACGCTTCATAGGCCTTTGCATCCATCAATCCTTCAAAGTCAGCCGGGTTGTTCAATGTCATCTTTATCATCCAACCTTCGCCATAGGGGTCAGAATTCACCAATTCCGGATTAGCCTCAAGTGCAGGGTTCACTTCTGTGATGGTGCCGCTTAACGGTAAAAAAAGATCACTTACTGTTTTAACCGCTTCCACTGTTCCGAAAACTTCTTCGGCATTAAAAGATTTTCCCTTGGCGCTGATGTCAACAAAAACAATATCTCCAAGTTCTTTTTGTGCGAAATCAGTGATTCCGATGGTGGCTGTGCTCCCTTCAAGAGAAACCCACTCATGTTCTTTTGTGTAGCGAAGATTATCAGGATAATTCATGAAATAATTTTTAGCGTTGAGTTTGCAATTTAATGAAAACGGGAATGTTAAAGGGCTCTTTCCATTTTCATGCGGATATCTTTTAGCGGACGATCCCTTTGATCCCTTTGGGCATTGATGATTTTTTCGATCACTTCGAGGCCGGTTTCAACCTCGCCGAAAACGGTGTAATTCATGTCCAGCATCGGAGTGCCTCCTGCGGTCTTATAAGTTTGGCGTTGCTCAGCGGTGTACTTTATACCTAGCCTGCTTTCCATCATATTTAATTCCTCATCGCTAACGGGCTTTCCCTGTACAATGTAGAACTGGCAGGCACTGCTGGCTTTCTCCGGATTTCCATCACGGGCTGCGGCGAGGGCTCCTTTTTTGTGTACCAGCGCCTGGTTGAATTCAGCAGGAATGCGCTGCATATCTCCTCCTCCCGTACCTAACATCGCACCCGGAACTGCGTTTTTGCTTAAAGGGTCTCCGCCCTGGATCATGAATTGCGGGATGATCCGGTGAAATAGCAGGCTGTCGTAAAAACCCTGATCAACCAGTTTTATGAAATTATTGCTGTGCAACGGGGTTTCATTGTAAAGCCGCACTACCAGGGTTCCTGAGTCTGTGGTGATCTTCACCCGCATGTCTTTTGCCGAGGATGTGGTTGCATTGTTTTGTGCAGATGAGCACAGAACTGTCATGCTCATCGCTGCACACAATATGATCGTCTTCATTGTTTAGATAAATTCTTGTGATTGAAAATAAAGCAAGATATGATCTTTAAGAAAATTTTCCTGTTCAATAAGGTTAAAAGGCGGTAAGGGTTTTGCGAGTGAAAAATGAGGCCATCCTTCTTCGTCATTTCCGTTATATATATAATATCCGCTTTGCGCTAATACGGTGCAAACTGCAATATGCATCAGGTCCTGCTTTTGCTCCTTTGAAAAATCCTGGGGGCCCTGGCCGAGTTCCTGTATTCCAATCAACAGCAGCACACCATTCATGTCAGGCTTTATCCCGAATTTTTCTTTGAGTTTGATCCGTAATTTCAGCCACCGCACCTGGAGGTCTTCCGCCGCGTGTTCCATGCGTGCAAAAGTAGCGAATATGCGTTTCGGGAGTATATTTGCCACCTTAATGATTTTCAAAAGTTCATCATGTTACAGGTAAGTGTTATCAGGCAGCACCCGGAGTTTGTAAAAGAAAGACTGGCATTCAAAAATTTTGGGAGGCCGGAACTGGTGGATGAGATATTAACTATAGATGAAAGCCTGAGGAAAAAGAAAGTTTCTTCTGAAAATATGCAGGCTACCATTAACACATTATCAAAAGAGATAGGAGTGCTGATGGCAAAAGGGGAGAAGGAAGGTGCGGAGGCAAAGAAGAATGAAGTTTCTGTATTTAAAGAAAAATTTGCCGCTGAAAAAGATGAGGTGAATGAACTGGAAGCTGCGCTCGATAAGTTGATAGTTCAACTTCCAAACCTTCCACATGCAAATGTTCCGGCAGGTAAAACACCTGAAGACAATGAAGAGATACAACGCGGCGGTACCATTCCTGAACTGGGCCCGGATGCAAAACCTCATTGGGAGCTTATCCGTGAATTTGACCTTATAAATTTTGAAACAGGCGTAAAGCTCACCGGGAGCGGGTTTCCGGTATATAAAGGAAAGGGCGCAAAGTTGCAACGGTCATTGATACAGTATTTCCTCGATTATAACGCTGAGGCGGGTTATACTGAATACCTTCCTCCTTTAATGGTGAATGAAGACACGGCATATGGTACGGGGCAACTGCCTGACAAGGAAGGCCAGATGTATCACATTAGTGCTGATGGGTTTTACCTGATTCCAACCGCTGAAGTTCCGGTTACCAATATTTACAGGAACGAGATCGTAAAGAACGAAGAGCTGCCCGTAAAGATGACGGCCTATACGCCATGCTTCAGACGGGAGGCCGGGAGCTTTGGCGCCGATGTGCGCGGCCTGAACAGGGTTC
This sequence comes from Bacteroidota bacterium, assembly GCA_023433345.1. GTDB lineage: Bacteria > Bacteroidota > Bacteroidia > Chitinophagales > Chitinophagaceae > Ferruginibacter. The sequence goes on along the minus strand of JAEZDA010000064.1, from coordinate 1,634 downwards.
ATCAGTTTGATAAAGTAGAGATCATTCAACTTGTTGAACCGTCAAAAAGTTATGAGGTGCTTGAGGAAATGGTGAACCATGTGGAAAGGCTACTCCAGTTCCTGGAATTGCCTTATAGAATTCTTCGTTTATGCGGTGGCGATATGGGTTTTACCTCCGCGCTTACATATGATTTCGAAGTATTTAGCGCTGCTCAGAAAAAATGGCTGGAAGTTAGCTCTGTGAGCAATTTCGAAGCCTTCCAAACCAACAGGATGAAGATCCGGTATAAGGATGACGCCGGTAAAACACAACTCCTTCATTCATTGAATGGATCTTCACTGGCATTGCCCAGAATTCTGGCTGCCTTGCTCGAAAATAACCAACAGAAAACATCGATCAAATTGCCAAAGGTTCTGCAGGGCTACTTTGGTGCGCCCGAACTTACCTTGTGATAACCGCACATCTCTCAGCCTCACCAGGTTGCACATGAGATTTTCTTGTATTAATGGATGCTTGTATATATTTTCATAAGCAGGCGTTCACAATACAAGCAATTTTATATGCGTTTAACCCAACCCGTTAGTTTATCAGAGAGGTCTTCAATACTCGACGTTCTTCGTGGAATTGCGCTTCTTGGTATTTGCGTGGCAAATTATCCTGTACTCTCATTTTTTGTCTTCCAGCCTGAATCTGTAAAAGCACAACTGCCAGGCAATGCCTTTGATCACCATATCGAAGTTTTTCACGACATGTTCATTGAAGGAAAGTTTTACAGCATGTTCTCTCTTTTGTTCGGCATCGGGTTCTCAATATTTCTTGAGCGCGGTAAAAAGGAAGGTAAAAGCGTAACTGGTACACGCATCTTTTTACGCAGGCTCTTTATACTGATGATATTCGGCCTGATGCATCTTTTATTGTTGTGGGAAGGGGATATATTGATGCTTTATGCTGTGCTGGGTTTTCTTCTCCCATTCTTTAGAAATCGTTCTGATCGTACGCTATTGATATGCTGGTTGATCCTGATCTTTTCACCCTTGCTTTTCGATCTTGTAAAGGTGCTTTCATCAGGAAGGCTGAACTTATCAAACGCAGTTTACGATGCAGGAGAGGCGGTTGCAAACGGTTATGGGATCACTCAGCAAAATTTCTTTCAATGGATGCCCACCCATTCAGAGTATGTGGATGTTTTGAAGTACAATCATTCATCTTTTTATTTTCGCTGGGGCTATTTGTTGGATGGAAACAGATTACCAAAGGTGCTTGGTATGTTTCTCCTCGGTTTGTATGCAGGAAGAAATGCGATCTATCGCCGGCTTGAAGAAAATTTACTTTTATTAATACGCGTTAGGAATTACGGATACCTGATAGGAATTCCGGCTTCGGTGCTCATGGTGGTTTTTCGGAATGATGCGTGGCGGCTTCCGCAGGCTGGCGGGTTGCTTGACACGCTCGCCTACGCTTTGAGCGTTGTTCCGCTCAGCCTTGCATATACGGCTACGGTTTGTATTTGGTACAGGAATGAACGTAGCCGCCGCCGGCTGAATATTTTCATTGCCCCGGGGCGAATGGCTCTTACTAACTACATCGCGCAAACGCTTTTAGCAGTGATGATCTTTTACGGCATTGGCTTTGGATGGGGCGCTAAGGTGAGC
>JAEZDA010000056.1 GCA_023433345.1 Bacteroidota bacterium | reverse complement strand
TATTGGAAGAGGTGATCAGGAAGTCGCATGCTTTACAACGGGTGCTCACTTTTCCGTAATGCGGTTTATATAATTCCAATGCAATCCTCAGATAACTCACGGGCAGCGCAAAGCCAAGGTTGTCTCCGCCCCGAATGATAAAGGAATTAACACCAATAATATCCCCGGAAGAATTTACAAGGGGGCCGCCGCTGTTGCCAGGGTTTATTGCTGCATCGATCTGGATGTATTTTAATCCATTCCTGATCCTGTCTACCTTGCTGATAACACCTTGCGTGGCTGTATAATTCAGGCCGAAAGGATGCCCTATCGCCAGCACTTCATCTCCATCTTTAAGAGTTTCATAATTTCCGAGAGAAACGTCTGTGAGCTCGGTTCCGGCCGGTGGCTCTATAAAAGCCAGGTCATGTTTCTCATCAGAATACCAAACCCTGCTGAAGGTTTTAGGAAAAGTGAGCCCCTTAATTGTCACCTCGGAGGAGCGGCCCACAACATGCTGGTTGGTGATGATAAGGCGAAACTCTTTCAGATAAAAACCTGTGCCATTGCCCGAAGGAGAGGAAATTTGAATGATAGCCTTCCTGTATTTTTCTATGATCTCCTGTATCAGCATCTCTACAACTTATTATCAAAATTTATTTCAGCGATCATGGCAATAAAGCTTATGTTGAAATTAAGCCTGTCAGTATAATCGATCTTTTCCTTTGGGAAATTGAGCGAAGGATATTTACCGCGCCAGCGTTTTACTATCCGGCCCATTTCGCCTTCCAACTCACCGATCTGAAATCTTTTCGAGGCCGGATCATAAAGCGTATATGCGTAACCGTTAGAAAGAAAGAACTCAGGATAGTTCACTTCCATGAAAATTTGTATCATTTCCGTAAGGGGCCGTGGGAGGCTGTAGGTGTACTGCGGATAGGTTAAAGCATACTCTACAATTTGTGAGGCAATTTCGGGATGATTGTTATCCTTATACCACTTCATGCTTTTTTCAGATCCGCGAATTGAATCGATAACCGTTGAATGGCTCTTAGGCTGCCTGATTGAAAAGCAGGAAGTGCTTCTGAAAAAATATCTGAATACTTCGTCTTTCGGAATTGCCAGAATCTTTTCCAGCGCCTTGATCATTCCACGGTTCTTTTCGATGGCACTCGCCCCATCCTTTTTAAAATAAATCGCCTGGGCTTTTTCCATCTCATTCATAAGGCGGCCTTCGGGAGTAATTAAAAAATCTATCCTGAAAATAACGGCCAGAAGGATGTAGGAGATTCCACCCGCATACTTTTCGTCATCGAGCCTTTTAACCGCCTCCAAAGCCTCTTCTAGCCAGGTTTTAAAAAAGCGGTATTTCATCTCCTTTTCACTTGAAGAAAGGTTTTCGATATGGTCACTATCTATCCGTTCAACAGAATGAAAATCCTGCACCAATAAGTCATCCTGCTTGTCGGCTACCACGGCCAGCTCCTTAAGAGCGTAATACATTTTATTCGGGTTGGCGCAGCTCATGTCTGACTCCAGCTGCATGAAAAGCTTATCCTTGTTAAGAGAATATCTGCTATAATACAAATGGAAATTCTGTTCGAGAAGCCTTCGCATCACCGGAACAGAAACAACAGGCATCCTGGCAAGCACTACACGCGCCTGTATCGTTTTACTGTTGCCCGTGCCCCGGATCACCTTTGATCCCTGGTAAATTTCAAAACGGAAGCCTTTTCCTTCTTTGATGAATATTACATTGTTTACATTATCATCTTTGAGGTATTTGAAAAAAGATTCGAGGCTTTCAAGGTATTTACCTTCTTTAAAAAAAAATTCTGCATCTTCCCAGTCCCGGGTTTTAGAAACTGATTTATTGTTGTCGCTATACCTGCCCATTTGCAGCGCAATGCGTTCAGGTTGCGGCCCCGGTGCCCATCTAAACAGATTTTTCAATATACCCATTACTTATTTTGGTCGACCTTTCAAATTTAATTCATTGTGTGGCTGCAAATGCCACGCCTATAAGGTTGTTTTTATCTTCAAAAAGAGTGAATAATATACGGGCAAAAATTTAAGGAGTTAAATAATAGCAGTACTTATCTTTGAAAATCTAAAAAATCCATATGAAGTTTATCGTTTCCTCTTCGGCCTTATTGAAACAATTGCAGCAGATCAGCGGTGTGATCAATGCAAATACGGTTTTGCCAATACTGGAAGATTTTCTTTTTGAAATTGAAAAGGGCAGACTTACCGTGGTTGCTACAGACCTCGAAACGGTTATGAAAATACATATGGACATTGAGGCCAAAGACTCAGGCCGTGTATGCATTCCGGCAAAAATTCTTATGGACTCATTGAAGAACATCCCTGAACAGCCGCTGGCATTTAATGTTGATAAGAACTTCAGCGTAGAGATAACCAGCAGCAATGGTAAGTATAAGGTGATGGGAGAAAATCCTGACAATTTTCCGAAAGAGCCTACAGCAGATGATGCGAATGAATTTTCAATGAGCTCAACAGCATTGGTGACCGCTATCAATAAGTCAGTATTTGCCGTTAGCAACGATGATCTTCGTCCTGCAATGACAGGTGTTTATTTTGAACTGGATAAGAAGAGCATGTCATTTGTAGCAACAGATGCGCATAGGCTTGTCCGTTATACAAGAACAGATGTGTCATGCCCGAAAACAGATTCTTTTATTGTTCCCCGCAAGCCACTTTCACTGCTGAAAACAGCCTTGCCAGACAATGATGATGAGCTCACACTTTCTTATAACAGCAATCACCTTTTTGTAAAACATGGCGGCACTGAACTCGTGTGCCGGCTTATTGATGCGAGGTTTCCGGATTACAAAGTTGTTATTCCCACAGATAATCCATATAAACTTGTTGTAAACAGAACCGAGTTTCAAAATGCGCTGCGCCGGGTGAGTATTTTCAGTAATAAGAGCACCAACCAGGTGGCATTAACCATAAGTGGAAGCAAGCTTCAACTTGCCGCCCAGGATGTAGATTTTAGCTTCGAAGGAAATGAAAGCATGAGTTGCCAGTATGATGGCGAGGATATGCAAATCGCGTTCAATGCAAAGTTCCTGATAGAAATGCTGAGCGGTGCCGAAACTGCAGAAGTAGTTATGGAATTGAGCACCGCTACCAAGGCGGGCATTATCAAACCTACGGAACAGGGCGAAGGTGAGAACCTGCTGATGTTGGTTATGCCACTGATGCTTAATAATTAATAATGGTTGAGAATCTTTCCCTATTTATAGAAGTTTCTCTACATATTTAATGCCCGGTATTCATAATCAACCCGTTCCCACTGGCACTATTTTTACTGCGTTTGAGGTATAATTCACTCAAACATTTCAGCAATGCCAGAACAATTAAACCAGCCTTCATCAGGAAAATCCAGAAGAGGCTTTGCATCTATGGATGCCGCTCGTCAGCGGGAAATCTCTTCCAAGGGTGGCAAGGCCGCTCATATGTCAGGCCATGCCCACGAATTCGACTCCCAGGAAGCCCGCGAGGCAGGCAGAAAGGGTGGGGAAGCCCGGAGTCAAAATCGCCGTAACCGCGAAATGAATTTGTAACCAGAGGATACGGCTTGCGGCTGCAGATCGGTCCGTTGAACAGCGGACCAACCTTTACGCATACCTACGTGAGCGGGTCCTTCGGTTTCTCTGGATGTTCCACAATTCAGCCGCGCTGAAGATTTTCTCGATTTTCTGATCCACTGTTTCGCGAACAGTTTCGGATAGTTTCATTATTTCTCCTTTAGTAAGAAGGGCGAGCAGTTGTTTGTTTTCCGTTTTCATGATTATTTTTTTAGTTGTTTTGTTTTGATAGTGCAAACATACAGCAACTTTTAGTACTATACAAAACATAGTACTGGTTATTTAATGGTAATTGGCCATGCTTTTGCGCTGGAAGGCCCGTCTGTCAAGCGCTTCAACAGAACAACGGATTGCAGGGACAAATTGATGGACGGCTATTAGGCCTGATGAATGAAAAATTTTACTATTGAAAATTTCGAGACCTTCGCAACTTAAATAGCCGCCACCTGGAAACCGTAACCATCAAATCATTCGATAATTATTTCAGTGCCAACATTTTATTGGCGAGGTTGGAGCAAAATGGCATCAGGGCCTTTCTTTATGATGAAAATACCATGACACTCACACCCTTCTTTGGCAATGCGATCGGTTTCATAAAGGTTGTGGTGGCGAAACCTGACGCTGCAGCAGCTTTAGAACTCGTCAGCGAGTTTGAAACCCAGGAATCTGCAGAAGCAATATGCCCTCAGTGCGGCTCCGGAGGATTTCTTCCTGCTAAGAGCCAGTCGGGTTCAAATAAAGTGGTAGCTATGCTCACCTGGCTGTTTTCAAACTACGCCATAGCTCCTGATACAATTTATGAGTGTGAAGCCTGTGGCTTTTGTGCAGCTACCCCTCCCGCTGAACTATCGCAAAAATAATATTATGAAGAAAATTGCGATGATCCCCGCCCGCTATGCAGCAACGAGATTCCCGTTCAAACTTATGCAACAACTTGGTGACAGAACGGTTATCATGCATACATACCACAACACTCTTTCTACAAATTTGTTTGATGAAGTGTACGTGGTAACAGACAGCGATGTGATTTATAATGAAATCACACTGCACGGAGGTAAAGCGATAAAAAGTTTACGCACACATGAAAGCGGCAGCGACAGAATAGCTGAAGCCGTTGAGAATATTGATGCCGATATTGTGCTGAATGTACAGGGCGATGAACCTTTCGTGAGCAGGGAGCCCCTCAAAAAATTACTTGATGTATTCGAAGATTCAACAGTGAATGTTGCTTCTCTGATGAAGCCCTTTCATGACCACGAAAAAGCTAACAATCCGAACATAGTAAAGGTGGTGGTTGATGAAAACAATAATTCCCTGCTTTTCAGCCGCAGCCCGATACCTTACCATCGCGATGAACTTGGGCCGATAGAATACATGGAACATATCGGCGTATATGCATTTCGCAAAGAAATACTTTTACAGTTCACAAAATGGCCGGTAACACCGCTGGAATCCAGAGAAAAGATAGAATGCCTGCGTTATCTTGAACATGGCATTGCCTTGAAAATGGTGACCACAAATTCTGAAATGGTAAAAATAGATGTGCCCGAAGACCTTGATAACGCAAGGAAATACCTCCAAAAATATAAACCCTGACTAAAAATATAAAACCAGCCCGGATGCAAAATTTATTCGATAAACCTGTCTATGAATCAATCTTAAAAAGAATCGGATCGCTCTCCTCATCAAGTACAGCCTTGTGGGGCAAGATGAATGTTTCCCAAATGCTTGCACATTGCTCAGTTGCTTTCGGCGTTCCGCTTTCAGATAAAAAACTGAAAGGAAATTTTTTGATGCGCCTCATCGGCCCGCTTTTTAAAAAGCAATTGTATGATGACACTCCCTGGAAACAAAATCTTCCGACTGCCCCGAATTTTAAAATAATAGATGAAAGAGATTTCGAAACTGAAAAACGAAGGCTCATTTCATTGGTCGATCAATTCCATAAGGCCGGACCAGATGGCATCAGCAAATATCCTCATCCCATATTCGGCCACTTCACAACTTCGCAATGGGGACAAAGTATGTTCAAACACCTTGACCATCACCTCAGGCAATTCGGTGCTTAATTCCGGCTTATTTATTTGTAATTAATCGTCTTACCGCCTTCTGCTTTTCTTTGGCCTTTACCTGTTCACATACATATAATACAACACGCCCTTGTGATCGTCAGTAAAGAAAAAGGAATTCGCATCATTCATTAATATATCACAAGGTCGCCCATGTCGCTCTGCCTCGGTTTTCCCGGTTAAAAATCCTGACACCACCGGAGTGTATTTCCCATTTCTTTCCAGCATAACGATTTCGTAACCTCGCTGCCGCCAGATGCTTGTGGAACCATGAAGACATACAAGTACCTTGTTCCTCAGTACAGGCTCATTAAAGTTCCAAAACAGATCGAAGCCCAGGGGAGCGCTGTGAGCTTTAAAACCGGTTATTGCTTTTTGCGGAAGCTTCACCCAGGGTGCGCGAACTGAATCCCGGAACTGCTCATCTTCGTATATACGTTGCCGGTAGTGATAATAAAAGGGCCATCCGTAATATTTCCCGTCACTCACTTCTACAAAAAGATCTTCAGGCTTGTCAGGTCCGATGAGGTCTCTGCCCATTTCTGTTGCATACAGTTTCGAGCCCAGCCATTTAATTCCAACAGCATTCCGGAGCCCGCGTGCGAAAATTCGCAAGTCGCTTCCATCTGGGTTCATTTCCAATACCGCTGCCCTCATCTCTTCTTTTTCCACGCATGCATTGCAACTGCTACCCACGCTCACGTAAAGTTTTCCCTTGTGAAAAGCTATGCTACGCGTAAGGTGCCATCCGCCGTATTTATAACTCAGTCCATAATCGGGAAAGGTTGCTATCTCCTGGCCCCTGTCGGCAGGCCGATTTCCTGAATCGTATCTATAGCGCATCAGGCGATGTGTTTCTGCCACGTATATGTAATTCATGTAAAATGCAACCTGGTTGGGATTGCGAAGATTTTCGAGGTAGGGGATAACTGTATCAAAGCGACGAAAGGTTTCATTCCATCTGTCCAAAAGTAAAACTCTTCCTTTCCTGTTATCAGAAAGATCACGCATATCCGTTACAAATAATCTTCCATCCGGCGCCTTCGCAAGAAAGCGTATACGCGACCCTGGCACGGCGGCCACACTCACACCAAAGCCATGCGGAATAAGCAGATCAAAAGTATCTGAGGGCAGAGATACCTTATGCGGAACCAGTTCGGGAACCTGACCCTGTGAACGCGCGGCTGGTTGCGCAAATGAATAAACTGGTATGAAAAAGAAAAATGATAAACCGATAGCATTAAAACCGCGCATAAAGATGGAATATATATTCATAAATTAACGGACAGTCTTAACTATAAAGCACTCGGGGAAATTGCTTCCAGGTTGGCCACTCCTTTGTATGTATTCCATGCTAAAAAATTGCGGAACAGAAACGCAAACTTAAGGAAGCATTCAGGCATTTGCGATACGCGGTTTTCTTCATCTAAAACACCTACCTTTTATAGAACCTGGCAAGCCGTTCCACCGCATCCTCCAACGTCCGTTCCGATTTGGCAAAACAAAATCGCAACACCTTGTTATCTTCCGAATCGTGATAGAAAGCTGAAACCGGTATAGTAGCAACGCCGGCATGTTCAACTAACGTTTGCGCATAAACGCTCTCCGGTTCATCACTTAATCCCTTATAAGAATACAATTGGAAATAACTTCCATAAGAAGGAATCGGTTGCAGGGGAGTACTGGCCATCAATGTTCTGAAATAATCGCGTTTTGCCTGGAGAAATTCACCGAGGGACAGATACTTTTCTGAATTACTGATATAATCTGAAAGCCCGAACTGTGAGGGACTGTTACATGTAAAACAGTTAAACTGGTGAATTTTCCTGAATTCCTTCATGATATGGGTCGGGGCAATTGCGTATCCTAATTTCCAACCGGTGCAGTGGTACACCTTTCCAAAAGAATATGTTGCGACAGCTCTTTCAAATAGTTCAGGATAGGCCAATATAGAAAAGTGTTTCTTATTGTCGAACACAAGATGTTCATAAACCTCATCGCTTATCACCAGCACATTAGTGTCTCGCAAAAGAGACTGCAAGATGAGCATATCCTCATGAGAAAGTAAAGCACCAGTTGGATTGTGCGGAGTGTTGATGATGACCGCCCTGGTTCTGCTGTTTAATTTTTCTTTCACAACCTCCCAGTTGATCGAGTAATTCGGAAGGCTTAGCTTAATGGGAACCGGCACTCCGCCATTGGTAATGATGTTAGGAAGATAGCTGTCGTACGCGGGTTCAAAGTAAATTACCTCATCTCCCGGTTGCAAAATGGCGGTGAGTGCAGTATAGATCGCATAGGTAGCGCCGGGCGTGATAGTAATGTTAGTATCTGCATTGATATCATTATGATAAAGAGCCTTTACCTTTTCGGCTATCCCTTGCCGTAAGGAAGGTAAGCCATTCATATGCACATACTGATTTCCACCCTTAAGCATTGCATTGTTCACAAGGCCGATAAGTTCCTCATCCATCGGAAAGTCGGGGAAGCCCTGGCCGAGGTTAACCGCATTGTGTTTTGAGGCAAGTGCGCTCATCACCGTGAAGATCGTTGTGCCGGAATTGGGAAGCTTTGATTTAAGTGAGATCATTTTATGCTGAGCTATGCGTTGTAAAATTCGGGACGGACACCGGTATTCAACAGTGAAATGATGTTTATGAATTGTGCTTACCCACGGTGAGATAATGGCCGGTACTATAGATATTTATCGCCCTTGTTTCTTTTTATCTCTGCAACGTATTCCTTTATTTCCTGCTCCTTTTCTTTTTTGCAGATGAGCAACACATCTTTTGTATCAACTACCACAAATTCATCCAGACCTTGCAGCACAACAAGTTTTTTATTATCTGCGTGAATCATATTGTTGGTAGCGTCTATCACCATCACGTTATTTCCCGCCACTGCGTTGCCGAGGTAATCTTTTTCAATGGTTTCATAAGCGCTCTTCCAGGTACCAAGATCGCTCCATCCGAAGGATGCGGGTATCACAAAAACATTGTCGGCCTTTTCCATAATCCCGTAATCGATCGAGATATTTATACACTGCGGGTATATCCTTTCTATGGCCGCTGCTTCTTTCTTTGAATTGAATTTTGATTTCTCCGCATCAAATACTTCATGCATTTCAGGGAGGAACTTTTCAAAAGCCTTGATAATATTTTTTACTTCCCAAACAAATATGCCCGCGTTCCATAAAAAATCCCCGCTTGAAACAAAAGCTTTTGCAAGATCCTTATCTGGTTTCTCGGTAAAGGTTTTCACCTTGTAAACATTCTCACCTACGGCAAATTGCTCGAACTGGATGTAGCCATAGCCGGTATTGGGATTGGTCGGCTTTATTCCAAGGGTGATCAATGCCTTTATATGTGAAGTAAAATACAGGGCGTCTTTACAAATATTCTTGAAATTGTCGTTGTCGGTGATAAGATGATCAGCCGGTGCGCAGATCAGGTTGGCATTAGGGTTCAGCTCATGAAGCTTGTAGGAGATGTAGGCTATACATGGTGCTGTATTCTTTCTCGACGGTTCGAGAAGAATATTTTCCTGGTCGAGTTCAGGTAGCTGTTTTTTTACAATGTCTTTATATGAAGCTGAAGTAACAACATAAATATTTTCTTTCGGAATGAACTGAGCGAAGCGATTATACGTAGACTGGATCAGTGTTTGACCTGTGTTAAGAATATCAAGAAACTGTTTTGGAAAATCTGTTCGGCTCATGGGCCAGAACCGGCTTCCAATGCCTCCCGCCATAATGGCCACGTAATGATTTTTATTCATCCTCTGTTGATTCTTATTTAAATGATGCCTTCTCTCACAAGGTCCTGCAAATGTAACACGCCCGTGTATACTCCATCTCTTAACACCAAAAGCTGGTTAATATTGTGCGATCGCATTAACTCGAGCGCAGTTACGGCAAGGTCGTCGATCGCGACCGTTTTCGGATTGGTGGTCATTATATCACCTGCCTTAAGTTCATTCACGGAAGCGCCTGTTTCCAGCATCCGACGCAGATCGCCATCGGTAATGATCCCGGTTACTTTACCACTTTCGTTTTGCACGGCAACCGCCCCAAGACGATTGCGTGTTATCTCCACGATCACCTCCCTTATCGATGCGTTTAGATCCACCACCGGTTTTTGTGCGCCGGCAATATCTGAAACCCGGATGTAAAGCTTCTTGCCCAGGGTTCCGCCAGGGTGAAATTTTGCAAAGTGGTCGCTGTTGAAACCCTTTAGCTCCATCAGGCAAATTGCCAGAGCGTCTCCCATTACCATTTGGGCGGTTGTACTGGTGGTTGGGGCAAGATTATTAGGGCAGGCCTCCTGAGTTACTGTGGTATTAAGCACCAGGTGTGCATGCTGGGCGAGGTAGGAATTCATATTTCCCACCATACCGATGAGGAAATTTCCAAAGTTCTTCACAAGCGGCACTAATACCTTTATCTCCGGACTGTCACCACTTTTGCTGATTATCAGCACAATATCTTCCTGCTGGATCATGCCAAGATCGCCGTGGATGGCATCTGCAGCATGCATAAACAAAGCCGGCGTGCCGGTACTGTTCATCGTGGCCACGATCTTTTGCGCTATGATGGCGGACTTACCGATACCGCTTATCACAAGCCTACCCTTGCACATTGCTATGCGCTCTACCGCAGCAGCAAAATCTTTGTCTATTGATTTTTCCAAAGCCTTGACAGATTCTGCCTGCAGGCTTATCGCTCGGAGGGCGGTGGGCAGTATGCTGTCTTTGTTCATGTGGTTTGCAAGCTAATTTAATTGAAGGAATTAATCAAAGGTGCTGAATTTCAACAGTGAATATGAACAGAAGAATACCCTGAAAAATGATTATCTTAATAAGAATTTAAAATTCAGTTTCAAATATGTTAAACCGTGGTTTATGGTTAACTTCGCTGCCCTTGAAAAACAGGGCTTACCACTAAATCGTTGACCGGTTTGCCACAGAAAAAAACCTTTATGCCTGTTACCAAAACTTCCAATAAAAAAAACCAACCTAAACTATCCTCCGCAGGTCGCGACCTTCTTACACCACTTGAACAATATTTTGGATTCACAAAATTCAAAGGGCCGCAGGAAGCCGTCATCAATAACTTGCTTAATGGCCGGGATACATTTGTGATCATGCCAACGGGCGGAGGAAAAAGTCTTTGCTACCAATTGCCCGCGATGATACTCCCCGGGGTGGCTATTATCGTTTCCCCGCTAATTGCCTTAATGAAGAACCAGGTTGACCTGGTAAGAAGTTACAGCAGTAAAGATCATGTGGCGCATTTTTTAAACAGCAGTTTGAACAAGGGGCAGCAAAAAATAGTGAGGAGCGACCTCTCCTCAGGCCACACAAAGATGCTGTACGTGGCCCCGGAAACCCTTAACAGGGAAGATAATATCGAATTTTTCCGTTCTCTCGAAATTTCCTTCTTTGCTGTGGATGAAGCTCATTGTATATCAGAATGGGGGCACGATTTCCGGCCTGAATACAGAAGGCTGAAGGAAATGATGGAAAGCATCAATGGCAACGCACCGATAATCGCACTAACGGCTACGGCTACCCCAAAAGTTCAAAGTGATATCGTTAAGAATCTTAGTCTGCGGGATCCCGAGATATTTATCTCTTCTTTTAACAGGCCAAACCTTCATTATGAAGTGTTGCCTAAAATAAAACTTGATGATACAAATAAGAGCATCGTTCGTTTTATACAGTCCCATAAAAATAAAAGCGGGATCATTTATACCCTTAACCGCAAAACGACGGAAGAACTTGCTTCCATGCTCGTTGCCAATGGAATAAAATCTGTCGCTTATCATGCTGGGCTTGATGCAAAGCTCCGGGCTAAGCGGCAGGACGAATTTCTGAATGAAGACGTGCAGGTGATCGTTGCCACCATTGCTTTTGGAATGGGAATAGATAAGCCCGACGTGCGGTTTGTGATTCATTATAACATTCCCAAATCAATAGAGAATTATTACCAGGAAACCGGGAGAGCGGGCCGTGATGGTTTGGAAGGAAAGTGCATTCTTTATTATTCTCATAAAGATGTGGCCAAGCTGGAGCATTTTATGAAAGACAAGCCACTGAGCGAAAGGGAGGTGGGGGCCCAGCTGATAAATGAAACAGTTTCCTATGCAGAAAGCAGTGTGTGCAGAAGAAAAACATTGCTCTATTATTTTGGAGAAGATTTCGATGATAAGAAAAGTTGTGGGCATTGTGATAACTGTCTTCACCCGAAGGAAAAAATTGAAGCAAAGAATGAAGCGGTAACCGTTTTAAAAACGATCCGTGCCCTGGGGGAACAATTCACTATTGAATATTTAATTCATATCCTTACCGGCAAGGTAACGCCGCAGGTGCAGATGTACAGGCATGATGCCCTTGATGTTTTCGGTTCAGGAAATGACCAGGAAGTTCATTTTTGGAGCAGCCTTATCAGGCAAATGCTGTTACACGGGTTGCTTGAAAAAGACATACAGGAATATGGTGTTTTGAAGTTCACTAAAAAAAGTGAATCCTTTATAAAGAAGCCGGCTTCCTTTAAGATAGTACTGAACAATTTGTTTGAAGGCGCTGATGCAGATGATGAAGAAACGATGGCCGCTGAAGCGGCAGTTGGTGCTGCTGATGAAAAATTGCTGGAAGACCTGAAAGCGCTTCGTAAGAAAGTATCATCAGAGAAAAAACTACCGCCTTTCGTGATATTTCTTGAGAGCTCTCTTGAGGATATGGCAACGATGTATCCTACAACGATGGCTGAGCTGGAGAAAATCTCCGGTGTAAGCAAGGGCAAAGCGCTGCGGTACGGAAAGCCATTTCTCGAAATGATAAAGGCTTATGTGGAAGAAAATGATATTGTGCGCCCTGACGACTTCGTGATGAAAAGCGTGGCAAACAGAAAGAACAATAAGATCTTCATCATCCAAAATGTAGATAAAAAAATTCCTCTCGAAACGATCGCAAAAACCAAAGAGCTCAGGATAGATGAATTGCTTGAAGAAATGGAAACCATTGTAGCAAGCGGCACCAAACTTAATTTAAATTATGCTATTGAGGAAATGGTGGATGAATATGAGCAGGAAGAGATCATAGATTACTTTAAAGGTTGCCAAACATCCAGCCTGCAGGTTGCGCAGGAAGAACTTTCCGAAAGTAATTTCAACTGGGAGCAATTAAAATTAATGCGCATCAAATTTTTATGTGAGTACGGTAATTAACCCTGGTTTGCATGCCTTGGCCATCGTTTGACAGGCTGAGGTTTTAACCTGGGTTTGCACCCTGAATCTTCTTTCACATTCTTCCAAAAAGGGAGTGAAATCTTCCGTGGCAAAATACGTATTATCTATGCAGGCCTGCATATGCGCCACAGCGTTTTCATAGTTTCCGAGCAAAAAGAAGGTAAGGGCTAAGAAATAATCAGGCTGGTTATTATATGCTCCGCCATGATCTATGCATTTGTAATTAAGAAGTGCGGTTTCAAAATCATCCTGGTGGAAGGCATCGTATGCGATTTGGAGATGCTTTCTTCCGAATTCATTCAATGTGGTTCCTTCGGGCACACGCAAGGGAATTTTTGCACAGTAGTATTTCAGGTTGAAATTAACCGGCCGCGTCAACGCCTTTTCCCATCGTGGTTCAATGGGCTTCTCCATCAAGAGGTTTATTCGGCCTTCCCTGCAATATCCAAGCTTCCTGCAGCTTTCACAAAGCGAGGTTATCATAGCAGCACCACTATACTTTAAATACTCTTTGTGTTTGTTATGACGATGGTTTTTCTTTTTAGACATGCTGTTTTGATAAGAGTGATGTGTTGAAAATTTTAAACCCTTTTTGTTGCGAAAACGTGGAACATGAAACCTACGCCCGATTGAAGCGGCATCCCCCGATGCATGCATCGGGGATACAGCGGAAAGCGGGACTGCACATCACAAAGAAGGAATGATGACGTACAAATTATTTGAAAAAAATCCCGCACGCTATTTCAGGCGAGGACACTTCATCGTTTTGCACCGTTCGTGAATTTACATTTTTCATGGCATTAATAAATCTCCAATGTGCACTACCCTCTGCACGGTATATATTCGAAAGATTTCTTTTCTTATTTTGGCTAAATTTTTTGCGACCATGAGGAAAACATTTTTATTTCTGCAATTTGCTTTTGCCAGCAATTCTGCCTTCAGCCAATACGGTGATGCCTACCACAAGCCTAACGAAATGGCCATCAGGGAAGCGCAGTGGAGGGCAAGCCGCCCGGTAAGTTCTTCTGCTTCTACCAATTCAACGGTTACGAAAACCAATGTGACCGATCCAATGACATTAGAAGAATACTTTTCGCTTCGGAGAAAGAATGCAGCGAGATCGGTTGATCCGCAGAAAAAAGAAGAAGAGATAAAAAAATCAGCTCCTCAGGGTTATTATGAACAAATTGCTGCGAAATACGGGATGGACTCGGAAGATATTGCTGGCCTCAAACATTGGGATATGGCAAAACCTTTCGGAATGAGATTCATGGAAGAAGGTTTGAATGAAACCGAGGCATTGTTCCTCTCCCGATCTTTATATAAAGTAGTTAACACCAACAAAGGATACGAGGTTGTGTTTCAACCCAACCAAAATATATTGAATGCAGGAACTGCTTTTTCAGTTTTTCAGAAGGAAGTTTCCGCGGGTACTTTTGAACAATTGATGGACTATGTAATGGATTTCCGGTATGCACCATTATCAGCACTTACAGCGATGGATCGCATTGAGCAGCGATTTCCCGAAAAGCGCCAGGTGATTTTAATGGCCAGGGCTTTTCCTGCGCTGTATGCGCACAAAGCGCGTTTTCAATATTCAATTAAGGAAAGAAAACAATTGCTGGGATATCTCCAAACCCTGTATACCGAAATGCCACAGATGGTGCTTGCAGAAGATAAGTTTGTTGGCATGGCTGTTGGCTACAATGAAGCTCCACCCTTCCAACCTTTGTTTGAAGAAGCGTTAAAAAAGAAGGACTTCACGAAAGCCAGGGAGATAGCGATGGTAACCTTATTGTCTGACAGCAGCGCTGCAAGATACTTTGTGTTAAGGATGGGTAATAAATTTAGAAACCACAAATACACTGGTTATAAAGCGCCCACTCAATCTATTTTTTCGGTTGATGATATAGTTGCTATTCACGATCACATCAAGGATGCTCCGGGATACGAGGCAAGGAACCTTTCTTCCTTTTTTTACAAAATGCCGCCGGAGCAGCGCGCAATAATTTTACAAAAGATCAACTTACCAGAAAAGGTATTTAATGAAACGATTGAATATTTCACCAGTTTTAAGTAGATGTTGTTAGCCGTGAGGCTGTTTAATCTGCCTGGCTTTAGTTTCATCTTTGAGCTTCGGTAGAATTTGGTGGCCCTCTGAAAAAAATTTCAGACCTTTCTGTAACCCTTTACAGGTATGGCCGGAACCTTCCCCTATATTGGCCGGAAATCATTAATATAGAATTCGGGTGTACCCAAAACAAAAAGAGCCCTGAGGGCTCTTCAAGTGGTGTGGGCCGGGATCCGCCTGCTGCGGACAAGTTTCACCGGCGATGCGCCGCGCGCACAAGCTCCAGGATTTTCAGTCCTTTTCCGCCAATGGCGGATACCGCACCATTAAATTGTTGGATTCAATCGGAAGCTTAACCCGCTGATAAAAAAACCTCCAGCAACTTTTGCTTCTCTTCTCTGCCGCGGCCAGTCTTAAAGTATTGCTCGCGTTTTACAGCCTCCGGTTTAACGTCAAAAACCTCCACGTGCATCAACACCCAGGGGCGACAACGTTGCGTATATCCACCCATCTTACCTTGATTGTGTTCTGACAAACGACGGGCTACGTTTCCGGTTAAACCTGTATAGGTTCTCTTACAACCCGAAGAATATAAAATGTACACAAACCACATAAAATTAAAAAAGCCTGCAACTCTCGCTACAGACTTTTGTGGTGTGGGCCGGGATCGAACCGGCGACACAAGGATTTTCAGTCCTTTGCTCTACCGACTGAGCTACCGCACCAGAACCAGGTTATTTACATGGGCAGCAAAAATAGGATTATTTTTATTTACAGAGACACAATCATGTCTTTTTTACTTATTTGGGTTCTGCCTTTTCGGCGATCTGCGGTCTTTGTGTTTTCCCGCCTTGTAAAAGTGCAGATCTTCGGCCTCATCTAAGGAATGAGTTTCATGTAGAGAGGTTTCATTCTGCGCATACTGACTCAGTTTTTCATAAAACCGCCGAATGGTTCTGAGCTCCTCTTCTGTGATATCCTCAATGTTTATTAAGCGGTTGCTTGCATACTCGTGAGAAGCGATCAATTCATTCAACTTCAACTGGATGGCAAGTGAGTCTTTATTCTGCGACTTCTGAATGAGAAACACCATCAGAAAGGTAACGATCGTTGTACCCGTATTGATAACGAGCTGCCAGGTTTCCGAAAAGCCGAACACGGGCCCGGATACTGCCCACACGAGCACTACAAGAAATGCTGTGGTAAATGCGGCAGTGCTACCCACAGCCCTTGTAACTTTCGCAGAAAATACATCAAAGAATCCCTTCTTACCGGCATGCTCCCTTTCTAAAGGCCTTGTGGTCTTTTCCATTGTCTTTATGTTTTAAAAGTTGAAAGTAAAATACATCAAAACTTCGTTGAAGATGTAAAGAAAAGAAAAGGGGCTCCCGGCACCGAAATAGGTTTTCCCAAAACTCAAATCACTGATCAAGGATGCTGATCACGGACACAAAAAAGCTCCCCATTTCAGAGGGAGCATATCAGCAAATGTTGTTGCGCAATACTAATATTTGCAAAGCGACTTTTTCTCTTTAATTATCTGAAATGAACTATTAATTATTAGGAAGAAAATCATAAAAACAATAGGGATCAATTGATGCATTGAGATCAATATCACAAGGTCCTGATGCCATTTCCAGCGCTATCACATGTTTACATTCACGCATCTGCCAAAGAAATATTTTTTCGGGCGAGTTGTTTATCACAAACACTTCCGGAAGCATTTCCTTTAACATTCCATTCCAACAGGCCTCCTTGAACTTTTCCTGTTGCGACTGACCATTTGATGTTTCGGAGGAATCCTTCTCTGTATACGGACGTTGGGCAAAGCCGCTGCCGGTTACGAGCAGGATCTCTTGTTGTGTTGATTCGTTTGCCATAGTGAAGGGTTTTGTCCCACTCATTTAGACTCCTAAACGAATCAAAAGGCATTTTAAGTATGCAGTAATTTTTGTTAAGGTTTATTTGATGTAAAGAAATGCTTAACACTTTCCGAAAGATCCGATAGCTGATAACTAATGACGGTTAAGGTGGCTCCTGCATCCTGATCAGCACAAACCCCTTACGTGTTTCACAATGATGCAGCGATCATTTTGCTGACGATGAAAGCCATAGTCGTAACAAAAAATAAATTCCCGCCCTTTTTTGCACTTCAGTTTGTGAGTAAAGAAATGCGGATGATAGCCCCTGCTCATCAATCTTTGAAGCGGTACATTCGACGCTTTTTCGGGTTCACCTGCAATTTCCGCGAGGATGCGCCGGTTTCTGCCCAGGGCGTTATTAATGTTCCTGATCAGGTTATTACGATCTGCATGCAGGCGATTGTTATATCCGTTCCTGCAGTTTTCATTGCAAAACTTTTTGTCTGTTCTTCCCTTGATCTTGTTTCCGCAGTTTATGCACGATTTGTTTTCATGAATAATAATTTCCATAAGGTAAATTTTTGTGCACCTAAATTAAACTGGGCTATAGTTTCCTGCAATAACCGGAAAAGGTAAAAAAATTGCAACCATTTACATCCGGATATAAACGGATAAAATTCGCTTAAGGGTTTACCGCGATGGTTTATTTGCATCATAGAGATACAGATAATTTCATCTTTAAACACAATAACATGTACGCATTAAGAAACAGGGTGCAGCTGATTGGAAATCTTGGCAATGCTCCCGAAGTGAAACAAACTGAAACAGGAAAAAAGCTCGCCCGCTTCTCTGTGGCCACAAATGAAAGCTACAAAAATACCAGCGGAGAAAAGGTCACTGACACTCAATGGCACAACCTCGTGGCCTGGGGGAAGGTGGCAGATGTGGCGGAAAAGTTTTTAGAAAAAGGAACCGAAGTGGTTATTGAAGGAAAGCTTGTTAACCGTAATTACACCGACAAAGAAGGGATCAAAAAATACGTCACAGAAATTCATGTGAATGAATTACTTCTTGTTGGTTCGAAAGCTTCTTCGTGATTCGTGGCTTGAAAAAACGCGCGGGGATTCTTCCCTGCGCTCATTTTACATTTAACGCCCGAAGTCATCCTGAACCCTTACAATATCTTCTTCATCACTTGGATTTTCCGGGTCAGTATGCATCCATATTTCGGCGATAATACCCCAATCTTTTAAACCCACGAGGCGATGACGCTCACCCTGTTTCAGCTCGATGATATCACCTTCCCGAAGATGCCTGTTAAACTTCTCGGAATCGTCTTCGCTGGTAACCACCGCCACTTCACCATCAATCACTTTCCAAATTTCTGCCCTCCGGTGATGGTACTGCCAACTCAGCCTGCTACCCGGCGCGACCAATAAAATTTTAGGACTAAGTTTCAGTTTTGTTTCGGTTAACTGAGATTCAAGATGAGGAAAAAATCTTCTTATGAAAACCTCATTGTCGCTTTCATCGATCACCAGGAACCCGCCCCAGGGGCGACCATCATCAACATAACGGATACGCATAAACGAAGTTATATTGTCAATGGCCTGTTTGAAGATTTGTTCTTTTTGAAGGTTGGAAGAATGGGTCATGGCCAAAAGATAATAATTTTTTAGCGACCCATGTAAACCATAAGAATTTGTATATCACTTGGGTTAACACCGGATATTCGGGAAGCCTGGCCAAGAGTGTGCGGACGAATACGATTAAATTTCTGACGAGCCTCGTTGCTGAGGGAAACAAGCCTGTCGTAGTTGAAGTCTGACGGTATGGTTTTGTTTTCCAGTTCAGTCATTTTTTTCACCAGCTCTTTTTCCTTTGTGATGTAGGTTTCGTACTTGATCTGCACTTCAGCCTGTTCCAACACTTCTGTATCAAAGGCGTTAAGCTCTTTTGCAGGAAATGCCTCTGCTGAAAGGCTTTGGCATATTCCGCGAAGATCCACCCCCGGCCTCAATATCAATTGGGCTAATTTTTGACGGCTCACTAACGGTGACGAATAGACGCTTTCTAAATACGGGTTTACAGCTGCGGGCTCAACGCTTGTAGTTTGTATAAAAGACCTGGCTCTTTCAACTCCCTCCTGTTTTCTTCGTAGTTTTTCCATCCGCTCTTCCGTGGCAAGGCCGAGCAGATAAGAGCGTTCGGTAAGGCGGAGGTCTGCATTATCCTGACGAAGCAGGGTTCGATATTCTGCGCGGCTCGTAAACATTCTATATGGTTCATCCGTCCCTTTGTTGATCAGATCATCTATCAATACACCAATGTAGGCCTCTGAGCGCTGTAGAATGAGCGGTTGCTCCTCCCTACATTTTTGGTGGGCGTTTATCCCGGCCATCAAACCCTGGCAGGCAGCTTCCTCGTAACCGGTGGTACCATTAATTTGCCCTGCGAAAAACAAATTGCTGATATTCTTCGTCTCGAGACTGAAGCTTAGCTGTGTTGGTGGAAAATAGTCGTATTCTATCGCATATCCAGGGCGGAACATTTTGCATTTCTCAAAGCCTGGCACCAATTTGAGGGCCCGTAATTGAACTTCTTCAGGAAGTGATGTAGAAAAACCGTTTACATAAATCTCCACGGTATTCCATCCCTCTGGTTCCACGAAGAGTTGATGGCGGTCGCGATCGGCAAAACGGTTTATCTTATCCTCGATACTGGGGCAATAGCGGGGACCAGTTCCCTGGATTCTTCCCTGGTACATCGGGCTATGATCGAAACCTGTTTTCAGGATCTCGTGAACAGTTGCATTAGTATATGTTATGTGGCAACTGCGCTGATTATCAGGCTTTAATGTCGGTTTATGGAGATAACTGAACCCACCTACTTCGGTATCCCCGGGCTGTTCTTCCATCCGGGAATAGTCGAGGCTCCGGCCATCAACCCTTGGGGGGGTTCCTGTTTTTAACCTGCTGCTTTCAAAGCCGAGGCTGGTCAGTTGTTCAGTGATACCTGTTGCCGCTTTCTCAGCAACCCTTCCGCCGCCAAATTGTTTCTCCCCGATATGGATTACACCATTGAGAAAAGTACCGTTGGTGAGAACTACTGCATTCGATAATATTGTGTGGCCCAAGCCTGTAACTACTCCGCAAGCCCGACCATTTTTTATTACCAGCTCCTTAACCATGTCCTGGTAGAAATCGACATTCGGCGTGTTTTCCAGCATTTCCCTCCAGGTAGCGGCAAAGAGCATTCTGTCATTTTGGGTCCTCGGGCTCCACATAGCCGGACCTTTCGAACGGTTCAGCATCCTGAATTGAATGGCGCTCTTGTCGGTTACAATTCCTGAATATCCCCCAAGGGCGTCTATCTCCTTAACGATCTGCCCTTTCGCAATACCGCCCATTGCCGGGTTACAACTCATTTGGGCAATGGTCTGCATATTCATAGTGATTAGCAGCACCCGGCTTCCCATATTCGCTGCCGCCGCCGCTGCCTCACACCCCGCGTGGCCAGCTCCTACCACAATAATATCATACTGCTGAAACATAGCCGGCAAAGGTAGTTTTTTATTAACCGGCTGAAAAAGCTGATGAGAATGTTAAATATAAAAATTACTTAAATATTGATGGCGAGGGTTATGTTTCACGTGAAACACCAGCCCTGCCTCTCTTAAAGGTTTCACGTGGAACGTCCGAAGTATTTTGACAGGTAGTAATCTTCTTTGGCCCTCATTATTTTTTTTTCTCCAGGGGTTTTATCCGAATAGCCACACAGGTGCATCAGCCCATGAAAAATTACCCGGTGTAGTTCTGATTGAAGTGAGACTCCGAAGGCGCGGGAATTTTCCCTCACCCTCGTTACGCTCACGTAAAGTTCACCGTGTATAGAACCTTTTTCGCCGGAGTAATCAAAGGTTATGATATCGGTAAAATCATGATGTTTCAGGTATTCTTTGTTTATAGTTAGAAGATATTGGTCGCTGCAAAAAACGATCGACAATGAGTTCAGGTGAAAACCCTCCTCTTTTGCCGCCTGTTGCAGGAAGAGCTTTAGCGGTTTCCGGTTAGCGAGTGTAACAGGGCTCTGAAAGTGAAATTCAACCATAGTGTCATTCGAAATTAATTACAATCAGGATTAAGATACCTTTGCTTAATAGCGCGAATGAAAAAACTCTCAGAAATAAAGGTTGGTGCCACGGTTATCATCAAGGAGTTCAACAATGATGAGATATTTCTAAAGCTCATGGAAATGGGTTTCGTACCGGGTGAAAAAGTAACCGTAGACCAGGTTGCGCCCCTTCGGGATCCTATTTCTGTTTCCGTTGCCGGATATCAATTAAGTCTTCGTTTGAACGAGGCCGAACATGTTTTTGTAGAAGAGTGTTAATTTGCCAGGATGGAAATCGGCCTCTACTTCGGATCATTCAATCCTATTCATCACGGCCATCTCATCATTGCCCAGCACGTTTTAGAAAACGCAGCAATTAAGGAATTGTGGTTCATAATCTCCCCGCAAAACCCCTTTAAACAATCGAGTTCCCTTTTAAATGAGCATCACCGATATTTCCTTGTGCAGGAAGCTATTGAAGGTGAGTTGAAAATGAGGGCTAGTAATATCGAATTTAATCTGCCAAAACCATCTTATACGGCAGATACGCTGGCTTACCTGAGGGAGCAATACCCCCAGCACAGGTTCCATCTTGTAATGGGAAGCGATTCCTACTCAAATTTCGATAAGTGGAAGAATCCCGGAAGCATTCTTGAAAATCACCCCATCATCATCTACAAAAGGCCGGGCTTCGAGGTAAGCGCAAAGCATGGGGGAACCGTCAGTATTTTACAGGCCCCGATGCTGGAAATTTCGTCTACCCATATCCGTGAGTTAATACGCAAAGGCGCGTCCATACGGTATTTCGTGCCAGATTCGGTTGCAAAGGAGATAGAACGGAACGGATATTATAAGCAGAGTTTCTCAGAAAAAAAAACCGAGTAACAAGCAACCAAGCACTATTAATGGCGCAGGAAGTCGTGTGTATTTCAACAGGAGAAATGTTCCCGCGATCACGGCCAGTTGCACCCATACCACTCCCCATTGCTGCCCTGTAAGCGACTTCTGCAATAGATACAATCCTCCTGCAACCATAAAACCGACCACTACGGCATTTATTCCCTCGAGAGCACGGAACACCACCACATATTTTTTAAGATATTGCCATACCGGGAAGAAAAAAAGCACCAGGAGGGCACTGGGCAAAAAAATGGCAACGGTGCCTACAAGGCAGCCGAGAAACTGCATCCCCTTTCCTTCATCTTTCATTATCTGTCCGCCCATGTAAGAAGCCACCGAAAATACGGGACCGGGAATGGCACGAACCATCCCGAAACCAGTGAGAATCTCCTGCTGCCCTACACGGATAGCATTTGGATTCTTCTGTTGAACTTTCGGGGCCTGGGGTCTAGCCACGTATTGGTCAAGCATCATGGGTAGCAACACATCGCCCCCGCCAAAAACGAGGCTTCCGAAACGGTAAAAGTTTTCAAAAAGATTAAACACCCGCCGGTTCTCCCATTCCTGCTTGCGGGCGGTTTCACTTAGGGCTCCCGCAAGCCCGAAAATAACGAGGAAGAACAGAATATTCCGCCAACGTATCTGGCGGGGCCGGATATTCTCTTTTTCGGGGATACGGCGACTGCTGAAATTGGTTACAATTCCACCCAGTACTATCAATGCGGGGAAAACCCAGGGCGCTTTAAACATCAGAAAACATATCACCATCGTGGCTATCATCAATACAAATGTGATGGTATTGGTAACCGATACTTTAAAGGCCTGCACAATGGCATAAATCAGGAACCCTACAGCCATCGGGGGAATATAGGTGAAGAGGTGGCTTGTTCTTTCTGCGTCGGAGCCTGTAACCAGGAAGGATAAGGCACCCATAAGGGTGGCAGCCGGCAATATCCATATAAGCATGGTGAGAACGGCGAGACTCACGCCGCCCCGCTTATAACCAATCAGGGTGACGGTTTGGGTGGAAGATGCCCCCGGAAGTAATTGGCAAAAACTGTTGTATTCTACCAATTCTTCCTCAGTAACATAAGGCCGCTTTTTTACAAAAGTTTTAAGCATCATCCCCATATGCCCCTGGGGTCCACCAAAGGCCGTGAGGCTGTAGCTTAATACCGCCTTTAAAAAAGGGATATGTCTGAACAAGTTCAAGCTATAGGAAGCACTTATTTTTTCAAACCAATCTCTCTCAATCTTTCATCAAGGTATTCGCCAGCAGTAGCATCTTCATATGCCTTAGGATGTGCCGAATCGATGCAACTTTCGAGGCAACGCAGGCTCATACTGCTTTTCGGGTGAAGAAAGAAGGGAATAGAAAACCGGCTGGTGTGCCACAATTCGCGTTTTGGATTTACAACCCGGTGGGTTGTGCTGCGTAATTTGTTGTTTGTAAGTCTCTGGAGCATATCCCCCACATTCACTACGATCTGCTCAGGCAGGGAGGTAACAGGAACCCATTCATCTTGTTTGGTAAGAATTTCGAGACCGTCTGCCGATGCCCCGACAAGCAGTGTGATCAGATTAATATCCTCATGCTGCTCAGCACGAATAGCTGATTTAGGCTCCTGGGTTATCGGAGGATAATGGATCGCGCGAAGAATTGAATTACCGTTATGTACATATTCATCAAAATAATGCTCATCCAACCCAAGATATAATGCGATAGCCTGAAGCAGCGCCTTTCCTGATTGTTCGAAAGCACGGTAGGCCTTTTCAAAAGTCGGGTTAAAACCTTCAACCTGCTTCACGTCAATGTTTGCGGGATATTCCTCCTCATTAAAATTATCCCGCGGCACCTGGCCATATTGATAAAATTCCTTCAGATCTGGAGCATCACTACCCTTTGCATGCTCTTTACCAAAACTGGTGTAACCGCGTTGACCAGCCAAAACCGGATCTTCATAATTCTTCTTTTGTTCCAGCGGCAGAGAAAAGAATTGTTGAACGTATTTATACAAATCGCCAATAAGTTCATCAGGAATACCATGATTTTTAACTGCAACAAAGCCAACTTCTTCGTAAGCCCTGCCTAATTGTTGAACGAAGTCTGCCTTTCTCTTCGGGTCGCCGCTTAAAAATTCAGCGAGGTCGACAGTAGGAATAGCCATAATATCATGTTTTAATGTAATCGGAAAAATTTAAAAGTATGAAAATTTCAAACTACTTTTTCAGCTAGCGCCCAAATCATTTAAGAAACACTTCAGAGCCCGTACCTGGCGCTGATATCAAGCATCCGGTCTATCGGCTTTTTAGCTGCCAGCCTGATGTCTTCCGGCATAAGGATCTCCGGTTTTTCATATTTCATACAGAGATAAAGCTTTTCAAGCGTATTAAGCTTCATATACGGGCATTCATTGCAGGCGCATGCATTGTCTGGCGGCGCCGGGATAAAGGTCTTCTGTGGGCTCTTCTTCTGCATCTGGTGAAGAATTCCTGACTCGGTGGCAACAATAAATTCATTGGCCGGGTCATTTTCAGAATATTTCAACAAGCCCGTGGTGCTGCCAATGAAATCGGCCACTGCAAGTACAGTATCTTCACATTCAGGATGGGCGATCACCTTTGCGTTGGGATGCTTGGCTTTCAGACGAAGAATTTTTTCAAGGCTGAAGATTTCATGTACCATGCATGCCCCGTTCCATAGCAACATATCACGGCCCGTTTTTTTTGCGAGATATGCACCAAGGTTTTTATCGGGTGCAAAAGTTATCTTTTGATCTTTTGGAAGGCTTTCGATAATTGCCTGGGCATTACTGGATGTGCAGATGATATCACTCAAAGCTTTCATGCCGGCGCTGCAATTAATGTAGGTGATCACCAGATGGTCCGGATGTTTATCTCGAAATTCTTTAAACAAAGCCGGTGGGGCTGAATCGCTCAATGAACATCCGGCGTTAAGATCGGGCAATACCACTTTCTTATGCGGATTTAAAATCTTTGCCGTTTCGGCCATAAAGTGAACACCTGCAAAGGCGATCATATCTGCATCTGTACTTGCTGCCCTTTGAGAGAGTCCAAGACTGTCTCCTATATAATCCGCAACATCCTGAATATCGGGTTCCTGGTAATAATGTGCGAGAACCACAGCATTCTTCTCTTTTTTCATTTTTTCTATCTCCGCAAACAGGTCCAGAGAAGGATCGATCTGAACATCGAGATAACCTTTCTCTAAAATTTTTTCATCGCTGAATTGAGTGTGTATATCCTGCATAATAACTATTAATACCTTTTATATTTATAATCACCTATTACTATTAGGGCTGTGGATTTGTGGAAAGAAAGGGGGCTTTTCATTTGTAAAATTAGATAGTTTGTTTAATCCACTACACTTTCACATGTTATAAACATGGTAGTATTTCAACCTATCCTTTATTCAACTGAGAAAGCCGGCGAAATCATCGCAGAAATAGTGGTGACATCCACACCTGTTGAAAACCTTACGCGTGTACAAATGAAAAGAAAAATACTTCAGGGGGAATGTGGAATAAACAAGGAAAACCGGTGAGATATACAGCAAGATTTTTTCATGGCCTGAAAAAGGCTTCGTTGCTCACAAACTATTCCCCTCAAAATTTTGAAAATCGGGCTTTATCCACATAAAAATCGGTTATCCACTTACCTTGCGTTGAAATCCTCTATTATGCCCTCCTGATCAGTAATATCATTATTAATCATCAACCAACATCTCCCTAAAGCAGTTAAAAGGATCCCGGCAAAAAATGCAGCGTATCCAATAAGGTTCTGTGGCTGTCAAGCACTGATCTGCCTTGATTTCCGGTGTTTTCCACAATTTGTTGATATTCCTTTTTCCCCTATTTTTGCCGCTCCAAAAATCTAACTATATAAGAAATGCAGATTATCCAGTCTATTCGCGATAAAGGTGCCGCTATTGTAATTGTTGTTATTTCACTTAGTCTCATCGGGTTTATTTTAATGGATGCCAACCAGGGGCAGGGGCTGTTTAATTCATTCAGTACAGATGTGGGTAAGGTAAATGGTGAGGCCGTGGAGATGAATGAATTCAACAACCGGGTTCGGATGGCTGAAACTATGGAGCAGCAGCGTACGGGCCAGGCTGTAACCGGGGTTCGTACTTACCAACTTCGTGATGAAATGTGGAACCAGATCGTTGCAGAAAGGATTTTTGGCGCCGAAGCTGAGAAACTTGGTATTCAGTTCACCTCAAAAGAGCTCTCCTATATATTATTAAGCAATGAGCCAAATAACCCCTTACTGCAGGAAGCGCAGTTGCGTGATTCTGTTACGGGGAAATTGAATATTGCCGAAGCGCAAAAGGCGATCGCGAACATTAAAAAGTTTAAAGGCGAACAAAAGGCAAATGTTGATGCGCAAATTATTGAGCCCTTGAGGTTGGGTGCAATGGTGGCCAAGTATTCCGGCTTGCTTAGTGCGAGCGCGTATTATCCGGATTGGATGCGGAAGAAAGATTCAGCAGAGGCGAATACCTACTCTCATATCAGTTATGTAATGGTGCCTTACAGTGAAATGCCGGACAGTACATTTAAGGTAACTGATGCGGAAGTGAATGATTACGTTAAGAAGAATAAAGGGTTGTTCAAGCAGGAAAAAGGAAAAATGATTTCTTATATCACATTCAGCCAGTTGCCAAATGCGGATGACAGTGCGCGGGCTGAAGATGCGTTGAATGCTATCAAAAATGAATTTGCAACAGATTCAAATGTGAATGCATTTCTCTTACGCAACTCTTCGGTGATGGAATACAATGATGAGTTCAAGCCTAAATCAGCCTACAATAACGTTCCTGTTGATTCAATAATTTCTGCCAATGGCGGCGTATACGGACCATTTGTTTCAGGCAATACATATGTGATGGGGAAACTGGTTGGTTCAAAAAGTCTTCCCGACAGCGTAACTGCACGTCACATATTAATTCCAACCCACGATCGCCAGACTGGTCAGCAACTTCGTGATGATTCGTCTGCGCACAGATTGGCGGACAGTTTATTAGCCGTAATTAACGCCGGAGGAAACTTCGCCTCTCTTGCTGCACAGTATTCTTCGGATGGAAGCAAAGACAATGGCGGTGATCTTGGAACATTTGGATACGGTGCAATGGTTGCGGAGTTTCAGGACTTTACTTTTAATAAGCCTGCCGGTTCGCGGGGTGTGGTAAGAACACAATTCGGATGGCATGTTATTGAAGTAACCAATCAGAAGAATTTTAATCCGG
The DNA here is from genome assembly GCA_023433345.1 of Bacteroidota bacterium. GTDB lineage: Bacteria > Bacteroidota > Bacteroidia > Chitinophagales > Chitinophagaceae > Ferruginibacter. Next base: position 15,726 of record JAEZDA010000056.1, on the reverse strand, counting down.
CTTATAAGATCGCGCTCATGGCCAAGGATATATTGCCCGGCGATGCAACTATAAATGCGGCAAGTCTGAATGCCACTAAGGCTTCGTCGTTAAAAGACGCGAAAAGCCTGGCTGAATATGCTGAGAAGAACGGGCTTTCTTTAACCAAGAATCCAACAATTGTCAGGGAGAATGATTTCAGCATTGGTGCTTTGCAGGATGCCAGGCAGTTAGTGCGTTGGGTTTCTGAAAACAAGGCCGGTGCCGTAAGTGAGCCATTTGCCATAGGAGATAATTTTGTTGTGGCAACGATAGATAAAGCTTTTGAAGAAGGCATTCAGGATGCTGCTACTGCACGTTCCGGCGCTGAATCTATTATAATAAAAGAGAAAAAAGCCGATGTGATCATTAAGAAGATAGGAGCAAACCCCACGCTTGAAGCCGCAGCATCTGCTTATGGAAAGCAGGTAATGGAAGCAGGGCAGGATTCTTCGATCACTCTTGCATCTCAGATGGTTCCCGGAGTTGGGATCGAACCTAAGGTTATTGGCGCATCGTTCAATAAGAATTACCAGGGTAAGCCTTCTCCCGCGTTTGGAGGAACTTCCGGAGTGTTTGTTGTAAAAGTGAACAATATAGCACCCAAATCAGCACCCGCGGAGGAGGAAGTAGCACAAAGGGTTTCATCGAAAATGAACATCCTTCGTTCGCAGGTTGGCAACTGGTATGAAAATCTTCGCAAGCAGGCCAAGATTAAGGATAGCCGCATAAATCATTATTGATTGTTTACCAAACTAACGCTTGGGCCGGCCTCTAAAGGGCCGGTTCTTTTTTTGTAAATTTGCAGTATGGAAAGTATAGTGAATAAGGTGGCGGAAAGCGGGCTTATGTCGATAGATCTGGAGGCGATGATATCAGATGTGGAAGTGGAGGTATTTGATATGAAGGATCATCTTTTTATGGGTATGATTTTGAAGGAAAAGGATTTCCGGGAGGCCATGAAGAACATTGATTTGGAAAGGTACCGTGAAAAATATGCAGGCATAAATTGTTCGGCGGAAGCCGTTGTGCCGATGTGGGCTTACATGCTTGTTGCCTCAGCTCTTGAGCCTGTGGCCAGGAGAGTTTTCATGGGAGATAAGGAGCAGGTGATCGAAAAGATTCTTTTGGAGCGGATTGGTGGATTAGATGTGAAGGAATACGAGGGAAAGAGGGTTGTGGTTAAAGGTTGTGGCGATGTAGAGATCCGGCCGTCGGCCTATGCTGAAATTACCCGCCGTTTGAGGCCGGTGGTTAAAAGTATAATGTATGGGGAGCCTTGTAGTACGGTTCCGGTGTACAAACGGAAATAACTTTTGTGGCCCCCGATAGGTTAGTTAGATGACCCTGGCATGCTTTGACGCGGGTTTACACTAACAAGAATTTTCATCAGAATATGCCAGCTTGCTGAAATTTTGTTTCTGTGATTGAGTCGAAAAAAGGATTCATCAATATATCCTTGGATATTTTTTGAAGCACAATGGTGAAAAGTTCCTGTAAGCCAGTTTTTAAGATTCCATATCAATAAATTTGGATTTTCCTCTTCAAACTTCCCGCATACCAGTTGACTAATCGCTTTCGAATTCACATCCGGAAGTGTACTCTCACATTGCCATTTTCGATGCTTCTTCTTAATTTCAGCGACAGACCTCAGCAACAGGTTTATTCGTTGAAATCCATTGGTCAATTCATTTCCGCGAATCAATGTAATGCCGTCCATTACTAACGACCTCCCGTGTACCGAGGTGCATCTTTCCATATCAAAGAAAGATCTAAGGGCGACGTGAATTTTCTTCCTGAAAAGACGGACCGTTGCAGGCTGCACGTTGAATTCCCTGGAGAAGTCCAATGATGATCTCCCCTTTTTAAGTACCACCAATTGAAATGTAATTCCAAATGCAACCAGAAGGGGAATTTTGATTTTATGAAACACCGTGTTGCAAGAAAACGATTCAATATAGTCGCATTGCTGACATCTGGTATGAAAGCTGGTAGTACCTTTCCAATACGCATTACAACCGCATCGTTTACAGCAAAATCCCTGTTCCCACTTTAGGTCGAAGAGATATTTTTTACATTGGTCTTGTGTTTGAAAATACTTATAAAAATCGCGATGGCTTTTACCGGTAAACATAGGGCGTCGTTTAGAATATAAATATCTAAACCGGCATTTTGATTGTCAATTCCCCATTTTAGTACTTTAAGGGCACCTATCTATTGTATCGGGGTGCAAAACCAAAAGGATGTAATTGTTAAGGTTTTTGGGGTACTTCCTCCTGCCCGACCACTCCAAATTGCCAGGAACGGTCCCAACGAAAGCCTTTCCCCACACATAGATTTGCGATGGAAAACCCAAACTCATTGAATAATTCCTAATTATATTTATATTTATATTCCTCTGATCACCAGAATACTGCCAGCCTTCGCCTGCATTTCATCATCATACAAACTACTTAAAAATGAAATCCATTTTCAATCTGGCAATGCTCTTATTCATGTCATCTCCAATCCTGTCTCAAACCAAACCGCAGGAACTTTTTGACATGCTCACTTCCCTTACAATTGCAAAATCTGAAACCGGTAACACGGTCGCCTGGAAGAACCTTACTGCCAAAAGCACTGCAATAAAATGGAAGGAAAAAATCCCGGTAAGGTCGGGTAAATTATCCCGGCAAACGGGTACTGCGCTTGTACTGATCAACGGAAAGAAATTTGTTTGCGTTGATGAGAACAAACAGGAGGAATCAGAATGCAAATGGATGATCTCATTTCAAGGCTCAGCAACGGCATATGACAGGATCGAATTTTCAACATCTAACTTTCCAGTGAATGAAGCTGGAGATGAAATAAAAATGTTGTTTCCAAAAAATGCAGCCTCTTTTAAATTGAAGTCGAAGTGCCAGGAAGGCGCATCTTTTTGGAGAAACCTGTATGAAGTAAATATTCCGGGGAATAAACCTTTTTGGATGGTCAGCTCATTTGAAAGCATGAGCGGCACCGCTTCTCAATATGAAAGTTCTGGCGTGGCAAACAATTTTTATGTCGGCTTTTTCTTAAATCGCCAGACCGCCGAGGATGAGTGCGCCAATTAGGTAAGAAATTGAATTTATCGGTTTTTTAAAATGCGCAGCTTTTAGGGAAACGGGGGAATGGAATCACATCACGAATGTTCGTCATGCCGGTCACAAATAGAACCATTCTCTCGAACCCCAGTCCGAAACCTGCGTGAATGCACGATCCAAACCGACGAGTGTCGAGGTACCAATCCAGCTCTTCAACAGGTATGTTGAGCTCGGCCATGCGTTGCATGAGAAGATCAAGCCGTTCCTCGCGCTGTGAACCGCCCACTATCTCTCCTATACCGGGAGCAAGGATATCCATCGCCGCAACTGTTTTCCCATCGTCATTCTGCCGCATATAAAAACTCTTGATCTCTTTGGGATAATCCGTTAGAATCACCGGTTTCTTAAAATGCTTTTCCACGAGGTAACGCTCATGCTCGCTTTGCAGATCAGCACCCCAGGCCTCTACGGGATACTGAAATTTTTTCTTCTTATTGTGATTGCTTTCCCGCAAAATGCTGATCGCCTCGGTATACGTGATCCGCTCAAAACTATTGTTCACTACAAAGCTGAGTTTCTCCAGCAAGGGCATGCTTCGATCCGCTTCCGGCTTTTGTTTGTCTTCTTCCTCTAAACGTTTTGCAAGAAAGGCAAGGTCATCAGCATTATTCTCCATCGCGTACTTAATAATGTAGCGGATGAAATCTTCTGCGAGGTTCATATTGTCTTCCAGATCATTGAATGCCACCTCAGGCTCGATCATCCAGAACTCAGCAAGATGCCTTGTGGTATTACTGTTTTCAGCACGGAAGGTAGGCCCGAAAGTATAAATGTTGCTGAATGCCATTGCGGCCAACTCTCCTTCCAGCTGACCACTAACGGTGAGATTTGTGCTTCGGCCGAAAAAGTCATCCTTAAAATTTATGTTGCCATCGGCATCCCTGGCACTGCCGTCAAGCGGAAGAGTGGTGACCCGAAACATTTCACCAGCGCCCTCGGCATCGCTTGCCGTAATGATGGGCGTATGGATATAAAGAAAACCACGATCATTGAAGAATTTGTGAATCGCATAGGAAAGGCTGTGCCTTACGCGGAATATTGCGCCGAAAGTATTCGTCCGGAAACGGAGATGGGCGATTTCACGCAAGAACTCGAGGCTGTGTTTTTTAGGTTGAAGTGGAAATTTCTCCGCATCACTGTCGCCCAATATTTCTACATGAGTAGCTTTCAACTCCACCGCCTGGCCCTTTCCCTGCGAAGCAATTATTTCTCCGGTAGCTTTAATGCAGCTTCCGGTAGTTATACGACGAAGGGTACTCTCGCTTAAGGTTCCTAGTGCGGCAACCACCTGGAGATTTTCATTGGTACTACCATCATTTAGTGCAATGAACTGCGTATTTCGAAAGGTTTTCACCCACCCCATTACCGTTGCTTCGTAATTTGTTTTTCCTGAAGAAATAATGTTTTTAACCGTCTCCCGCTTGTTGAACATTCTAAAAAATTTGGCTGCAAATATACGTTATTGAAAAAGGGAAAAGGCGTGTAAACTTTTGTTGGCAGGCGCTTTGTGCTTTCATAAGTATGCGCATGATTCCCGTCTATTTGTCTGCCTTCCTTTTTATTGCACTTCCTGCATGCAAAAAAAGCCGCGGAACAATTTCTGCGATGAATGAAACTTCGAAGATGGCGATAGTTCCCGACGTTGAAGCGCAGCGGGTGTACGCAAAACCTTTTAACGAAGAAGAAACTTCAGTTGAGAGAAGTATAGGGATTCTTTCAAGCGGGTTTAAGGTGGATGCGGTTTTAGCACTTTACGCCGATCAGCATTCCGCCAGCCCAGCTGTAAAAAGGTTTACCCGCAGCCTGGCAGACAAATCATCCTCGCAGGGCCTTAGGTTAAGAGATCTTGACTCCGCTTTTAACTTTCCAGTTTCCGCTGAAATTTCCTCTTCTCATAAAAAACAGCTCTCTCTTCTGCGCGGAAAAAGAAAAAAAATTTTCGATGATGCGTACGCAGGCTTTATTGCTGACCACCTCACCGAAAGACGCAAGGCGGCGGAAGAATTAATTGTAAGCGCAGAAGACAGGTCAGTAAAGGGTTTTAGCGAAGACTATTTGAAATTTCTTCTTAAATCCGAATCAAAATTGAAGCAACTTACCAGCGGTAAGAAATAACACTTCTAAAAAACTTTTTCTCACACCCCTCGGAAAATTCTTTAACAATTTTTTTGGAAATTGAAAAGCAGCCTTTATATTCAAGGTTGAAACGCGATTCTTCTTTGCGTTTTTCTTACCTCTTCTACCCCGGAAAAAGCACTGGTCGTGCGTCAGACTAAACCACCAACTCCTATAAAGCCGGGTTTTCATTTACCCAAATTTTAGTTCTTACACCATGCTTCCGACCGCTGTGGCCGGGAGTCGGAATTTGTTCATTCTTAAATTTTTTAGATCATGACGAACACGACTCTTGTATTCCATTTCTGCAAAAGGAGATTTCAGCTCCTGTTATTAATGTTAACTGGTGCATTAAGTATGCTGAGCGTGCAAACTGCACATTCGCAGGTTAGCTCGGCCAATTATACTTTTAGCACCGTTACAAATGGAAGCCTGGTGGATATGTCTTCCGGAACCACTCAACTTCATGGTCCCGGGGCCGATGATGCCGCATCACCTGCAACTAATATCGGCTTTACATTTTGGTTTATGGGTAACTCATACACCCAGTTCACGGCAAGCTCAAATGGTTTTGTAAGATTAGGCTCTACAGCCGTTACCGGAGGTACTTATGCACTGGGAACCTCGGGCCAGGCGCTGATAACAGCCATGGGTTCTGATCTGATACTGAGCTCCACCGGTAAGATCCACTATAAAGTAGTGGGCTCGGCACCCAATAGAACACTAGTGATCGAATTTCAAAATGCCAGCGTGATCTATGCTGATGCGCCCACAGCAGATGCTACCTATCAGGTGTTGCTTTCAGAAACCACTAATACCATTCAGTTTATTTACGGCGCAATGGCAAGGAATTCAAGTTCCGGCTTTCAGGGAGGTATGGAAGCACAATATATCGGGTTCTCACTCGGTAATACGAGTAACAATTTTGCACTTGTTACCTCTTCCACCAACATGGTAAGTTATGTAACGCCTTTCAGTGGTCAGCAGCATCCGCTGGGAGCTGCAATGGCAAATCTCAACTCTGCGGCAGACGGCTCGAGACGGGTGTATACTTTCACTCCAACTTTTTCAACCGCGCCTTCCGGCCTCAACATAACTGCGCAGACCGCTTTGGGCATGACCCTCAACTGGACGGACAACTCCTCAGATGAAACCGGCTTTGTGATCTATCGGTCAACTGATGACATAACTTATACCCAGGTGGCCCAGCTTGCTGCCAATACAACAAGTTCACCACAAACCGGCCTGGCCCCAAACACTACTTATTATTGGAGAGTGAAGGCTTTGCGTGAGGTGCCTTCAACAAGTTTTGCATCAGCAAGCAGTAGTACATTGCCTGCAGGAAATATAACCAGCACCGGTAGCGGTAACTGGAATTCCACAACCCCGGATGCGCCCTGGCCGGGTGGTATTGTTCCTACCAGCGGTGATAATGTAACGATCGGCGCCGCAAGCAATGTAGTTGTGAACGTATCTAACGCTGCCGCATACACGCTAACTGTAGATGGAAATCTTTCCTACATCAATACGCCTGCTTCAACATTAACCGTAACCAATGATGTTACGATATCGTTAACAGGATCGGTAACAGCAGGCGCAGGCACTGTTACTACTCACTCGCTGAGCATAGGAGGAAATCTTACAAGCAACGGTACACTTGACCTTTCCACTACAGCGGGAGTGGTACTAACGTTTACGGGTAGTGGAAATGCAACCTTTGGAGGTTCCGGGGCTACAACAGATATCAGAACACTCATTGTAAATAAAGGAAATTCCGCTTCAAGTATCCTGGAACTGAATCCATCCAACTTATCCGTACAGGGTTCAACAACAGATGGTGCGCCGATGGCATTTCTAACGCTCACCAATGGAACGCTAAAAATGTCCGGTACATTTACTCTCAGCGGAAGAGTGTTTACCAGTGCCTCATACAGCATTCCGGCAACTGCAGGTTTCTGGCTGAACAACAGTAATGTTACTGTTTCTGGCCAGGCAGGCTCTTCAACATTGTCTGGCTTATTGCGTGTAAGTGCCGGTATATTTAATATTGGTACTGCCTCAGGTAATGGCATGGGCTTTAACTCAAACAGTACCGTAATTGTTGAAGGAGGTGAAATAAACGCTTCGGGAAGATTCGGTGTGAATTCATCAACTAACGTTTTCTCCTATACGCAAACGGGTGGCGTGATCACGGTTTGCAAAGTCGGATACTCGAGCACCACCCTCGCTTCCTTCGACCTTGGAACTTCGAGTCTTTCTGCCATTAATATTACCGGCGGAACCGTTATATGCCAGCTTCCTAACAGCGGCACATCAGGTGCAAGAGATTATCGAAACAGCGCGGGCGGAGGCATCGCAAGTGTAACGGGTAGCACTCTCCAGCTTGGAAATGCATCGTCTGGAGTAGCACGCTCATTCTTTGTGGGCTCGGTTGTTCCGAATCTTGTTATTGATAATTCTTCCGCAGGCCATACGGTTAGCTTTAACGGACCGGTTACGTACAACACCATATCCCGGAATATCCTGATCAATTCAGGATGCACACTGAATCTCGCCAGCAATAATGTTTTTCTATTCAATGGCGATAATATCATCAACAATGGTGTTCTTAATCATAGCGGGGGCACAAGCGCAAACTTCGTAACGTTTAAACCAGCTACGAATATGTCCTACTCTGGCACGGGCACAGCTACACTTACAGCTATCAGCCTTCAGAATGATGGAAACTTTTCTTTTGATCCTGCGGTTTCAAATGTAGTTGTTACAGCCATCCGTATCTTCTCTGGAAGTTTCGTTAATGCTAATAAATTAACTCTCGGAACAGGCGGTGCGGCCGTGTCAACCATTCAGTTCGGTAATACCACAACCCCTACCGGCGGTGGTACATTTGATGTGAGCCCTAATTTTAACCTTGGCTCCGGCGGACAAAGCATCTCTTACCTGCGAACAACTAATGGAAAGGTAATAGGGCCCGAGGTTAACCCCTTAAGGCAGCTTGTAACCCTGACGGTGGACGATAATAATCCTGCCAACAGCTTAACCTTAGCCGGTGGTAACCTTAGCGCAGGAACCGTGAATCTTACCAATGGAAAGGTTAATACAGACGCTTCCAATATTTTAAGAGTGACAGGAACAACCACTGGAAGCATCTCTGCAGGATCTGCAACATCTTATATCAATGGACCCCTTCAGCGCGACCTTCCGTCAGGAGCTTCGGGTACATATTCGTTTCCGATCGGTAAATCTGTAAGAAATGCGGTTGATATTGTCAATCCCGTTACAACGGGCCCGGTTACAATTCAGGCTGAAGTATTTGATGGCCCGAGTGGCGGAACAGCAGGTAATTTTATCAGTGAAATATCGGCAAGCCGATATTGGGCTGCAGGAATTATTTCTGGTGCAGCATCTTTCACGGGTTCGCAATTAACACTTAATGATACGCGGGGAACCTTTGATGCTGTTGCGGGAAGTACAACTTCAAACGGTGCATATGATCTTTTGGGAGGCTATCCAACATCGCTCACGCCTACAAGCATCGCAACGAACAATGCTGCAGGGTTGCCCGGTTACCTTGTGATGGCTACCCCTTCTGCACCTACAGTAACAAACCTTCAAATCACCCCTTCCGGTACGCAGTGTACCAACGTAGCCCGTACTGTTACGGCAGATGTTACCAGCGGTGGTGCTGCGATCACCTTAGTTGAGTTAAAATACCAGGTGAATGGAGGCCCCGTTCAAACCGTTGTCATGAGCAACATTGGCGGCGACACATGGTCAGGTACAATTCCAACGGTTACGCCGTCAAATGGAATAGTAACCTGGAGTGTTGTGGCAACAGATGCAGCAGATCTTGCAAAAACCACAGCCGGAACTGCCTATGCAGATGAACCACTTCAAAGCGCAACTATATCGGCAACAGCCTCTCCCAATCCTGTATGCTCGGGAAGTGCGCTTACCTTGTCGGCCTCCGTAAGCGGAATCATGGCAGAGTATTGTATACCCGTTTTCAATAGTACAGAAGCTTCAGGAGACTATATCAAGAATTTCACTTTTGCAAACATCACTAATAATAACACTCCTGATGCAGAAGATGATTATACTTACTATAACTCACTTACTGCCAACCTGGTTGCGGATGGTGTGACCCCTTATAATGTAACACTTGAAGCGGGAGGTGGATCAGGCTTCCAGCAGCAATTCAGAATTTGGATAGATTTTAACCAGAATGGTATATTCGAAGCATCAGAGAGCGTTTACACGTCTTCATCAGCAACATTTACACCCAATATTTCATCTGGCACGGCGGTGATCCCCGCCACTGCTTTCAACGGACTTACCAGGATGCGGGTGGTTAGCCGTTTTTCCACGCTTCCTGCCGCAACGGAAAGCTGCACGATTCCAAGCAGTTTCGGGGAAGTGGAAGATTACAATGTAATGATCACTGGCGGGGTAAATAACCCGCTGGTACCGTCAGCTTATACATGGAGAGACGGTTCTAATAATGTAGTGGGTAGTTCACAGGAAATTGTGATCAATGCTACTGCTGATAACAATTATACCGTAGAGGTGGTGATGAGCGGAGGATGTTCAAAAACATCATCGCCGGTTGCAGTTACCGTTAATTCACTTCCTGAAGCGCCATTGGGAGCGGGATCAACCCAGTGCGGAACCGCTACTCCTGGGGCCTTCGTGGTTTCGGATTTCCAAAGCCCGAATGTTTCAACGAACGCTTTCCGCTGGTATGATGCTCCTACAGGTGGAAACCTGCTGCAAACCGGAGGTTCTACCTACGCCGGCACAATAAACACAACAACTACCTTTTATGTATCGGAATCTAACGGAACATGCGAAAGCGCACGCACTGCGATCACGGCAACCGTTAATCCTCCTGATGCCGTAACTGCTCTTGTAGATGATAATGTGATCTGCCTGGGTGAGGGGGTAAATTTGAGCCTTACGCAAACCGGCAGCAATCAAACATATTCCTTCAGTTGGAATTCAACGGAGGGAAGCGGACTCACCGGCGCGACCCCGGGTGCTTCAGGTACAGGGGCGCTTACCGTGACACCTACAGCTGCGGGCTCATATTCATACACAGTAACCGCAGTGGACGGATCTTGTACAACTACGGCCACGGTAAGTGTTACAGTTAATGCTCTCCCAACCGTTGCTGCTGCATCTGCAACACCGGCAACCATATGCGCGGGCGCATCAAGCACCCTTCTTGCTCAAACAAATGTAGTTGCCACTGGTACAGCGCAGGTGGGTGATGGCACGGGCTCAACAACTACAACCGGCCTCACGCCTTTCAATGGATTATATGAAGATTCCAGGGTGCAATATTTAATCAGAGCAAGTGAACTAACCGCAGCAGGAATGGCTGCCGGCAATATTACGTCACTTGCATTCGATATAACCACCGCTAACTCATGGCCGCTGACAAATTATACGGTGAAAATAGGCCACACCGCCAGCACAGAATTAACAACGGCTTTTGAAGCGCCGACATTTACCACGGTTTACGGTCCGTCAACGTTCAGCGGTTCGCCGGCAGGATGGAAAACGATCGTGTTCACAACTCCGTTTAACTGGGATGGTTCATCAAACATTGTAATACAGGTTTGCCATAATAATGGTGCTGACTCCTGGGATGACAATGCAGGTGTTGCATTCACCCCAACATCTTTCAATTCTGTTTTAGGAAGGTATAATGACGGAGTTGCAAATTCCTGCGATTTCGACAGTTGGACGAACATTGCAAGTAACAGGGTTAACAGGCCGAATATGAGATTTGATGCACAGGTTAGTTCGCTTGGCGCAGGCACATTAAGTTATGTGTGGAACCCGGGTAACATTGCCGGAAGCAGCGTATCGGTTAGTCCGGCTGCTACCCAACTGTACACAGTAATGGCATCTCACCCTGTAACGGGATGTATAGGATCAGGAAATGTAACGGTAACGGTTAATCAACTACCGCCCGCGCCGACAAATAATGATGGAAACCATTGCGGCAACATTTTGCCCCTGGCCTCGGTTTCTTCCAATTCCGGCGCACCTGCTCCGGTGTTCAGGTGGTACGACGCACCAGTGGGCGGTAACCTCGTTCAATCAGGAACGGCTACCAGCTTCCAGCAATTGGTGAATGTAACAACGGTGTGGTATGTATCAGAAGTGAGCGAAGACGGCTGTGAAGGCGCAAGAATCACTCTTACGGAATCTGTTGTTGAAGCAGATGGGATCACAGCGACAGTTGATAATAATGTTATCTGCCTTGGAGGCACGATTGAACTTGATGCTGTACAAACCGGCGTAAACAATAATTATGACTATTCCTGGACGGCCAGCCCGGGATCGGGAAGTGGTTTATCAGGTCCCGCAACAGGCGCAATGCAAACAGTTACGCCAACAGCAGCAGGAACCTACATATTTGAAGTGACGGGCGAAGACGTTTTTGCGGGCTGCATTGCTTCATCAACAGTTTCAGTTACCGTTCAGCCGCAGCCATATAACGTAACCGCTCAGGCATCATCAACATCAGTTTGTGCAGGTTCTTCCATTAACCTTGCTGCTTCTGCAAGTACCGGCATCTACGGTGGTTCTGTAACGATGCTTTCAGAAGGCTTCGAAACATACCCTCCTGCAGGCTGGACGTTTGAAGATCTGTCAGGGGCCGGAGGATGGATACCATCAACCAATCTTACATCACCCACGCCGCACACCGGCATACGGGCGATGGCTAATTTGTGGGATGAATTTATACCTGCTAACGGTTGGGCATACACGCCGGCGCAGTCTTTAGTTGCCGGTCAAACATATACGCTTAGCTTCTGGTATGCTACGGGTTCATTTAGCGGCACATACCCGGAGAGAATGAAGGTGACCGTAGGTACGGGAACTAACGTTGGCGCACAAACGAACGTACTGTGGGATAACAATGGCGGAACGCAATTGATAAATGACACATACCTGCAGGCCACTGTCACTTTCACACCAACTGCATCGGGCACTTATTACTTTGCCTTTAATTGCTATTCAGAAGAAAACAACAATGTCGTTTTTGTGGATGATGTATTGCTAACAGGTCCCCAGGAAGTGCCGGCAACTTATAGCTGGAGTTCTGTACCGGCGGGCTTTAGTTCTACTCAGCAAAATCCTGAAAACGTAATTGTAAACGAGAACACATCATATTTCGTAACTGCAACTAACAGTTTAGGCTGCAATGCAGCTCCCGTAGAGGTTGCCGTTGCCACCATAGCTTTACCAGCAGCTCCAATTGCTACACCTTCTGTTCAATGCGGACTTCAGGTACCTGAAGCTTCCGTTTCCACCGGTGGAGCAGGCGGCAGTTTCAACTGGTATGATGCGCAAACAGGAGGCAATCTTCTGCAGTCGGGCGGTTCTACATATACAACCGCAATTTCATCAACTACAAGCTTCTGGGTTGCTGAATCTAACGGTACGTGCGAAAGCCTGAGAACAGAAGTGGTGGTTACGGTAAATCAGCCCGACCCGATTCAAATAGCAGTGAATGACAACAGCATTTGCATGGGCGAAGGTTTGTCATTGAGTGTTACAAATATTGCTGCGGTACCATCTAATGTTTACACCTATTCATGGTCTGCAAGCCCGCTCTCTGGAAGCGGCTTAACGGGAGCCGAAACCGGTAGTGCATTAAGTGCAACCCCCACCGAACCGGGCACGTACTTATATACCGTTACAGGTAACGACAACAGCGGTCCTGCCGATTGTGCAACCTCTTCTTCCATCTCGGTGCTGGTGAGTGGATTACCTTCGGTAACATCAGCAGCAGCAAATCCTGCAACAACCTGCGCCGGAGGTAATGTATTATTATCTGCATCAAGTGCGCCTCCTTCCATTACCGGCAACATCGGTACTGCAACAACTACGAACACAAGCTCTACATTTCCTGCAGCATTTGGTAGTTACTGGGGCAATGCGAGAGCACAGTACCTGATTACTGCCGCGGATTTAACTGGCGGAGGATTGACAGCCGGATATATTTATTCTGTGGCATTCAATGTTACAGCGCTTGGTTCTCCGGCCACCCTCAACGGGTACTCGATGAAAATGGGCACAACGTCGGTTTCGACTCTTACAACAACAATACTCGATCCATCAAGCACGGTGTTTGGCCCGGTGAATTATTCACCAACCCTTGGCGTAAATACGCTCAGCTTCAGTACACCTTATTATTGGGATGGCACATCGAACATTTTCCTCGAGATCTGCTTCAATAATAATGTGATCGGAAGTTCGAATTATCTCACCACCATGTCGAATGCAGGATATCCTTCTACCGGTTATGTAGGGAATGATGCCACAACAGGAAGCATCTGCGCCACCTTCCTTACCAACGGTTCCAACAACCGTCCTAACATGGTGTTCAAAGGTTTTGTGAGCCCGGATCTGTCTGGTTCGCTGGAATATACCTGGAACCCAGGTAACCTGAGCGGTCAAAACGTAGCTGTTGTTCCAACAACCAGCACAACCTATACTGTAACCGCAATGGATCCCGCCACAGGTTGCATATCTGCTGGCTTCGAGGTGGATGTTGAGGTACAAAGCGTATCTGCTCTCGCCTCTGCCTCCTCAACAGTAAGCTGTTCTGGAAGTCCGGTGACACTTGATGTAACACCTGGTGGTGGCGGGCCGTTTATTTACTCATGGAGCGATGGCACTTCAGTGATAAGCAGCACTAAAAATCCTTCGGTGAATCCTACAACAACAACAACCTACACGGTAACCGTTACTGATGCATGCAGCAATTCAACAACATCGGCTGTGACCGTTACGGTTGATCCATTGCCAACATCGGCGGTTGTTGAAGCGGGGCCTATCACAATATGTGCCCCGGCAACGCAAATTTTAACTGCGTCAACAAATGCCGCATCACCAACCTATCAGTGGTACAGGAACGGGGTTCAAATTTCACTGGCCACAAATAGTACGTATGAGGCATCGCAATCCGGTTCATACCAGGTGAGAATAACTGACGGAGTAACGGGTTGTATCAGCACATTGTCAACGGCTGTTGTGCTAAATATTAATCCGCAGCCATCGTTGGTGAGCATTTCACCGGCAGTTCTTAACATGTGCGAAGGAGTTCCCACCTTACTTACTGCATCAGGTGGAATAATCGAATCGTCTACAACGGCAAATACGCCGGGAACCAGTGCCACAACAAGCACTTCTTCGCAAAGTCCTTTCTATCGCACGTTTGAAGGCAGCCGGAAGCAATACCTGCTTACCGCTGCTGAATTAACGGGCATGGGAATGTCTGCAGGTACCAACATTACCTCTCTGGCATTTAATGTAACTGTGCTTTCGCGAACAACAAACATTAATCTTGACAACTTCAACATCAAGATCGGTGCAACATCACAGACCAATCTTTCAAGTGCATTTGTTACAACGGGCCTTAATATGGCTTACGGCCCTGTGTCATACAATCCCACAGCAGGTGCGAACGTGTTCGCATTCTCTGCACCATTTGTATGGAACGGTACATCGAACGTTGTAATTGAGGTTTGTTATGATAATGATCCCGGCAATACATGCCCCGGAACTTCTCCTCTTTGCTGGAGCAACGCGGCTACAGTGTCTGTAAATACGGCCTTCACCGGTGCAACGCGCTCAGTGTCTTCAGACAATACCACGGGGGCAAGAAATATGTGTACAATTACAGCCGGAGCAGCAGCAACTTCCTCAAGGCCGGTAATGAACTTCGCCTTTACGACTGTTGCCCAGGGAGCTATTACATGGACGCCAACAACAGGTTTGTACACTGATGCAGCAGGAACGAATGCTTATAGCGGTGGCACCGCGATGAATATTTATGCGATGCCAGCTTCGGGCAATTACACCTACACGGCAACGGCAACATCTTCTGCAGGTTGTACCAATACGGGTTCTGTTGAAGTGAACGTTTCTCCTGCACTTGAAGTAAGTGCTGATATTACAGGACCAACCAATCCTGGTTCACATATAGGTAACGGATCTCCGCTTGCCACGTATGTGATCACTGCGGCTAATTATTCTAACATTACCTGGACGATACCTTCAGGAGCACTTAACGTAAGCGGCCAGGGTACAACAAGCATCTCGTTCAACTACCCTGTGGGTTATACAACAGGTACTATTTCAGTATTGGTGGATGGCATTGCACCATGTGCGAGCATCACCAGAACGCTGAACATAGCCTGCAGTGCACCTGCTGCCCCTGTGGTGAGTGGTCAGAAGAACGTATGTACCTATATCGGCAATGGTACACAGGCTACTTACACGGTTGCGCCTGATGCTACGGTAAATACCTACAACTGGACCTTGCCACCGAATGTGAACGTGGTGAGCGGTTTGGGAACAGGAACACTAACGGTGACCTTCAACGCTGCCTTCCTTTCTCAGCCTAACAAGCAATTGCGTGTAACGGCTACGAACGGCTGCGGTACGA
>JAEZDA010000007.1 GCA_023433345.1 Bacteroidota bacterium | reverse complement strand
GCCCCCTGTGCCGCATGCATTCTTCAACTGCTTGCCAAGACTTTCAATTCCTGAACCTTCAAAGCCATCCACAAGTGTAACCACTTTTCCTGCGCGCTGCTTCTTGTCCAAAAGAACCACCATATTTTGAGATGAGGGCGGAACAGGACCTTCGTTCTCTGCCGGAACCTCCTTCATTAAATTTTTATCGGTTGAATAAACCAACCCGGATTGAAAAACTTTCTTTGCCATTATTACGAAATGATTTTCGCTTTTAAACTAAGGTCAACGCTTTTAGCCTGATGAATAATTGCGCCACTGGAAATAAAATCAACGCCAGTCTTCGCATAATCTTCTATATTATCTAATGTGATGCCGCCACTGGCCTCTGTTTCATAATCGCCGTTGATAAGTAACAAAGCTTCCTTAATGTTATCAGGAGTAAAATTATCAAGCATGATTCGATGAACCTTTCCAACTGACAAAACCTTTTTCACCTCTTCTATATTGCGTGTTTCAATTTCAATTTTGAGATGAGGCCGCGTTTGAATGTAGGCGGCAGCTTTTTCGATTGCTGGTTCAATTCCACCCGCATAATCAATGTGATTGTCTTTGAGCATGATCATGTCGAACAGTCCGAAGCGATGATTAAAACCACCGCCAATTTTTACTGCCTCTTTTTCAAGAAGCCGGAAATTTGGAGTCGTTTTGCGCGTATCGAGCAATTTGGTTTTATAACCTTTTATCTTTTCAGAGTACACATGAGTTAGCGTTGCAATACCGCTCATTCTTTGCATGATATTGAGCACGAGCCTTTCTGCTTTAAGAATTGTATGCACGGATGCTTCTACGGAGAAGGCCGTTTCGCCCACATTCATTTTCTCTCCGTCATTTTTCTGAACAGAAAAAATTGATCCCGGTTCAAGAAGGTCGAAAATAAATCGCGCTACTTTAACGCCTGCAAGAACTCCCTGCTGCTTGATCTTTAGAACCGCAGTGCCCTTTGTTTGCGGCGGAATACAGCAAAGGGTTGAGTGATCGCCTTCACCCACATCTTCAGCCAGGGCGGATTCCACAAGAATTTTTAAACTTCTATTGAAATTCATCAGGCAAAGCTAAGTGGAAAGGAGGTGAAAGCGGTGATTTGATACTAGTGTCGATGTCAGGTCCTGACTTGTGATGATATGGGGATTAACAATATGCTGGCCGTGACTACGAAACAATTTGATGATCTGTGTACATCAATTTACATACGATTACAAACGCTTATTATGCAGATTATCTCAAAAAAATTGCTGAACTTGAACTCGTGGGGATAGGGGTTGACGTACCCCGGGGTGAAGGGGATCACTGGTAGATAACGAGGCCGCCTGAGCCAGATTGCGAAGCCTGATATCAATCGCGACCTGGCTTTTCAACAGGCAGATGTAAATTGAATTACGGGTAGAACAATCGCAAACCGGATATTAATCTCGAACCGGCTTTCACCAAGCAGATCGAAAGTGAATTCAATCGCAAACCGGATATTAATCGCAACCCCGCCTTTTACCATCCAGGTACGAATGGGTTTCCGGTAAATGACGGATCGTTGTTTAGCCGGCCGTAAACCTGATGTCAATCGCGGCCTCGCTTTTCAACAGGCAGATGTAAAGTTAATTACTGGTAGAACAATCGCAAACCGGATATTGATCGCGAACCGGCTTTCACCAGGCAGATCGAAAGAAAATTACTGGTAAACGAAACCGTCTGAGCCAGACCGCAAACCTGAAATCAACCGCAACCCGGCCGTGGACCAGGATGAAAATCCCCGCGAACGATTGTGAATTTTAGCTATAACTCTTTATTTAACATCCTTGAATAAATTAATTTTAATATTCGCTCTCTTAATTCCCGGACTTTCAGCGGCTGGTCAAAAGTTTTCCATTTCAAACGACAGGGAGAACATTTTCTACAAAGGAATCGACAATCCCGTTAGTGTTGCCGTGGAAATGGAGTCAGTGAAATCATTAATAATTAAAACGGATAATGGAGCAATCACGGGAACTAACGGTTCATACATATTTCGACCCGAACGGGCTGGGAAGGCCGATCTCATCATTTTCAAAAATTCTCAGGGATATCTAAAGGAAATTGGAAGAACCAGTTTCAGGGTAAAGAATCTGGGCGATCCAACTTTTATGATAGGATCGCGGGGAGATACTATTTCTACACACAGATTGGCCGCGCAACAAGTTGTTCATGCTGAGCTTGACGGTAAATATGGATTCGACATCCGCTTTAAAATTGAAAGCTTCGAGGTTTATATTCTGCGCTCAGGCACCAGTTATTATACAATCATAAATAATCCAGGACACATTATTTCTGATCAATTACGGCAACAGTTTGCTACACTTGGAACGGGAGATGTTCTGGTATTTAAAAAGATTATCATTACCGGCCCAACAGGACGAAGAGAAATCGAGCCGAAAGTAGTGTCGATTTTATGAGAAGGTCTACAACCAAATTTCGCTTCCTCGGAAACACTACGGCTATCTCTTACCTGTTTTCAAACCTGATTTCCTGGAGAGCTTGCTTATTAGATTTCTGCTTCATGAAAACCGTGGTGCGATAAGTAGCTGTAGATGTAAATAAAGTACCAATGCAATATTGGGAACTGCCATTGTCGCCCTGATGAATTACGTCGAAACCTTTTACAGATTTGGTGCGAAAGAAATCTCTGAGAATGGTCTCAGCCTGGCTCCTGCTGTAGCTGTTACTTTTTTCTGGGAGGGTAATCTCTACGGTATTATCGAAATAACGTGCTACCTGGGTGGCATTTCCCTTTTTAAGAGCAGCAACCACATCATCCATCCCCACCATTGTGGTAAATGAACTTACCACCACTGCCAGTGCCAAGAAGGCGAGCATTCTTTTCATTTCATATTAGATTTAAAACTACAGCCGAACAGACTAAAAACGTGCCAAGCGCCTTTCCTGTTCAAAACTTGCTGTTAAGAAAAAGCCCCTGCTTATAAAGGCTTGAATGCAAACGATTAAGTTTGCAGCATGGAAAATAATAAAATTATTTTAATCATAATGGATGGCTGGGGAATTGGGAAGGTTCCGGCGAGCGATGCCATCCTTGCTGCAGACACGCCCTTTGTAGACGGACTTTATCATCAATATCCGAATTCAACATTGGTTACCTGCGGTGAAGCGGTTGGACTTCCGGACGGACAAATGGGAAACAGCGAGGTTGGGCATCTTAACCTGGGTGCCGGCCGCATAGTTTACCAGGAACTGCAAAGAATAAATGTGGCAATAAAGGATGGGAGTCTGGCATCAAATCCTGCATTGCTGAATGCTATCAATACAGCAAAGTCGGAAAGAAGAACTCTTCACTTCATAGGGTTGGTGAGCGATGGCGGCGTTCACTCCCATATCAGTCACCTGAAAGCATTGCTGAGTATCACCGCCGATCATGGCCTTAAAGATGTTCTTGTTCATGCTTTCACAGACGGAAGGGACACCGACCCAAAAAGCGGATTGAAATTCATCACGGAATTGCAACATCATATAAATATATCAACAGGTGCACTGGCTTCGGTTACGGGCAGGTATTACGCAATGGACCGCGATAAACGATGGGAAAGAGTGAAAAAAGCTTACGACTGCCTTGTTCATGGTAAGGGCGATGTTAGCTACAATTTCGCAGAATCAATACAAGATAGTTACGATAAGGAAGTGACAGATGAATTTTTGATGCCGATGGTTAACGGACATATTTCCACTCCTTACATTAAAGATGGAGATGTGGTAATATGTTTTAATTTTCGGACAGACCGTTGTCGCGAAATAACCGAAGTACTCACCCAGCATCCTTTTCCTGATCACGGCATGAGCCCGCTGCACCTCAATTATAACACGATGACGCAGTATGACGATACCTACCGGAACGTCAATTGCTTCTTCAACCAGGATGATCTTAGAAACACTTTGGGTGAAGTATTAAAAGATAACGGAAGGTCACAGTTACGCATAGCCGAAACCGAGAAATATCCGCACGTAAGTTTCTTCTTCAGTGGAGGAAGAGAAGTTCCTTTTGAGGGTGAAAAACGAATTATGGTTCCATCACCAAAGGTTGCCACGTATGATCTGAAGCCTGAGATGAGCGCCCCCGAACTTACCGCAGCAGTTGTAAAACAAATACGTGAAGGTTCCTTCGACTTTATCTGCCTGAACTTTGCAAATGCTGACATGGTAGGCCATACAGGAGTATGGGATAGCGTGGTGGCCGCTGTGGAAACCGTAGATAAATGCGTGAAACAGGTGGTTACCGAAGCGCTTGCTCAAAATTATACTATTCTGCTAACGGCCGATCATGGCAATGCAGACTACGCGATAAATGCTGATGGCAGCCCGAATACCGCGCACACTTTAAATCTTGTTCCCTTATTTCTTATTTCTAACAATAAACTCAGGGAAATAAAAAGTGGTAAGCTTGCCGATATTGCCCCTACGATTTTGAAGTTGATGAATTTGCCGATCCCTTTGGAAATGACGGGAAATATATTAATTTAAAGAGATGAAAAAAGCGCTCAAATGGACGGGCATTGTTCTGCTCGCAGCCTTGCTGGTGATACAATTCATGCCGCGCCCGGCGATGAACATCAATCCGGCCGTAACGGAAGCGCACATTTCAAAAATAGTATCCATTCCTGCTGAGGTAAACACAATTTTGGAGGAAGCCTGCATGGATTGCCATAGCAACAATACGCGCTATCCGTGGTATTCGCGCATTCAGCCAATTGCTTCCTGGATGGGCGATCATGTGGTGGAAGGAAAAAAGGAACTCATTTATTCGGAATTCGGGAACTATACAAAAAAAAGACAGCAAAAAAAATGGCAGGAGACTGCGGAAATGGTTCGTGACAAAGAAATGCCGTTGAAGTCTTACACCTACACACATCCGGGCGCACGGTTGAGCGCGGAAGATCGGGCACTATTGGTTTCCTGGGCTGAATCGCAGATTCAGGATTAAAATGCCTGCCGTTCGTCACTTTCACACCCTCAAAATGCGCTGAAGCAGCGGTTCAAAACGGTAAATTGTCTATATTTATAAGGCCTAAACCTTACTATCTATGACCGAAGAGCAAATGCTTGCCGGAAGTATCAAACATAATGCTGCCGCGCAGGAAGCATTATACAATCGATTTAGTCCACGCATGCTAGGCGTGTGCTATCGGTTTGGCCGAAATCGTGAGGATGCCGAAGATATGTTGCAGGAAGGCTTCATTAAAGTATTCACGCAACTTCACCAGTTCAGAAATGAAGGTGCCCTCGAAGGCTGGATCCGGAGAATAATAGTTCACACCTGTATCAATCATCTTAAGAAGAACAAAAAGTTCAATGAAAGTGTAGACCTCATTCATGCTAACAGCATGCACATAAGGGAGGACTATATTCCAAGTATCATGCAGGCAAAACAGGTGGTTGAATGCATCCGATTGCTTCCTCTCGGTTACCGCACGGTTCTAAATCTCTATGCTATCGAGGGTTTTTCTCACAGGGAAATTGCCAACATGCTGGAGATCGAGGAAAGTACAAGCCGCAGCCAGTACACGCGAGCTAAAGCGATGCTTGAGGACATTCTCATAAAAAAACACATTATACCAAAACCAATGCCTGCCGCCGGTTTCGGCGCAACTGCCATACGGTAGGCGTTCTTACCTATAACAAAACAGCTTTTTGTGAAAAATGGAAAAGAGAATATACAACGATAATTTCGAACAGTTCCTGAAGGAAACCGCGGATGACTTCCGCATGTATCCTTCCAGGAAGGTTTGGCACAGTATATATAACGACATTCATCCTTCAAGGAAATGGCCGTCTGTGGCAGTATTGCTCCTTTTGGTGTCTTCACTGATGTTTATTGGAGTAAATAATACCAACAAAGGCATCGCCATTGCAGATAACCAGAACAATAACCCCGCAAACCCGTTGATCCTCGAAGAAATGCCATCAGGAAGAACCATACCTGCCTCACAGGTGGCTGTTGCAGCAGCCAGGAAGGATCATAAACGCGAACCCGGTTCACTAATTAGAACAGCGGGAAAAGATGCCGGCTCGGGATATCTAACATCGGTTGATAATCCTCTCTCATTCATACGCGGAAATTTGAAGCCCTCCGATGATGATGAGGAACTTGATCTTCATTTAACAGGACATGTAGGCGAAAGAGAACTGAAGATGCAGGAAGAAAATGCGGGCAAACTCGCACGGTTGATCGCCATGCACAACGAATCTCGCCCGGTTGACGATGAGGATGTGCTAAAAGATCTGGAGTTGAAAGCTGAAGAACCGGGTGAAGAAAATTCTCAAACCGTGAAGAAGAAAAAAAGAAGAAGTGCATTTGCCTACCAGGTGTACGCAACACCGTCAGTCGGCTTCCGCACTTTAACTTCCAATACTGATTATGTTGCCCCAAATGCATCAGCCTCCTTACTTTCTAATACAGAGTCAGGAGAACCAATACTCTCTCATTCAGCCGCGGTAAATATTGAAACCGGAGCAAATGTACTTTACAAGCTTTCTGGTTTTATGAGAATAAAGGCTGGTATTCAAATGAACTATACAAATTATCATATCAACGCATACCCGCTTTACCATCCGAGCGTAGCGAACTTGTTGATAAACGATAATCAACCCGTACTCGCTGCGCGCCTCACTACCCTTTCAACACAACCCAATAATGGCGAATCCCAAAATCTTAATAACAATACGTACCAGTTCTCCATGCCGGTTGGTGCAGATTTCCGGTTAGCGGGCAACAGCAGGATGCAATGGTTTGCAGGCGCCACGATACAACCAACCATCGTTACCGGCGGAAATGCTTTCCTGATTTCAGCTGATAAAAAGAATTATATTTCAGACCCGGGCATGCTGCGGAAATTTAACATGAACGGAGGAATTGAAACCTTCATTTCCTATAAAGTCGGCAGTGGTATTATTTTGAATGCAGGTCCCCAATTCCGTTACCAATTGCTGTCTTCTTACGATGATCAATATTCATACGACGAAAAATTATATAATATCGGGCTTAAATTAGGTGTTACTACTTCTTTCTGATTTGATAATGACTAATAATGATGATGTCTTCCCCTTACGGAAGACATCTTTTTTTATTTTTGTAGAATGAACTTTTTCAAACACCTTTTTTTGAACGGATCAGGGTTGCTGTTGCTTTTGTTGTGTGCTTGCGGCTCAGAGAAAAAACAGGTTACATCAGCACCGGTAGATCCGGCGGTGCAAAAACAGGAAGAAAATTATTTTCCGGTGACAACTTACATCCGCGGTCAAATCAACGACATAAAACTTAATGCCGTAAATCCGTTGCAGATTATAACGACAAATAACCGGATCGATTCTTCATGGGTAAAGATAGAATCCCTTGATACGGTATTCAGGGAGTTTTTATTTCCACTGATTGATACGGCGAACCTCAAGCCCCTTTTTTCTGAGGAGAAATTTCTTGACAACAGCATCAATGCATACACGTGGACCTACCAGCCGATCAAGACCTTGCCAGACAGCATGCAACTGCAAAGTTGGTCTGTGTACGTGAACCCGTCAACCAACCGCGTGGAGAAGATATTTATGGTTAAGAGTTTGCATGATAAAAAGCAATTACAACTTTACTGGCTTGCAGATTCAGCCGGGAAAATCGTGCAGATAAAAGACAGCTCAGGTATGGCTGTTCTTGAAAAAGAAACCGTGATTAAATGGGATTTTTAAAGAGTGACACAGAAAGAATTTTCATCCATAGCTTCATCCATTCCCGTACAGCCGGGTATCTACAAATATTTCAACGAGCAAAATGAGTTGATCTATGTTGGAAAGGCAAAACATCTCCGCAAGAGAGTAAGCAGCTATTTTTCCAAAACTTTCACCAGTTATAAAACCCGGGAACTTGTAAACAGGATACATCGCATAGAGTTTACGATCGTTAATTCTGAACAGGATGCATTTCTTCTTGAAAACTCATTGATCAAAGAATATCAGCCTTTATTCAACATAAATCTTAAAGACGATAAAACCTATCCCTATATCGTAATTAAGAATGAACCTTTCCCGCGGGTATTTTTCACAAGAAGGAAGATCAACGACGGATCACGCTACCTCGGTCCGTATACTTCGGTTGGGCGTGTACGTGAGTTGCTCGAAATCATTAAACAAAACATACCGCTCCGTACCTGCAAGCTGAATCTCACTCTGAATAATATCAGTAAGAAAAAATTTAAGGTGTGCCTGGAATATCATCTCGGTAATTGTAAAGGTCCTTGCGAGGCACTGCAATCAGAAGAAGATTACCGTGAAGGAATTGAAAGACTGGTTCACCTGCTAAAAGGGAACCTGGCGCCTGTAATGCAGTATTTCAAACAGCAGATCAAACACCACGCTGCAAACCTGGAGTTTGAAAAAGCTGCCTTCCACCAGGGAAAGATGCAATGGTTGCAGGCTTACCAGGAAAAAAGTGAGGTGGTAAATACCAAAACAGGAACGGTTGATGTTTTTTCCATTTTAGAAGAAGGTGATATTGCATACGTAAATTACCTGGCGGTAAACAATGGTACGATCTACCAAACCCACACACTTACACTGGAAAAAAAGCTGGAAGAAACACGTGAGGAGGTCCTGGTTTTTGCCATTGCTCAATTAAGGGAAAAATTCGGGAGTGAAGCGAAGATCATATTCGTTCCCTTCGACATTGAGTTCCCGGGCGAAGATATAACGGTTACGGTACCACGAAGTGGAGACAGGAAAAAACTGATGGACCTTTCCCTGAAAAATGTAAATTATTTCCAGCAAGAACTACATGCAAGAAAGATCCTCAGGCTTGAAGACAAAGCTGATTCAGAAAAAGCAGAAATCCTTTCCCGGCTTCAGGAAGATCTTCATTTGCCCTCCCTGCCCGAGCATATTGAATGTTTCGACAACTCAAACTTCCAGGGAAGCTACCCGGTAGCAGCTATGGTATGTTTTAGAAATGGTGAACCAAGTAAGAAAGATTACCGGCATTATAATATAAAAACGGTTGAAGGAATAAATGACTTTGCTTCAATGAAGGAAGTTGTCGGCCGGCGTTATAAAAGGTTAATCGATGAAAACAAGACACTTCCTCAACTCGTGATAATTGACGGCGGTAAGGGCCAGTTGAATGCAGCCCTGGAAAGTATAGACGAGCTTGGCCTTCGTGGTAAAATGAGTCTCGTAGGGCTGGCAAAAAACCAGGAAGAGCTTTTCTTTCCCGGCGATTCAACTTCACTTCAGCTGCCATGGGGAAGTGAGAGTCTTAAACTGATAAGGAGGATCCGGGATGAAGTTCATCGCTTCGGCATCACCTTCCATCGGCAGAAAAGAAGTAAGGGAACATTTGTGAATGAACTGGAAGGGATAAAAGGAATTGGAAAACAAACCGCTGATATTCTCCTCCAGGAATTCCGTTCCGTTAAAAATATCCGCGAACAATCATTTGAAACGCTGGAAAAGAAATTGGGAACAGCAAAGGCGAAGTTGGTGTGGGAAGGACTGAGAAACAGTTCGTAGTTTGTAGTTCATAGTTGTGATTTAGGAAAGGGAATTTCAAGGCATGGGGTACGCGTTGAGACTGAAGAGAGGTTTCACACAAAGGAAGACATAAGAATACATAAGGCCACGAAGATAATAACTGAATTTTGCGATTTTCTCTAGGCAATGCGTCTGGCCTCTAATGGCAAGCGATCTGGTAAAAAAATGCTCTCCGAAACGAAGAGCACTTTTTTATAACAACTGCAGGGTGGCATTTTTTAATATTGCCATAGATCCTGCTCGTAATTGAAAACTTTTTCTTTGATATTTTCACCTTCCAGCAACTGCAGGATGCCGTTTTCTGCAAGGCCTTTGTAATTTTTAATGTACATGTCTTTCGGGTTGTCGATCGAACTCTTAATGATCCTTCCATAGAACATTCTTCCTTCAAACAACTCCTCCCAACTCATGCGACCACCGTAATTCTTTCCGTTGTATACATCATACCTGGAAAACACGGGACGCATATCAGGATAATAAACCCAGAATAGTTCTGATTCACCAACGTTGATACCCATGGTAGTGATCACGTTTTTCACCGGGGCGATTCCTAAAATTCTCCAGAACAGGCGTGAGCTCTCTTTATCAAAGATCACTTCTTCCTTAATTCTGAACTTATAGAAAGAATCCAGGTTAACTTCCGGGGTCATTGTTTTCACACCGGTTTGGTTACCCAGTGAGTCGAAGATCGGAACATCAATTGGGTCACCACCAATTACTTTAGCTACTTCGCCTTTGGTCATTGGTGTGGTGAAACGGTCATCAACACTGCTGAAAACAGTAACGGCACTGTCCTGAATAGCCTTCATCAAAATAGAGATGAAACGCTGGTTTCCGTTATCCTCATCTGCAGCATAATTGAATGTGTGGTTTATCTTTTCCCTTGTATCGATCTCTCTCCAAATCCTGTGGCGATAAACGGCATCATCTGCACGTAAATGCTCATAGGCCAATGGAGTTTTATCCTTTACTTCCAGGGTTGAATAATCTACACCGTAATCA
>JAEZDA010000090.1 GCA_023433345.1 Bacteroidota bacterium | reverse complement strand
TGATAAAGTTGAGGGGCCAGGGGGACAATGCTTCAAATTCACAATTGCTTCGACCCGGAACTATCTAAGTCTCAAACACAAATTTTCTACCGTTAATTATTTGAAAAATTGTTATATTAGAAAGATTTTTCGCTTTTCCCAGAAAATCACCCTTGCCTCTCCTAACTACAGTACAATTGCAAATTCTTAAAAAAGAAAAAGCATGCGAAAATTTACGCTGTTGTGTTTCCTGTTTGTTGGAAGTTTCACGAGTCTGTTTTCACTAAAGGCGCATACCCAGGTCACAGATTCTTATTTCAAGATGTTTTTAATTTCCCGCTATCCTTCCTGTTATAATAGCTCCACCGACAGTCTTGATTTGACGTGCGCCGCCATTGCGAATGAAGATACCCTGCT
Source organism: Bacteroidota bacterium (assembly GCA_023433345.1). Taxonomy (GTDB): domain Bacteria; phylum Bacteroidota; class Bacteroidia; order Chitinophagales; family Chitinophagaceae; genus Ferruginibacter. Next base: position 16,814 of record JAEZDA010000090.1, on the reverse strand, counting down.
TATTAGAAATGAAAGTGGCATTTTCAATTTAAGTGGCCTTGAAGCCTTCACCAGTGTGGTTTACCTTGATATTTCGGGTACAGGTGACCACCTTGGAACTAACCTAATGGTTCCGGCACTACCACCAAACTTGAAAACTTATATATGCCGCAACATGGGAAGCGGCAGTCCTGAATTTGCAGGGGTATCTCTTTTTCCGCTTATCCTCCCAACAACCTTGGAAAGGATCGATGCCTCCTCGAGCAATACAACCGTTATAAATTCGGCCTTACCTCCGGCACTGAAATATCTTGATGTTTCGCGTTGCCCTAAGCTGAGCAGCCTCCCGGCGTTACCTGCTAGTCTGGACACCCTAAAATGTAGTGGAAACAGATCAAGTGTTTTTGACGGAGTAAGTCATACATATTATGGAATCACCGCCTTGCCAGCGTTACCTGCTTCGTTAAAATATCTAGATTGTTCAGGTTGTAGACTTTCGTCTTTACCTGCTTTACCATCCTCATTAACCTATCTAAATTGCAGCAATAATTATTCTTCAGATGGTCCTTTTTCAGGAATAACATCAATGCCTCCGCTGCCCGCCGGCTTAACTTATTTGAATTGCCGGAGTAACCTGATTGTGGGCTTTCCGGCCTTGCCGCCCTCACTGGAATATTTGGATTGTGGATCGAATAGAATCGGCCAGCCTTTGCCAACGCTTCCTGATAACCTGACCTACCTCGATTTTAGTTTCAGTTCTGTTTCCGCGGTTGGGTTGTTTCCGAATAAGCTGAGAGAAATTAGAAGCTATGGAAATCCCTTACATGTTTTACCTGCTCTTCCTGATTCATTAGTGATACTATTATGCCATAACAATTCTCTTTCTTCCCTACCCCCGCTGCCACCAAAATTGAATATATTGAGCTGCAGCGGTAACAGCAATTTAACCTGTATTCCCCACCTCCCCGCCTCGATGGGTCTGCCGCCGAGCGGGGCTTCCTCTAACCTTTCTGTAGGGCCAGAGATTACCTGCCTGCCAAATCATGTTCCCGGGATGTTATTCTCTTCTACAGGTAGCAATACCACGCTCCCGTTATGCACCCCAATAAACAACTCAAATCAATGCCAGACCGGTCCGGTTATAGCCGGAACAATATTTTACGACCATAACAGCAATGGAATAAGGGACGCGGGTGAGAATGGAAGAGCAAATGTGAAAGTAGAGTCGTCGCTCGGAATTGTATCGTTTTCTAATGCCAATGGCTACTTTGAAATTGGGGGGGACACCGGGGCGAATACAATTAGTATCGTTTCACCAAATCCGTATTCGTCGATACCCCCAAGTGCCAGCTATTCCTTTTCTTCCTATGATACTTCGGTGACTGGGTTATACGCTCTTCAACCTGGCGTTATAACAGACAGTTTGGTAATGTCTATAGTTCCACAGAATATTGCAAGGCCCGGCTTTCACATGAATTACATTTTGAATTGGGAAAATACAGGCACAACACAGTTTTCCACTCAAATGAAAATAGTTTATGAAGATGCAAACCTGATTTATCAGAATGCAAGTGTGCCCGGAGTGACTGCTGCCGGAGGAATATTAACTGTACCTTCATTTTCGACATCTCCGGGCGACCATGGAAGTATAACCTTCGAATTCGTAATGAGAACTACGGCAACACTGGGAGATACAATGCTGACTGCTGCTTCAGCAAACTTTAATGGAAAGGTTTTAAGAGACAGTGTCTACCAACTGATCCGGGGTTCATTCGACCCGAATGATAAAGGCGCCACGCCGATACTTACATCTGCCCAGGTATCAGATGGAACTTTTATTGATTACCTGATCCGCTTTCAAAACACAGGCACCGATACCGCCTTCAATGTTGTAGTAACGGATACGCTTAGCAACCTCCTTGATGCTTCATCATTTGAAATGATCAGCACCTCCCATCCCTCAAAAAATTTACGTGATGGAAACAAGTTATTGTTTGAGTTCATAAACATCCTGTTGCCCGACAGTAATGTGAATGAACCTTTGAGTCATGGTTACATCAGGTTCAGGATCAAAACTGTAAGCACGCTACCATTAGGAAGTGTGGTTCCTAATAAAGCGAATATTTATTTTGATTACAACGCGCCTGTAATAACTAACGTGGCTACAACCACGGTTCAGGATCCCATTGTATGTTTTACAGCAAGCACAACATCAACACCGGCAACCTGCGCCGGTGTTAACAATGGAACTATAACGGTAACGGTTAGTGGCGGAACAGCGCCCTTTACCTATCAGCTAAACGCCGGTGCCAGCCAGGTATCACCTACCTTTTCAAGCCTTGCTTCAGGGAACCATACAGTTATCGTTGAAGACGCAAATAACTGCAGAGACTCAATACAAGTTATCGTTCCTGCAGGTCCCGGACTTACTGTTGCTGCTACAACATCTAACGCCGATTGCGGAATTCAGAACGGTGGTATAGCGGTTTTAGTCACGGGAGGCGTTGCGCCCTATTCCTACGTTCTCGATGGAGCACCACCGCAATCATCACCAAACTTTACAAATGTAGCTTCGGGCGTTCACCGCGTAATTGTTACCGATGCCCCGGGTTGTTCAGGATTGGTTGATGTGACCGTTTCCTCGGCAGGAAGTTTTTCAATAACGGTTGTTACAACGCCGGCAACCTGCTATGGTGTAGATAATGGCACTGCAACAGCAACACCCTTGGGCGGTACAGCTCCCTATAGTTTCTCGCTTAATTATGGAACACAGCAGGCCTCCGCGTCGTTTACGAATGTGCCGGGCGGGCAGAATACAATTATTGTAACAGATGCTAACAATTGTACTGACTCTGTACAGTTTAATATTGCGGTAGGCCCGGGTATCATTGTTACTGCAAGCGTTACACCAGCGGTATGCGCACAACACAACGGTACAATCACCGTGGCAGCTTCCAACGGTACTGCGCCTTATTCATACGGCTTAAATTTTACAACCACTCAATCTTCTCCAATACTTACAGGAATTATTCCCGGCTCTAATTATTACACGGTTTCTGATGCGATAGGTTGCTCCGTGACTCAGAGTATTCAGGTTAATGAAGTGCCAATCACGGCAACAATTACCACAACTCCTTCAACCTGTTCTGCAGGAGGAACGATAGAGATCACCGGTTCAACAGGAACCCCGCCATTCATGTACGCGATCAACGGAGGGGCGATGCAACCCTCATCATTATTCGACAATTTAATTGGAGGAAATTATGTGGTTAAAGTTCAGGACGCAAACATGTGCACATATACGGAAACTGTTACAGTTACTGTTTCTCCGGGAACAATTACACCTTCTGTTTCGATATATTCACCTTCGTCTACAGTTTGCCAGGGAGACTTCGTTGTATTTACAGCAACTCCGGTAAATGGCGGCGCCAATCCGCAATATCAATGGCTTGTTAACGGCTCCAATTACGGCCCAAGCTCACCACAATTGGCAATAAGCCCCATGGTAAGCTCTGATGTAAGTGTTCAACTTATCAGTAATGATCCCTGTGCTTCATCTGCAGCTGTCACGAGTAACGTGATCTCAATAATTGTAACGCCTTCCCGCGGACCAGAGATAACAATAACTGGTGTAACGACCGTTCCGGCCGGAGCATCATCTACTATCACTACCTCTATAGTGAATGGCGGAAGTTCACCCACATACCAATGGCAGGATAGTACTTCAACCCACCCGTGGGCAAATATCCCGGGCGCTACTAATGCAGGCATTGATTATTCTCCCCAACAAACGGGAGATGCGCTCCGTGCAATTATGACAACAAATGTTGAATGTGCCGCTATGCCGTATGCCTACAGTAATGAGCTTGTATTTACCGTGGAATCAACCATTCCGCGTATGAGCGTTTATCCTAACCCCGTTCGTTCAGTTCTTACAATTGAAAATAATACGCAAATACAATGGGCAAATGCTGATATAATTGATGATAATGGTAGACGATTAACAACCTTCCGAAACACCAATGCAAGTGCTGAGGTAAGGCTGGATGTATCGCGTTTAATGTCGGGAGTTTATTTCGTAAGGCTGACCAACAGGGATGGAAAGCCGGAGTATTTCAAATTTATTAAACAATAAAGCGTTTGAGCAGTTGAGCAAGTTTTAAAAACCCCGTCTTAAAGACGGGGCTTTTATTTTGGCCGGTAATTTTTTAGTCTATCCTTCACCGTTATTTTATCGCAGGAAGTATGTATAATTTTTCATCGTAATAATATTCCCTTAATTTGAATGAAAATTAACCGGGGAGTGAAAAATGCGCTAACCATCTTATTACTCTTTCTCTGCGCTGTTTCCACAGCACAGGAAAATTCCGATAGTCTCGAAGCGATCGTTAAAAAGAACATGCGTGATGTGCCTACCGCACAGGCCTTCAATTTGCTCGCATCACGCCACGCGCGTAAGAACCCCGCATTGTCGAAGGAATATGCATACCGCGCAATGCTGATCGGTAACGACCTGGGTCACGAGCTAACACAGAGCGCCTCACTTAGCATCTTTATTTCTTATTATCAGAATCTCGGAAAGGTCGATAGCGCGGGCTATTATCTCGAGATGCTCCGGTCTTTAGCTGAAAAGGCCGCAGGCGCCGACCATGAAACAGTGAAAGGCAATTATTATTCAGCGGCCGGGCTGTTTTATAAGCGGACCGGAAAACTAAAAGAAGCGCTACCGTTTTTCAAGAAGTCTGCTTACTATTCAGAGCGGAGAGACAATAAGGTTGCCCTTGCAGGTCAATTCCTGAACATTGCAAACATCTACCTGAACTTAAGCAATTTCAGGGAAGCATTGGATTACTATTTTAAAGCTCTTGATAAATTCGAAACCCTGGGTCATCGTGAAGGACAATCCTTTTGTCTGCAGGGAATCGGAAATTCTTTCGCGGAATTAAAGCAATATGAAAAGGCAAGTGACTACCTGAAAAAAAGTTTTGCGATCAAGCAGGAATTAGGCGATAAGAAAGGCCTTGTTACTGCATATAAAAGCATGGGTGAGCTCGATTCCAGGCAAATGAATTTTAAAAATGCTATCAAGAATTTTCAGAAGGCCTTTGAACAAGCGCGTGCATTACAGCTTACCAATGAAGAGAGTTCAATTTCATTCGCATTGGGGAAAGCTTTTAAAGCATTGAACGATACCGTAAAAGCCCGCCAGTATCTTGTTCAGAGCCGGCAACTTGCTGAACTGGCCGGCGATGATCTTACAAAGTCTTCGGCAGATATGGAACTGATCACAATGCGTAAATCCCTCAATCAAAATGACTCTGCGGAAACTGCATTGAAAGGAACAGTTGAAAAGCTTGAATCAATCGGCTACGGCTCTCAAACACTGTCAGCCTATCTTCACCTTGCTGATTTTTACAGAGATAAAGGCAACTATAAAAAAGCTTATGAAGCAAAACAGAGTTATTACGATCTTAGAGACAGCCTTAAAGGAAATGAACTAACGGTTATGCTGAACAACCTTGAGGAAAAGTACCAGTCGGAAAAGAAGGAGAAAGAGATCGCTCAGTTGAAGCGTGACCAGGTAATTTCCGATGCCCTACTTCGCGAAAAAACTTTGATGCAATATGGGCTCGTGGCCTTGTTTCTGGTTGCAGCCATTGTAGGTTCGCTCATCTGGAACCGTTACAAACTTATAAACCAGGCCAAACGTCGTGCAGAACTGGAGAAAGTGAGAAACGATATTGCGCGCGATCTGCATGATGATATCGGATCTACCTTAAGCAGCATAAACATCCTGAGTAAAGTAATGCTGGATTCTTCGAATGAAAAAGATACGAACGGGTTGAAAAAGATCAAGGAACATTCTGGTAGCATTATGGAGAGCATGGGCGATATCGTTTGGGCGATCAATCCTTCAAACGACACCATTGATAAGCTGGTTTCGCGTATGAAGGAATTCGCTTCCGAAATACTTGACCCGCTGAATATTTCTTACGCGTTCAACATAGATGCTTCCATTTCCCAACTAAAGATTGATCCTGCACGGAAAAAAGATATTTTTCTTATTGTGAAGGAAGCTATAAATAATGCCGCGAAGTACAGTGGCTGCGATAGGATCGATATTTCAATCGGGCATAGTCAAAAAAATATTATTCTGAGAATAGCTGATAACGGGGTAGGAATGGATGTGGTGAACCGGTCAGGTAACGGTCTAAGCAATATCGAATCGAGAGCAAAGGCGCTTTCAGGGCAAGCAGACTTTAAAAGTTCTCAAAACCAGGGCACCGAAATATTGGTAACCTTCACCCTCACATAAATAGGGTATGTTGTGTAGATCTTTCATCCTATATTTTTGAAGATGGAAAAAACAAGTGTGGTGATTTTTGAAGACAACCAGGGTTTAAGAACAAGCCTTGAGCACCTGGTGTTAAACTCTCCGGGTCTTTTGTTGTTGGGTGCTTTTGAAAAAGCTACTGATATCATTGCCAATGTTGTTGGCCTTGCTCCCGATGTTGTACTCATGGATATTGATATGCCCGGTATTACCGGCATTGAAGCCGTAAACCTGTTACGTTCCTCAGGCAATCAAACACCTGTGATAATGCTGACAGTTTTCGATGACAGTGAACATGTGCTGGCTGCAATACAGGCGGGCGCATCAGGTTATTTGCAAAAAAAGCATCTTGCTGAAAAACTTGTAGGAGCAATTTCCGAAGTATTGGACGGTGGCGCCCCAATGTCTCCCGCAATTGCACGAAAGGTGATTGAAAACATGCAGAAGAAGACGATCGATACAGTTAATAAGTATAACCTTACTCCAAGAGAAAAAGAAATTCTTACAAGCCTTTCTTCCGGGAACAGTTACAAGCTTGTAGGCGCAGCTCTAAACATCAGCATAGATACCGTGCGAACTCACATCAAGCGTATCTACGAAAAGCTCCAGGTACATTCTCAAACAGAAGCAATCAGCAAGGCGATTAATGAAAAGATCGTGTAGCCCTTCCCGTCAGTCTCACATTATCATGTGATTTTTTTATACCATTCCTGCAGGCATATTTGCTGTGTAAACTCACAGTATGAAAAAGTTCTTTCTTTCCTCTGTTTTAATTCCTTTATGGATACAGGTTGCGGCTCAGCAAGGTGTTGCCATTAATGCCGATGGCAGTAACCCTTCCCCCACTGCAATGCTGGATGTACAAAGCGACAACCGGGGCTTCCTGTTACCAAGGATGACCACCGCGCAGCGCCTCGCAATATCAAACCCTGCCAATGGGCTTTTGGTTTATGATATTGACCGGGGAATAATGTACCAGCGCGATGGATCATTTTGGAGAGGCTTACTGAACACGTCACACTGGAACTTTTCTTTGACTCGGAATTTTCTCTATAACACTTCTGATAGCATCGGCATAGGAACAGCCACACCTGACGCAAAACTTGAACTTTATAATGGAGATTTTCTGAAGTCGATGCCCTCCACTGTAGACAATAGTTGGATAAGATTCAATGCTGCCACTTCAGCCGGGGCATTCTCAAAAGAACAAGGGCTGCAGTTTTTTACCAACGGCTCAAATTGGGTTGGTTCGCTTCGCCATATTTCTTCTTCAAATAATGGTAATCAGATCAGGATTTCGGTGAAGCACAGTTCCTCAGGAGACCTGGTGATCAATGATGCGGGTCAGGTGGGGATAGGTACACAGTTTCCTGACAACCCGCTTAGCATAAACGGTTTTGGAATTCCGGGAACCACCATTAGCATTTCTGATGACGCAGACCCGATGATCCAGTTGAAAACGCTCGGGCTTGACAGGGCATTTCTCCAGGTAGATGGAAATGATCTCCGGATGGGAACGAACTCATCTAATTCTGCGGGCAGAATCGTTTTAAGAAATGGTGCAGTAAACAGGCTTGTTGTTGATGAAGAGGGATCAGTGGGAATAGGAACCGAAAGTATTGCAGCAAAATTACACCTGAACAGCGGTGCATCAAACGCGGCCTTCAGAATCCAGGGCGATAACAATCCGGCAATGCAGTTTTATATCGGCGCATCTTCGATAGGCTCTATCCAGGCAGGTACAAATTACCTGAGCATTCTCGCACCCAATAAGCTATTAAGGTTGAACAATAATTTGTTTATTGATGACGCTTCAAACCGTGTAGGCATTGGTACAACTGATCCCGACCAAAAACTTCACGTTGTAGGTACAGCAAAGGTTTCAACAGGGAAGGTGTTGAACAATAGTGATGAAAACCTGTTGCCCATCGGCTACGCCACATTTAATGGTGGTAACAGCGGTACGAAACGTGCCGGCACTGCAAATGTTACAGGTGGATGGATCGGCAATGATTTTTCGCTGGACGTTCCGGGAGTGGATATCAGAGAAGCTTCGGTGGTGATAACTCCGCGAAACGCCAGGCTTTTTGCCACCTACAGGCCCGGGCCAAATCTGGGCCTTATTCTCAATTTTTATGATGCTGATGGCGATGAACATGCGCCACCGTTTACAGTAGTGATCTTTAAATCTAATTGATACCCGCAGCCTCAGTTTGCGGCGAATAGAAATTGATATCATGAAACATATATTCCTTGCGCTCGCATTGATGGTGCCCCCGGGTTTGTTTGCGCAATTTTATGTTGGACCGGCAACACATCTTGTGGTGGAGGGCAACACCAATATTACGGTTCATGATCTTAGCCTTCTGAGTGAAGGAAGTGTTGAGCCGGGCTCAGGTACCTTCCGTTTTTCGGGTAGAGATGATACCAATATAGGTGGATCAACTCCAATGAATTTATTCAATGTTAATATCGCAAAGTCGCTGCAGGAGGCCGTTGTTACGATTTTGCAGAACCTTAAAGTAACAAACAATGTTGAGATGTCTTCAGGCCTGCTTAACCTGGGCGTAAGAACCCTTGATCTTGGATACACTGGGCAGGTATTAAACGAGCAGGAAAATTCCAGGATATATTCCAATAGCTCCGGTGAAGTTGTTACAAGAAGAATTTTGAATGCACCCTCTGCCGAAAACCCGGGCAACCTGGGCCTTTCGATCTCTTCATCCGCAAACCTCGGCGAGATAGTAATAAGGCGCGGCCACCTTTCTCAAACTAACGGCAACGGACAGGGGAATTCAATCCTTAGATATTACGAGGTTAATCCCGCAAACAATAATTCGTTGGATGCCACACTGCGATTTCAATATTTTGATGCTGAGTTGAACAGCATTCCGGAATCGTCATTGATGATGTGGAGCAGCCCTGACAATAGTGCGTGGACAAACCGGGGTTACACAATGCGGGATGCGGCGGCAAACTTTGTTGAGCTGGAAAACATTTCTGCCATGATGAGATTTACTTTGAGTTCTGCAGCCGCCCCGCTACCTGTAGAAGGCCTCAACCTCACTGGCCGATGGGAAAATGAACGTTCAGAATTAAGATGGACAACTCTTGCGGAATATAACAACAGTCACTTTAATGTTCGGCGGAAATATTCCAACGAACAAATATTTGCAAACATCGGCAGGGTGAATTCATACCATGTAACAGGAACGTCGCAAATTCCTTCAACCTATTATTTTACTGATGCTGCCAGTTCCGCCAGAGGGTCGATATTTTATCAACTGGAACAGGCAGATCTTGACGGACAGGTTTCCTATTCAAATACTGTGTCTATAGATCCAACGGGCAGTAAAAAGTTCATCAATTATGTAGCTGGCGATATGTCCATGAACAATATCATTCAAATTAAAACCGGCGACATGAATTTGGAAACAATGACGGTAATAGTGTATGATGCAGCCGGAAGAGTATACATGCACAGGCAGGTTGCATATTCGAACCAGCAGATCCACATGCCACCGATGGCTCGCGGAGTATATTATGTGAAAATAAGATCAGGTCAGCATCAATTTGTAACATCATTCATCAAATAAAAAATTTCCCATGAGAACGCTATTTGCTTTAGCATTTGCCACAGTTTTATTTATTTCATGCAAGAAGGATTCTGCAAGCGAAGGAGAGGTATGGCCAAAGGTTGGCTACCTGATCACTACTAACATTGATGGAGACAGCGTTTGGGTTGAACCTTCCAACATTACTATGACCTCTCCCTATATGTCGAATTTTCCACTTACCGATGCTGAGGACAAATGGACAATTGCTCTGCCCTCTTCAGGCGAAGGTGTGGTGATTAAAAATGACGCAAACCGGTTTTGGTCGATTGATTCAGCCTTTCATCCCGGTTTAATGGTAGAGCAGCATTTTATCACTTCCAGAGTGAAAGCTGATCCCAGCGTGATCTCAGATTTCAACAGGTTTAAAATTCACAACGGTCCCGATGGGAAATTTTATATAGAGAGCCTGAAGTTTCCCGGCTTTTATGTAACCGGGCTGCCGCATGCAGAAAGTGGCCGGGGTTTGAAACTCCGCGCCCAAAGTGCAGGATCGTGGGATTTTTGGCTGAGCAGTCAATAAGCAAATTTTGACAGAATGTTTTTGGATTCTCGGGTAGGCCCCGCCGTTACCGGTGGGGTTTATTTATTTAAGATCCAAAACGTTTCCAGGTTACAAAGGGATTTTACCTATTTACCAGGGCATTTGGCACTGACGGGAACGAACAGCCCGCAAAGGTCGTAAAAAATTCATCCAAACTGGCTTAATGTAAAACCATCGAATTACATTTTTTAATTTTTTGTTATAATGATTTGGTGCTGTCAAAGTCTACCTTTGCGCTCCCATGACAAAAAAAGAACGCATAATCATATTCCTGCTGGCAACCCTAAATTTCACGCACATTCTTGATTTCATGATCATGATGCCGTTGGGAAATTACCTGATGCCTTATTTCAAAATAAGCCCACAGCAATTTTCCTTTCTTGTGGCTGCATATACTATATCGGCGAGTGTGTCCGGCTTTATGGCTGCATTTTTTATCGACAGCCTGGACAGGAAAAAGTCCCTGCTTGTTGCATTCACAGGCTTTCTGCTTGCCACTATGGCCTGCGGTTTTGCTCCAACCTTTCATGTGCTGCTTATTGCACGCCTTGTCGCCGGAATTTTTGGAGGATTGATCGGGGCTCAGGTAATTTCCATCATAAGCGATCTGTTCACTTATGAAAGGCGCGGTCGCGCAATGGGCGCTGTGATGTCTGCCTTTGCCGTGGCTTCGGTTGCAGGGATCCCATTGGCCTTATATCTTTCCAACCTTGTATCATGGCATGCACCTTTTATATTGATAGCGGGCCTTGGTTTCTTCCTCATTCCTTTCCTCGTAAAGTATCTGCCGAGCATCAACAGCCATCTCCAACCGGGTCAGAAAATATCTTTGAAAACTGATGGATTGAAAAAAGTTCTTTCAGAGAAAAGACAGGTGCTTGCCCTGCTATTCACAGGCTTTATCATGTTTGGTCACTTCCTGGTTGTGCCTTTTATAAATCCTTACCTGGAATTTAACCTTGGATACAGCAAGTCTATAACACCCCTTATCTACCTTGTTGGCGGCATCGCAGCATTTTTTTCTGCAAATTTGTTGGGAAGACTAAGTGACAGGGTTGGGAAGCTCAAAGTATTCCGGGTTTGCTTATTTATTTCACTTCCCCTGGTTATCTTTCTTACCAATCTTTTTCCGATGCCTTACTGGATCGTTTTGTTGTTGTTTGCAATTTGGTTCACAACTTCAACCGGAAGAGGTGTCACCTCCCAGGCGATGGTTAGCAATGTAGCTGATCCGAAATTTCGGGGCAGTTTCCAAAATTTCAACAGCAGTCTGCAACAGGCAGGCACCGGGCTGGCCTCGCTTGTTGCCGGCTTTGTGGTGGTAGAGAGGGAAGGTGGCAAAATCGGACATTACTCCAGGCTCGGCTATATAAGCGTGGCAGTGCTCGTTGTGGCATTAGTTCTTGCACAATTCCTTTTTTCCGCCAAAAATCAGGCGGGCGCGGCGCGTAAGCTTTAGCTCACACCATCAAACAATAGCTCACACCTGGAGATAGACGGCTGAAAGGATAGCAATAACGGTTATTTTGCTTATATTCATTTCTGCCAAAAACCCTTCATGAAATATTCTTTCTACCTGCTGGTGGCATTGATCTTTTTCTCACAAAAAGTTTCAGCGCAAGAACACCTTTTTAGTTATAACGGTATTTATTCCGCGCCTCCCTCTGAAAAGATCACCAGGGCAACACGGCTAAAAATTGACCGACTCGTACTCGCCCGATTATACGATCAGCAAAAAGAAGAAGTTCGTATAAAACTTCCCGTTGAAAATACTTTTGTAATTCTTAGCCTTAAGAAAGCAAACCTGTTCGCAAAGGGATTCCGTTTAACAGAATCAAATTCTTTTTCCAATCTTAATTATACAGAGGGTTATCATCTGCAGGGGAGTATAGAAGGTGAAGAAAGCTCCCTTGTTGCACTGAGCATCTTTAGCGATTTCGCTGCCGGAATAATTTCTTACCGGGGTCAGAATTATAACCTTGCCGTGGCCAATAATCAGAACGATCATACTTCCAATGATTATGTGATATATGCGGATGAAGATTTTAAGGCACCAGAAAATATTTGCTATACCCTGGATGATTCTTCGCAACCGGTTTTGTTGAATCGTGAAATGCATAGCAGTTCATTTGTAGGCTGCCCGGTAGACATTTATTTTGAAACTGGTTATAAGATGATGCAAACGCTCGGTTCTGAACAAGCTATAATGAATTATCTCACGATCTTGTTTAACTGTATGCAAACCTTGTATCATAATGAAAATGTTCAGGTGCAGATCAGGGAGGTATTAATTTGGAATTCACCGGAGCCGGAATATTCTCTTACCACCACCCAGGCTGCGATACAGTCGATGCGGTCAAGAATCGGAATGTCAGGTTTCAATGGAGATCTTGCACATTATGTAACTTTTACGCAATTAGGCGGCGGAATTGCTGCGCTGGATGGCCTTTGCAACTGGGGTGCAGGAGGAAGGTGTGCCGTGAGTGGTAGTTTACTAACAAACTATGCCGCTTTCCCAAATTACAGTTTCACGGTAAACGTAATTACTCATGAAACGGGACATAACATCGGGTCGAACCATACACATAATTGTTCCTGGCCGGGAGGTGCAATAGATAACTGTTACGCAACCGAAGGTGGATGCTCTCCAGGTCCCGCGCCTGTAAATGGGGGAACGGTGATGAGTTATTGTCACCTCACAAGCAGCCGTATCAATTTTGCTAACGGCTTCGGCCCCTTGCCAGGAGATCGCATCAGGCAAAAAGTAATCGATGCATCAAGTGCCTCCTGCATTTGTGATTGTTCCTCCTTAGAAGTAGATGTTATCACGCAAGACATTGCCTGCGGATACCCAACGGGCAGCGCACGTGTTGCAATAACCGGCGGCACAGGCCCCTTTTCTTACGCTTGGAGTAACGGTACAACTGACAGTGTTGCTGCGTCATTGTCGCCCGGTACCTACTATGTAACTGTTACAGGTTCTACGCCCGAATGCAAGGTTGTGAAAGGGTTTAAAATTCTGAATTCCGGTAGTGCAACCATCGTATCGGTAGATCCTCCCGTGACATCGGTTACCAAATGTTTGAACGAGAGTTATACCATCAATGCGGCGGTTTCGCCATCGGGAGCTTATACTTATCAGTGGTTCGATCAAAACGGAGCTATCGCGGGCGCCACAAATTCCACATATACAATCTCCTCATCTGTGGTGAGCAGTTCATCATATTACGTGGTTGCCACAGGAGGTACGTGCAATGGACAGTCTCCGGCAGTTGCAGTGAGTTTTCAGCCGGTTACGGTGCCTTCAATAACATTTGCAGGTAGTTTAGAAATCTGTGATGGTGCTGCTGTTATGTTGAACTCTAACAGTACAAGCCTGGTTACAGAATGGTTGAGAAATAATGTTCCTATAGCGGGAGCCACTGCCGTTTCTTACCAGGTCACAACCCCGGGCAGTTATACGGTCCGACATTTCTCTCCATCAAATCTTGCATGTTCAGCAGTTTCGCCGCCGGTGGTAGTTTCTGTGAAACCACGCCCTGGCGCAGTTGTCAGCCCCGCCTCTCTTGAGTTTTGCGAGGGCTCGGCAGGAACGCTGCTGCATGATTCATTGCCTGGTGAAACATTTATTTGGTATAAGAACGCAGTACCGGTTCCACAGGAGTTTAATGCAACTCTCCCTGTAAATTCATCGGGTAGTTACACTTTGAAGGTCACAGGTGCAAATGGTTGTTCGAGCGTAAGCACTGCCTCGGTAGTGACCGCCCACGCAAATCCGAATGCAACCTTAGTTCCTTCAGGTAATGTTTTATTATGCGACGGAGGCACAGTAGCTATTGTTGCACCTTCATTTAACAATGCGAATTATAGTTGGTTCAACGGAGAGGAAGGTCTCACTCACTCAACTCACAAACTCATTGTTGCAGAAAGCGGAACCTATCACGTGAAAGTTTTGAATACGCTCACAGGTTGTGAAGGCCTCTCGGCGCCTACACATGTTACCATCGTTCCTCCGCCATCAGTGTTTGCAGGTAACGACACGCTTGTGGCCACCGGTCAGCCAATAAGATTGCACGCTGTATCCTCATCAACTTCCCCTCCTGACAGGTTCGAGTGGACACCATCAACCGGCCTTGATAACGCTTTTTCACAAAGCCCTGTAGCCCGATTGCAAAGTGAGCAATTGTATACCGTTAAGGCGATCTATCCTTCGGGCTGTGCCGCTTATGATGATGTTCTTATTAAAGTGCTTAAAGGCCCGGCAATATATGTTCCATCTGCGTTTACGCCTAACGGTGATGGCTTAAACGATGTATTGAAATGCACAGCTATCGGGTTGAAATCCTTTGATTTCTTTGCCGTGTACAACAGGTTTGGGCAGCGTATTTTTTATACAAAGGATCTGATGCAGTGCTGGGATGGTAAATGGAAGGGCATGCCTGTTGAAACTTCTTCCTTTATTTTCATCGCTGAAGGTTTAGAATACAACGGCAGAAAGATCACATCCAAAGGCACAGTGACGGTGATCAGGTAGATTGCTCATAATCAAGATACCTGCTTGTTAAAAACATCCATTTCGCAATAAACATTCATAACATGAAATACAGTCGTCTCTTTATTTCTATTTTATTACTGTTCGGATTACAAAATTGCAGCAGCAAGTCTGAATCGACCGGTTCAACCAGCGTCAATTCGGCTGAAAAGAAAAATGAGAGCAGCAAAAAATTCGTTGAGGGTGTTGATTACATAGAGTACACCCGCGCTCGTATTTATGATAAAGCAGGATTTGAACAACCTGTAGAAGCATTTGGATTTTTAGCGCCAAAAGGATGGAAGGTTTCGGGCGAAGTGATCTGGGTTAGCCCGGGGCAGCCTTGCGCGGGAAACAATCTGGCCATTCAGATGACTTCACCCGATGGTCGATATAAATTCGAGGCTTTCCCAAATGATCTCTGGAGCGTTTCCGCATCGCCCGAACTTCGGCAGTTTGCACCTAATGAAAAGTATTGCAGGGAAGGGCAGCCTTTGGATGCACAGGAGTATTTTAAAAATGTGTTCATACCCCGCGATCTTGAAAATGCAACGGTAGTAAGTATTGCAGACAACCCCGAAGGCCGAAAGATAGTTTCACAGAGTAACGAAAAAGCGGCGGTTGAACTGAGACGTTATGGAGCAGGTCAGGTGAACTTTAACCCCAGCGCTGTTTATGCGCGGGTAAAGTGGGATGATGGCCGGGAGGCATGGGTGGTTTGCGGTGTAAACAATACGGAAATAATGGTGCCGAATCCATATACTGGGAGCGCGACTGTTACCTATAGTTCAGCGGCATCCAACAGGGCCATGTTAATGTATCCGGCGGGAGAGCAGGAGAATGCGGCAGCTATTTTTTCTGTAATAATGGGAAGTTTCAAAACCAATCCCGCATGGAAGGAATCAGTTGATGCATTTTGGCAACGCTACCGTGAGCAAAGGCAGGCCGACCACCTCGGCAAAATAAGAATGATGGATGCGCTCACAAAACAAATCGGGGAGAATGCAATAAAGCAAGGTCAGCAAAACCTCGACAGAATGGATGCGAACATGCGCAGTTGGGAGGCAAAACAACAATCTCAGGATCGTTCCCACTCAAATTTCATTAAGGCGATACGTGAGGTTGAACACTACACCGATGCAAATGGTAAAGTTGAGCTTACCTCTGGATACAACCAGGCCTGGAGCCGGGACGATGGAAGCAGTTTTATTCTTTCCAATAACCCTAATTTCGATCCATCTTCCGTGTTGCAGGATAACAGGTGGAAGGAAATGAAAAAGATAGAATAGATCTACCGCGGTTATTTCAATTACTCAGGGACGGTCTCTCCGGATAAACGAATTATCTGGTGGCCTTTAAATTCATAAAAACCGCTTTTCCCATCCTTGGAGGAATTGATCATGGCCTTTGCCAAAATTTCGGTCGGTAAAGGTGCCTGCCTTTTGAACATTCCCAGTTGGTTCAAAACCTTTAAGATCTTTACGCTGCTTACTTCCCCGGCCCTGTCAGAATTTTTACGAACAAGTATCGGAGGTTTGAAAATTGAAAGCCTTTTAAAATTCAGCTTTTGAACGGCGGCTTCAAGCCTACCTTTCATTCTTGCATAGAAAAAAAAGGAGTTTGGCGATGCAAAATCAGCAGATACTAATATAAACGCGGGAACATTATTTTCACTTGCCGCTTTTGCGAACTCATACTGGTACTCATAATCAACTTTCCATTGCGCCACCTTATTGCCTGATTTTTTAAGTGTTGTTCCAAGGCAGGAAAATAACACATCTCCTTTTACCAAAAGTTTCCACTGTTCAGGTT
>JAEZDA010000037.1 GCA_023433345.1 Bacteroidota bacterium | reverse complement strand
GGCGATACCAGTTATTTTCAGCTCCCGCTCCAAATGCAACAAAAGGAACTATTGCCAGCTGGGCTTCATTCAAAATGTAATTGGTGACCTCGCTCTGGTCTTTCAAAGTAACACCATCACTGTTTGTTTTGCCGGAGAGGTTAACCTGCATTGTAAGGTAGATAGCGGCCTGCGGAGCGATCGAATCAACAGGCAAGCCTTTAGCCTTCATACTTTGTAAGCCTTCGTGGATAAGCCTTAGCCGGGATTCAACCTCTTCTTTAAAATGAAGGAAATAATTTTGAACAGCTTCTTTTTGTTTTAAAAATTTAGCCACGGCTTTTTGTTCTGCCATCGGCGCCCATGAGCCCACGTGGCTGTTCAGCGAGCGCATTTTCACCATCACTTCCTCCGGCCCCATTGACCAGCCAACTCTTACACCTGTGCTTGCAAAAGCCTTACTGATACCGTCAACATAAATTGTAAAAGGCTTCATTTCGGGCCGCAAACCCACAGGATCGTAATGTTTCGTTTCGCCGTAAGTGAGCGTCCAGTAGATCTGATCATACATCAGGTACAACTTTTTCTCTCCTTCGCCGCGGGTTTTGTTTTCTTCAATGATCAAATCGCAAATAGCTTCGAGCTCCTCCTTTTTAAAGGTCGTTCCGGTGGGGTTTAGAGGTGAACAAACTGCAATAAGACTAGCGCCCTTAACATGTGGCCTGATCTGTTCTGCAGTAGGCATGAAATTATTTTCACGTGAGGCTTCAATTACCACATGTTCACCTCCGTTAAAGTGGGTGTAATGATTATTATTCCAACTCGGTACAGGATATATCACCTTCTCACCCTCATCAACAATGGTTTTGAAAATAGCGTAGATCAATGGTCTTCCTCCGGCTGCAACAAGAATTTCCTGCGGCGAGTAACGGGTGCCAAGATTATCGTGAATGAAGTCGCTGATGGCCATTCTTAGATCCAACTCGCCCTCAGCAGCAGGGTAAGCTGTGTGATTTGCTTCATATGCCTTGATGATCTCTTTTTCCAATTCTTTCGGAATGGGGAATTGCGACGGATCAAAATCTCCTATTGTATAATTATAAATATGTGCGCCTGACCTGATCTTTTCTTTAATTGTTGCTCCAAGACGAACGATCTCAGATGCAATAAGTGTTTCTGCGAAGCGGCTAAGTTTAAGTTTGCTCATGATAGAATAGGCTCAGAAAAATCAGGCCATGGGGGTTTAACTAGTGAACTACCCGAAACCTTTCTCATTTTTTGAAAGGCCGAAATGCAATATTACGGAATCCAAAAAATTCCGATATTCAAAAGCTTAACTACATTTGCAACAATTCCTGGCCTAGCCCAAACCCTGTTTATTTTCATTAAAGGTTACCAGATATATGTTCAATTTAATACTCTTTGGCCCGCCGGGCAGTGGAAAAGGTACGCAGAGCGAAAAGATCATCAGCATGTATTCCTTGCATCACCTCAGCACCGGCGACCTTCTTCGTTCCGAAATTTCCAGCCAGTCGGTTTTAGGTCTCGAAGCCAAAAAGTATATGGATCACGGGCAACTGGTGCCTGATGAAGTGGTGATCGGCATGATAAGTTCTGCACTTGATAATCATCCGAATGCAAATGGATTTTTATTTGACGGTTTTCCGCGCACCTATGCTCAGGCAGAAGCTCTTGATAAATTGATGGAATTAAGAGGTCAGCAAATTTCGGTGATGCTTGCGCTGGAAGTAAGCGAGGAAGAATTGGTGAAACGATTATTGAAAAGAGGAGAAACCAGCGGCAGAACAGACGATAATAACGAACAGGTAATTCGCGCACGCATTGTTGAATACCGCAATAAAACAGCGGCTGTGGCTGATTATTATAAGCAATTTGACAAGGTTGTAATGGTAAAGGGCGAAGGTTCGATCGACTCAATATTCAAATCGCTTTGTTCAGAAATAGATGCGAGGCTAGCATGCAAATAACAGATGACGAAATCTTTCTGCGGGAAAAAGTAATCTCACTTTTCAACCGGTTAACAGGCAATGAAGCGGGGGCCTGGGGCAAAATGAATTCCTGGCAGGCAGTTGAACACCTTGCTAATTTTTTCGATGCCAGTTCCAATAAGGTTATTTATGAAATTGTAACGCCGGAAGAACAACTGCCTAAGTACCTCGAATTTTTAAGAAGTGAAAAGGAATTTCGCGAAAACACGAAAGCCCCGGTAAATATTATTGGTGAAGAGCCATCCTCCGTGGAAACATCTTCATACAAGGAGGCGATTCATAAACTGGATGAAGCGATTAAAGGCTTCTTTGATCATTTCGGCAACAACCCCTCTGCTCAAACTATTCATCCTGTTTTCGGGAATCTCGATTACAGAGATTGGATAACTCTTCATGCAAAACATGTAAGGCATCACCTTCGCCAATTTGGATTGATGGAGAAATAGGGCCCGGTGTAAGGTAAAAGGTAATGGCCTTCCTCATCGCGAAACCATAACCCAAAACTCACAATCTATCAATTAATTCCCTTATAACTCCCTACGGCGGACATTCACCCTTTGATGTTATCTTAATTCCAGCACAGCCTGCCATGCATGCGTTGCCATAGGTTTTTCCATCGCACCCGCAAACGGGGTCATACTGCTGGGTGCACATACAATCAGGTTTCACTTCGCCCACACATGGCTCTGTCGTTTTGCAGGTTGCCTGGCATAACAATATTACCAAGGCGGAATAGAGCAGCTTTTTCATCACTTAAGTTATAATCAAAAATAGAATTCTTTCATTGCTTAGCTTTGCGGCACAACCACACGTATGCAAAAATTAGGCAATTATATAGCAGGAGAATGGATCACCGGCGATGGCGATGGACAGATCTTATATAATGCGATCAATAACGAGCCTGTAGCCCTGGCATCAACGCAGGGGATAGATATGGAGAGGATGCTGCAGTATGCGAGAAGTAAAGGCAATTCCGCATTACGTAAAATGACCTTCCAGCAAAGAGGAAGAATGCTGCGTGCCCTTGCATTGCATCTGCTTGCTAAAAAAGAACACTTCTATGCGATCAGCGCATTTACCGGCGCTACGAAGTTGGATAGTTGGATAGATATTGAAGGAGGCATCGGAAATCTATTTTCAAACGCCTCACTCAGGCGCAGGTTGCCGGATGATCCATTTTGTGTTGATGGCGAACCTGTTTCGCTGAGCAAACAAGGAAATTTCATGGGGCATCATTTGCTGGTTCCAAAAGAAGGTGTTGCCATTCACATAAATGCATACAATTTTCCGGTGTGGGGAATGCTTGAAAAGATTGCCGTTAACCTGTTGGCCGGGATGCCTGCAGTTGTAAAGCCCGCAACAGTTACGAGCTTTTTAACTGAAGTTGTTGTGAGGGAGATCATCGCTTCAGGGATCTTGCCGGAAGGTGCATTACAACTCCTTTGTGGAAGTGCTGGAGATTTGCTTGACCACGTGACATCGCAGGATGTGGTGACCTTCACAGGTTCTGCTTCCACTGGTTTAAAATTAAAATCGCATACACGAATACTTGAAGAATGCGTTCCTTTTAACATGGAGGCAGACTCGCTAAACTGCATCGTTCTAGGCAATGATGTACAACCAGGTCAGCCGGAATGGGAAATATTTATAAAAGAAGTTAAGAAAGAGATGACGGTGAAGGCAGGTCAGAAATGTACTGCCATCAGGAGAATATTTGTTCCCGAAAACAGGATGGAAGAGGTTTCGCAAAGCCTCAGGCTTGAACTTGAAAAAACCCTGGTGGGAAATCCATCGAACGAAAAGGTAAGGATGGGCTCCTTGGCCGGACAAGGCCAACGTGATGAGGTTCGCGGACAGGTTCAGAAATTACTTGCTTCGTCGCGGATTATTTATGGCTCTTTAGACAGTGTGCAGGTTGTTGACGCAGACGCGCAAATGGGAGCTTTCATCAGCCCGATATTGTTGATGAACGAAAGCCCGATGCATTCTTTTGAGCCGCATAATGTAGAAGCATTTGGTCCTGTTAGCACCCTAATGCCTTATAAAGATCTTGATGAAGCTATAATGCTCAGCAAGATGGGAAAGGGAAGCCTTGTGTCATCAATTGTTACGGCAGACAGAAAAATCGCGGCTGATTATGTGGTAAACGCGGCAACACACCATGGAAGAATATTAGTGTTAAATGAAGAATGCGCGAAAGAAAGTACAGGACACGGTTCACCTCTGCCTATGCTTGTACATGGCGGCCCGGGTCGCGCCGGTGGTGGAGAGGAAATGGGAGGCCTTCGTGGAATTAAACATTACCTGCAGCGCACCGCCATTCAGGGGTCACCTTCAATGATAACTGCAATCACAAATGTTTATCAGCAAAATGCAACGGGCATTGTAGGTGGAATACATCCTTTCAGGAAATTTTTTGAAGACCTGGTGATCGGTGACCAATTGATAACGGAAAAAAGATTAGTGACTTCGGAGCTTATCGACCAGTTTGCCGACCTCAGCGGCGACCATTTTTATGCTCACATAAAAACCACCAACTTCGAAGGAACCATGTTTGATGAACAGGTGGCGCATGGATACCTGATAATGAGCATAGCGGCAGGGTTGTTTGTGGATGGCTTTGAACGTAATCCGGTATTGCTGAATTATGGTATTGATGAATTGCGTTTTACCAAGCCCGTATATCCCGGAACCCAGGTGTATATTCGTTTTACCTGCAAGGAAAAGATCGCGCAGGAAACGAAGGAAAAAACCCCTGACATGGAATATGTAAAAGGAATGGACATACCAAAAGGAATCGTAAAATGGATGGTGGAAATTTTTGATGATAAAGATGAAATTACCGGCGTGGGTACAATTCTCACAATGGTTCAAATGAAAAACAAAATATAGTTCATGCAGCACAATATTGCCGACGGCCATGTAAAAACTGAAACACACCATGGCATCACAACCATCACGTTCTTTCATCCGCAAAGCAATTCTCTGCCCGGGAAATTACTGGCGGAACTGGCGAGGGAAATACACTTCGCAGGCACACATGATGAAACCCGTGTGATAGTTTTAAAAAGTGATGGTGATAAGGCGTTTTGCGCCGGGGCCAGCTTTGATGAATTGCTCAGTATAAAAAATGAAGAGGAAGGTCTTCAGTTCTTTAGCGGTTTTGCTAACGTGATCAATGCAATGCGTACTTGTAAAAAATTTATAATTGCGCGCGTTCATGGCCGTTGTGTTGGAGGTGGAGTTGGCCTTGCTTCAGCTGCAGATTATGCAATTGCAATAAATAAGGCTGATATCAAGTTGAGTGAACTTGCCGTTGGCATCGGCCCCTTTGTGGTTGGTCCTGCGGTGGAACGCAAGATCGGTCTCTCTGCCTTTTCGGCACTAGCAATTGATGCAACATCGTGGCGCCCGGCAGAATGGGCGAAGCGTAAAGGATTGTTCGCAGAAGTGCATGAAACAATTGAAGGCCTGGATGAAGCTGTTGACCGTCTTGCCGAAACCCTCGCACATTCTAATCCCGCCGCGATGGCAAATCTCAAGGCAAATTTCTGGGATGGAACTTCCCACTGGGATAAACTGCTTCACGAGCGCGCGGCTATAAGCGGCAAACTTATCTTAAGCGATTTTTCCAAAAATGCAATTCAGAAATTTAAAATGAAATAAAAAAATCCCTCCGTTTCCGGAGGGACTTCTATTTCTTTTAGCCTTTACCTTTTCTGTCGATTCCTGATCTCTTTCCTTAATTCATTCGCCGATATATATATAGTGTAATTATGAGAAGTCGTAAACTTTGTGAGTTGGCGAAAAAAACCATTGACTCACTGCGTGTTTCATTTTGTCTATAAAGGACTCTTTTTGCTGGCGAACACCTGCATCCACTAACTCAGCCTGCATGATCTTCAACTTTACCAAAACAATTTGCGAACCTGTCTTTTGAGAATAGTTTTCCTTTTCAAGCGCTTCATCTTCTGATTCAACTATCTCCGCCTTCCCGCTCAGCATCAGTCTTCCATCGCATCCCTTCCGGTAAAAATCGAGGTATCCATAAAAGCTCCGGTCAAGATAATTTGCATAATCTCCATTGCAGGAAGTAAAGAAGTAAACCATTCCCTCATTATCAACTTTCAACACCTCTATTATATTGTTAGGAAGATGCAGCTCAGAGTTCATTTCGGGTTTGAAGATCGCCACCCTGATCTCTTCGATCTTATTCTTCAAAATGGCAAGATGGTTATCGTTGTAGGCAGCCTTCATATTTTATGGTTTGTTAGAAGGTATTTTTCAAAGGCTGTACCAACAATATAATGATCCTATTCTTCTAAAAAACCATTCTAATTGTAGAACCGCTTCCCCATTGGGTTGAAGTTGATTTAGTGAAGGAAAAAAAATTCCCGCACGGTTGTTGATTTGTGTGAATGGATCACCAAATATTCATCTGTATGCAAAAAGGAGGAGCGGCAAAACCCATCCGTAAACCACAACGTCAAAAAAGCCCGGGCCTTGAAATTAAGATGAGTCCGGCGCCAGTTTCAGACCCTGTTGAAGCCCCGAGAGGAAAATTATTCGGTAAGGTTGCCCTGATAACCGGCGGCGATAGTGGCATCGGTAAGGCGGTCGCCCTTTTGTTTGCCAAAGAAGGAGCAGATGTCGCAATATCATATCTGAGTGAGCATGCCGATGCTGCAAACACAAAGAATGAAATCGAAAATATTTACGGGCAGTCATGTCTGCTGATCCCCGGGGATATAAGTAGGGAATCACACTGCAAAAAGATCGTATCGCATACCATAAAAAAATTTGGCAGAATAGATGTGCTTGTTAACAATGCTGCAACTCATGTAGAGCAGGAAAAGTTAGAAGACATTTCATCAAAGCAATTGATTCACATTTTTTCAGTGAACCTGTTTTCTTTTTTTTGGATCACACAAAATGCATTGCCGCATATGAAAGCCGGCAGCTCGATAATTAATACAACTTCCGTAACAGCATACAGGGGCAGCGGTCACCTTATTGATTACGCTTCCAGTAAGGGCGCCATAGTAAGTTTCACAAGGAGCTTATCGGCAAACCTCGCAAAGAAAAAAATTCGCGTAAATGCAGTAGCTCCCGGCCCGATCTGGACGCCGCTCATTCCAGCAACCTTTAAACCTAAAAAGGTTGCAAAACATGGAAGCGATGTGCCTATGGAACGTGCAGGAGAGCCTTCTGAAGTGGCTCCCGCTTTTCTGTTTCTTGCAAGCGAAGATGGTTCCTACTTCACCGGCCAGGTACTACATCCGAACGGTGGCGAAATTGTAAACGGTTAAAATAAAATTGATAACTATGAGACCTCTATGGACAGGAGCAATAGGCTTCGGACTCGTAAACATCCCGGTGAAGCTTTACAGTGCAACCTCATCAAGCAACCTGAATTTCGATATGCTGGATAAAAAAGATCATAGCAACATCAAATACATGCGCGTAAATGAAAAAACGGGAAAGGAAGTGAAATGGGAAAGCATTGTAAAGGGCTATATGATGGGCAACAAATATGTAGTACTGGATGATAAAGATTTTGAGCAGGCCAACGCAAAAAAAACGAAGGTGATCGAGATCAGTGATTTCGTTGACCTTGCTGAAGTGAACAGCGTTTATTTTGAAACGCCTTATTACGTGGCGCCCGATAAATCTGGCGAACGGCCTTACGCTTTGCTGCGAGAGGCCTTGTTGAAAACAAAAAAGGCTGGTGTGGCAACATTTGTAATGCGCAATAAGGAACATCTTGCCATCCTGAGTGCGCAGGAAAAGGTGATCATTCTAAACCAGATACGCTTTGAAGAAGAGATAAGAGAAGTTGAAGGGTTGGGCTTGCCGGCAAAGTCGGCGGTAAAACCGCCCGAATTGAAAATGGCAATTAACCTGATCGAACAGCTCTCGGGTAAATTTGATATTTCAAAATATAAGGACACCTATTCATCACAGTTATTAAAAATCATTCAGGCGAAATCAAAAGGTGTGAAACCAAAAGTTACTACAATGAAGGTGGTTCACAGCAAAACGACAGACCTGATGGATCAACTCAAAGCAAGCCTTAGTACCGGTAAAAGAAAAAAAGCATCATAACACATGGCATTAGCATCCTACAGGAAAAAAAGAGATTTCAAGAAAACACCTGAACCCAAGGCCGCACTAAAAAGATCGTCAGGCGCTCTTGCCTTTGTGGTGCAGCGGCATAAGGCATCAAGACTGCATTACGATTTCCGGCTCGAAATGGAGGGAGTGTTGAAAAGCTGGGCTGTGCCGAAAGGTCCGTCATTGGACCCTGCAGACAAA
Source organism: Bacteroidota bacterium (assembly GCA_023433345.1). Taxonomy (GTDB): domain Bacteria; phylum Bacteroidota; class Bacteroidia; order Chitinophagales; family Chitinophagaceae; genus Ferruginibacter. The sequence continues at coordinate 108,967 of JAEZDA010000037.1, read as the reverse complement.
CGCCTCGCGATGATGGTGGAAGATCATCCTTATGACTACAAAGATTTTAAAGGTATTATTCCTTCAGGCTATGGAGCAGGTATCGTGGAGATTTGGGATAAAGGTACCTATACAACCATCGACGGCGAGGATGGAGCCGGGGCAGAAAAGAAACTTCTTGCAGGCCTGAAAAAAGGTGACCTTAAAATTAAGTTGAGGGGCAAAAAATTGAAAGGTGAATTTGCCCTCGTAAAACTGAAAGGCAAACCGGAAGAAAACTCATGGTTGTTGATAAAGCACCGCGATAAATATTCTGTTGATGGATATAACAGCGAGGATGACACTCCAAAAAATTCACCGATCAACAAATGGTTGGCAGAAAACAAAGCTGGAAAAAAGATATCTGGTTCAACGAAATCATCTCCAAAAAACGAGCCTCCTGCAAAACGTAAAGCAAAAGCCGGAGCCGGCGAATTGAAATTTGGGCGTATATCCGTTCCCGTTACTAACCGCGATAAGATTTATTTTCCGGGAGACGATGTAACCAAGGGCCAGGTTATCGACTATTATCAAAGCATATCTGAATACATTTTGCCATACCTGAAGAATAGGCCGCAGTCGCTTTTCAGATCTCCAAACGGTATAAATGCTAAGGGCTTTTTTCAAAAGGATGCCGGGGATAATATTCCTTCATGGGTGAAAACCTTTGCAGATTATTCTGAATCATCAGCCCGCACGGTTGACTACATCATTTGCAATGACCGCGCTACGCTTGCTTATCTCAATAATCTTGGCTGTATAGAGATCAATCCCTGGCACTCTGTCATTTCAAGGCCCGATAAGCCTGACTATCTCATTATTGACCTCGACCCTTCCGAAAAAAATACGTTTGATGAAATTGTAGAGTGTGCCCAATATACAAAAGAGGTGTTTGACCATGCAGGGGTTGAGAGTTATATAAAAACTTCAGGTGGAACCGGTCTTCATATTTATGTGCCTATGGGCGGAAAGTATGATTATGAACAGGTGAAGAATTTCGCTCACATCGTTTGCATGATGGTGGAAGAAGAATTGCCGGAGATTACCACACTCGAACGAAGTTTAAAGCGTCGCGATAAGAAAAAAATATACCTCGACTATCTCCAAAACAACAGGGCTCAAACCATTGCCTCTGTTTATTGCCTAAGGCCCAAAAAGGGCGCACCGGTTTCGATGCCATTGCAATGGAAGGAAGTAAAAAGAGGGCTTTCCCCGCTTGATTTTAATATTCATAATGCATTGAAAAAAATCGAAAAGCAAGGCGATATTTTTAAAGGAGTAACCGGCAAACCGGCCAACCTTGTGATGGCCCTCGCTGAGTTAGGAGCACGGTAATAAACCTTTCGAAAAAAAAGACCTAGCCGACGTAGAAATATTTCCACAACGAATTGGTTTTCCATTCGTTATATCTGTATTTTCGGTAAGAGAAGGTTGGGCATAATTATTCGTAACAATAGTATGCGCCACGCGAACTTCGATACTGAAAAATGACTGCCAGCCGGATATTCAGGAAGACACTTAAAATTCTCATGATCTTTATTGTGAGTGTTTTGGCCTTAGCGGGGCTGCTTGTTATTTTTATCCATATGCCTGCGGGCAGAAAGATCACAAAAAACCAAGTGCAGAAGTTTTTAAAAAGTAAACTGAACACCGAAGTGCGCATCGGCTCAATCGATTATAGTTTACCAAAATGGGTTGAAATAAAAAATATCTATGTAGAAGATCAGAAAAAAGATACGTTGCTTTACGGCGAGGAATTAAAAGTTGATCTGAAACTTTTTAAACTTCTTCGAGGTAATACAGACATTCAAAAAGCATATTTGAAAAATGTGCTCATTAACATCAATCGCAGTGAAAGCGATTCAGCTTTTAATTTTGATTTTATAGTAAACGCGTTTACGGGAAATAAAAAAGCAACGGCAAATCCCGATACGGCGGCGCTGAAATTGACTCTTGACCACCTCGTGCTTGATCGTGTTGCGGTTCGGTTCAAAGATCTTTATGGAGGAAACAGCTTTGTAACCAAGATAGATTCTCTTGACGCCACTTTAACCCGCTTTCAGCCCGACCGACTGCAATTCGACATCACGAAGTTTGATGCTTCAGGGATAGACTTCTTCATGAGTATGACGAAACCTTCACTTCCCGACACTACATCTGTCTCAGACGGTTCATCCACTCCATCCACTTCAAACAGTTTATGGTTGACCGCAGGCAAATTTGATCTGCGAAATATCGATGTGGCCATTGATGATAATGTGTCAGGGATGTTTTACTCCAATGATGTTCACAGGCTCGCACTCACAAACGCAGTACTTGATCTTGCCACCTACAGAGGCATAGCGGATTCCCTCGTGCTTGATTCATCGCGCGTAAAATTTGTGGCTCCGAAGATCCAGGACAACAAAGAGGAAACCTCTGAACCTGCGCCATGGCTGTTCAAAGCAAAAGTTGGCTTGCTCAATAACAATCAGTTCCAATACAACGATAACAACGTTACACCAACCGGCGGCCTGGATTTCTCCCACATGGATGTGTCAGGCATTAATGCGCGCATTGAAGATTTTCTTTTCAGCGATTCCCTTACCAAAGCGAATGTTTACACACTTGCTCTTCAGGAAAAAAACGGTTTTGTTCTCGATAGTGGTCGTGTGGATCTGGCTTTCTCAGATACGCTTCTGTCTGCAACCAACCTTTTTCTAAAAACGGCTGGCAGTGTTTTACAAAATGGAATAGAGATCCGCTATGACAGTATTGAAGCAATGGCGACACACCCTGAGAACACGCTCATAACAGCTAATTTCAATAATTCGAAAATTGCCTTTAATGACCTCTACCAGGTTCTTCCTTTTTTAAAAGAAACCTTTTCTCCTGCAAGTTTTTCGAACCAGGTGGTCCATATAAACACGGAACTGAGAGGAACTATGCAAAGAGTTTATCTCCCGCATATCCAGCTCTCGGGCCTCAGCGGAAGTTCGGTTAATGCGCGTGGCACTTTGTTTAACCTGAATGATGCAGAGAGATTCTCATACGACCTTGTGATTTTGAACAGCCGGATTTTAAAGCAGGATCTTTTACGTTTTATTCCGCCTGAAAACCTTGCGCAATTTCAACAATTACCTCCTTTCTTTTCTCTAAGCGGAAACCTGCGTGGCAACAGCAATAATCTCGATGCGGTAGTTCGTGCAACGGGAAGCGGGATTGATTTCGCCGGCAAGATCGCCCTCGATAATATCAGCGACCCGGCGAAGCTGAAATATGATGTAGTGATGCAGCGCGGCACCTTTTCCAAAAATTTCATAACGGGTTTTATTCCTGCCGGCACTCTGCCGGAAGGTTTTCAAATTCCCGATCAAATAGTGGCTGAAGGAATGATCGGTGGTGGCGTGAATGACTTAAAGGCTGATGCGAGGTTGCAAACAAGTTTTGGAAATGCCTCTGTAAAAGGATACTTAAAAAATTATTCAGATCCGCAGAATGCAGTTTACGATGTGAACATGAACCTGGTAAATTTCGACCTTGGAAAACTAACGGGGCAGGATAGTTTGGTGGGGAAACTGACCGGGAATATAGTTGCTAAGGGAACTGGCTTTGATTACAAAACTATGGTTGCCGATCTTGCCGGTAATATTCAGGAGGTTGAACTGAAAGGCTATAATTACAAAAATATTATTGCAGATGTAAACCTCAATCGCGGAGATTTTGATGCGCAGGCTTCGATAGATGACCCCGCGCTCAGGTTAAATGCTGACCTGGCCGGAAATCTTTCCGGCGAATATCCTGTCGTGGAAGGAATGATGCGGGTGGATACCGCGAGACTCTACGCATTAGGTTTGTATCCCGATAGTCTTGATGTTGCATTTACGGCAAATATCAATGCAAATGATCTTAAGCCTCGCCAGCTAGATGCAAAGCTTCTGATCGACTCAATCAGTTTCAAACTCCGAAATGAGAAATATCCGCTGGACAGTATTCTCTTACAGGCAAGTTCTTTGAACGGTATTGATTCAATCACCCTTTCCAGCAACGTAGCGAATGCCTTTGCTTCCGGAGCGTTCGATTACGATCTGGTAATTCCTGCAATTGTTCAATACATCGATGGCTATTATGATATCGGTGCCAACGATTCAACCACCTACCCTGATCAACAGGTAAAATTTGCGGCGAAGATTGAATCGCATCCCTTAATATCTGCATTTGTGCCTGATCTCAAAACCTACAGAGATCTGAATCTTGAAGGAAGTTTTCGATCAGCCGACACCGATAGTGCGTTTAACTTCCGGGCAAATGCCGGTAACATAGCGTATGGAAACAACACGGTCGCAAATGCTATTGTTGATGTGCGATCACGAAATGGCAGGATCGAGTATGCAGCGTCAACTGACACATTATCTGCCGCAGGCAAAATGTTTTATGGAACCAGGATACAAGGCAACGCCGTGAATGACAGTCTGGTTCTTTCAGCAATCACGCAGGACGAAAACAAAAAGGATTGGTTCGGCCTAAAAGGATCTTTGGGAACAACTAATGGAGCCTATACCTTCTCACTGCGAGACACCGCCTTGCTGAATTATGAAAAATGGGAGGTGGCGCCGGATAATTATATAAGATATGGTGAGGATGGGATCATCGTTCACAACTTTGCCCTTTCAAGCGACACTGCAAGGCTGATTATAAAAAGCCAGGAAGAAATACCAAATAGCGCTATTGATGTATCTGTTGATAATTTCAATATCCGAAGCATCAGTTCCTTCATAAATGCTGATACACTGTTCATGGAGGGTACAATGGACTCACGCTTAACCATAGACGATCTTAATAACCAGGTGCCCACCTTTACAGGATATGCATATGTGTCGGGCTTTAAAATGATGAGCCAGCCTATTGGGGATCTGGAGTTTTACGCAGCGAACCGCTCAGATGAGCTCGTGTCTACAAGAATTTATTTAACCGGAAATGAAAACGATGTATCGGCTTCTGCAAATTACAACCTCGTAAGTGAAGTGGTTGATGCAAAGGTGAACATAACCAAATTGAATGCTGCCACGCTTACCGGGCTGTCTGCCGGCCAGCTAAAATATGCATCCGGCAATATTCGTGGAAACATGGACATCTACGGTCTTGTTGGCAACCCGCATTGGAACGGGCAATTGATCTTCGATACTACGAGATTTGCGCTCACGGAATTTGGCGCTCCCTACCAGGTAAATGATCAGCAGATCAGGCTGTCTTACCCTGATATCAGGCTCAACAATTTCACCATTCGCGACTCTTTGGGCAATGAGATGAAAGTGAATGGAAATGTTACAGCGCGTACGCTTACCCGATACGATTTCGACCTCGACGTAAATGCTGACGACTTCATTGTGCTAAACGTGCAGAGGGCAATAGGCAACGAATTGTACGGCTTCGCTTCAGTTGATGCTGATATTTCAATAAAGGGAACTTCTGAAGCGCCGGACATACAGGGAGATGTTTTATTGAATGATAACAGCGATGTTACAATTGTTCTTCCGGAAAGGAACTTCGATAAAGACGCGAGCAAATCAATTGTACGCTTCATTGACATGGACACAATGGCCATCCTTCAGCCCGGCGTTGGCTTTAGTGAAAAAGAAGTTGGTGGACCTTCATTTGCAAAATTCCTGAACTATAACCTCAACCTGGAAGTGCGTAAGGATGCTATAATGCGCATCATCATAGACCCGGTAACAGGCGACGAAATGGTGGTGCAGGGTGATGCGCAATTAAATGCGGGCGTTGATCCCGGAGGAAATATCGTGCTTGCGGGAAATTATATTCTTGACAAAGGATCGTATGTGTTGAACTACCAGTTCTTGCAAAGAAGGTTTAATCTGCAAAAAGGCAGTACTATAACTTTCGCCGGTGAGCCTATGAATGCGCGCGTTGATGTAACAGCGGAATACATCGCTAATTCCTCATCCCGTGATCTTCTTGCAAATGAGGTTACTTCGGCAGATCCTGCTCTTGCTAATTCATTCAATCAGAAAATTCCATTTCGCGTGGTGATGCATCTTACCGGGGTATTAAGCCAACCCACAATAAAGTTTGACATTCAACTTCCTGATGAAGAGTCCAACGCTCGTATCAATCCAGACCTCAGAACCACTATTGAAAACAAACTAGCTCAAATAAGAGGCGATGAATCAGCTACCAACAAACAAGTGTTTTCACTTCTTTTATTCAACAGGTTCGTTGGTGAGCAGAGCAGTGATTTTTTCAAAGGCAATGAAAGCGGCTTCAATGACCTTGCCAGGCAGAGTGTGAGCCAGTTCCTTTCTTCTGCGCTTAATGAAATTGCAAGTGACCTGATAAAAGGGGTTGATATAGATCTCAGCCTGAATTCTTACCAGGACTATAGCGGACTTGGTAGCAGACAGCGCACAGATCTTAATCTACAATTGAGCAAATCATTTATGAATGACCGGCTTGTGGTGACTGTTGGCAAAAACTTTGGTATTGAGGGCGCAGATCCCGCAGCAAAGGCTGGTGGAAGGAACAGCTATATACCTGATCTTACAGTAGCTTATAAATTATCCCGTGATGGCAGGTATATGTTGCGGGCGTACCGCCGGAACCAGTTCGAAGTGATTCTGGATGGTTATGTTGTGGAAACGGGTGTAGGCTTTGTGTTAACTATGGACTATGATAAATTCCGCGAATTATTCCGGAAGAGAAAAAAATAAAATGAACAGGAACCTGTGCATAATATTGATCTTGTTTGCCGGAGCTTTTTGCTCCTGCAGTGTGAGTAAGTACCTTCCGCCAGGTGAGCGTTTGTACCGTGGACATTCCGTAAAAATTGAAAAGCATCCTGAGTTAAAGAAGAAATCGAGAACTATAAAAAAGGAAATAGCGGTAGCCATTCAGCCGAGACCGAATAAATATTTTCTCGGTCAACCCTGGAAAGTATGGTGGTGGTATAAGATCGGCACCCCGAAGAAAGAAAAGGGGCTGAAAGCTTTTCTGAGAAAGCGCCTTGGTGAACCTCCGGTGTTCAGCTCACGGGTGAATGCCCCAAACACGGCGCAGAATATTGTCGGGCGACTGGATAATCTCGGTTATTTCCATTCAACTGCACAGGGAGATACGGTTAATTCAAAAACGTATATGCGTGCCCGTTATACTGTACAGGTGCAGCCGCAGTATCTTCTTAATGACATCACATGGGTAAGCGACAGTACGCCCCTGATGAAGCAACTGCAGCGTATCCAACAGCAACCACGGGGGCTTTTAAAGAAGGGCAAACCTTACAATCTCGATGAAATAGCCGCAGAACGTGACAGGATAGACCTCTCTTTAAAAAATCGCGGATACTATTATTTTAATCCCGGTTACCTGATGGCCTATGCGGATACAACTGCAGGAGCACGAACGGTGAACTTATTCCTGAATATCAAAGAAACAACGCCGGAGTTTGCAAAACATCCTTACCGTATCAACCGTATAAATGTATTTCCTAACTACTCCCTTGCATCTGAAACTTTAGATACCAGTAAATTCGGATTTATACAATACGATACCTTGCATATTCGTGACACACAAAAAGTGTTTAAGCCGCAACTTTTTGCCCATACTATTACTTACCGGCCGGGCCGCGTTTACAGCGCCCGTTCTCAAAACGCAACGCTGAACCGTTTTATAGGCCTCGGCTCATTCAAGTTTGTGAAAAACAGGTTTGAAATTGCCGATTCTGTTAATCATAAAATGAATGTTCATTACTATCTCACCCCGGCGAAAAAGCGATCCATCCAGGCTACTGTCGACGGTTTTTCTAAAGAAAATAATTACATCGGTGCAGGTTTAAGTGCAACATGGAAAGACCGTAATGCATTCCGCGGAGCTGAACAACTAAGTGTGAAGGGATTTGTAAGTGCTGAAATTTCTTATGCTGATTCATTAAGACGCAACAATAATTTTCGAATTGGGGGAGAAGTTTCTTTACGCATGCCGCGATATGCTATTCCTTTTTTTGACATTAAAGAGAATCATATCTTTCCGCCCAATACGAGCATTGTTCTTGGCTATGAGTTGCTTCGAAAGCAATTGTTCTATACGAAAAACCTTATGCATGCCCGTTATGATTTCACATGGAAGCCGAATAGAAACACATCCTTTACTTTCGCCCCATTTAGTGTGAGTTATCTTCGCGCAAGCAATGTTTCAGATTCCTTTTATAAACAGGCGGCCATTTCGCCCTCATTGTTGCTTAACATTAATTCTGAGGCGATACTCGGCACCTACTTTTCATATACTTACAGTCCGTCGAGAGCAAGAGATAGAAACAAATGGATATTTTCAGCAAGCCTTGATGTTGCCGGTAATGTTGCAGGCTTGGTTACTGGAGCGAAGGAGTTCAGGGAGAAAACAATATTCGGAACTCCCTTTGCCCAATTTGTAAAAACAGATTTTGATTTCCATTTTACGCGCAACCTTTCTCCAAATTTAGATTGGGCCAACAGGTTGCAGGTCGGGCTGGGCTTCCCTTACAACAACTCTGCATTACTGCCATTCACAAAGCAATATATCATCGGCGGATCAAGCTCCATACGGGGATTCACGGTGCGCTCGGTAGGGCCCGGCTCATACCGGCCCACCCTTGAAGATCAACAATTCTTCCAGATCATTGGCGGCGATTATAAACTACTTGCAAATTCTGAATTGCGGTTTCCTATAAGCGGAAGATTGAAGGGAGCAGTATTCGCTGATATAGGAAATATCTGGACGAAGGACACCATCCAGTTTGGTAAGCCTGCACAATTAAGCAAGAACTGGTGGAAGGAACTTGCAGTTGCATCAGGATTCGGGATAAGGTTCGACGCGACAGTGATACTAATAAGAGTTGACCTTGGAATTCCTCTTCGTAAACCCTATCTGCCCGATGGTGAACGCTGGGTGATAAAGGAAATAAATTTTGCAAGCGGCGCCTGGCGAAGAGAAAACCTCGTATTGAATATCGCCCTGGGATATCCTTTCTAGTTGAACATTGAATCGATCGATCTTTTCGCGCGAAAGTTTTTAATGGATCCTGATTAATTTATCACTGCTTTTTAAAGTATCCATTATTCATATTCTCCCATAAAAAAACGCAAAGTCTGAAATTATGACTTTGCGTTTCGAATCGTTAAGATTCTGCTGAATAATGAATTAACTCCTTGGGTTAAACGCGGCGGTTTTGATCTGATTCTTCACGGCCCGTTCCTGATGAACCTCTGCCTGAATTTCCTGATTCGCTTCCGCTTCTTGAGCTATCGCGTTCTGTTGATGTTCTTTCATCCCTTGATGATTCTTCCGAACCACGGCCTGATCTGTCAGATGATGATCTTTCAGAACCGCTCTGGCCTTGCTCAGATCCACGTCTTTCCTGATCTGAATTTCTGTCAGTAGAAGTTCTTTGCTCGCTTCCTAATCCTTGCTCACTGCTTCTGCCTGAGCCGGATTGAGAACCTGTTCTTTGTTCTGAACTCCTTGATCCTTCCGAATTACGGTTGGTAGTGTCTCCCTGGTCGGAGTTAGTTACTCTCTGCTGATCCTGTTGATTCACTACTTCTTCCTCACGGCCACGAAGAGACGTATCGCGTGATTGGTTTGATTGATTTGATCCTCTGTTCTGCTGATTTTCCTGTGCCGGATTACGGCCTTGATTTTTCTTTTCCATTACGCTTGAAATTTAATTGTTAAAAAATAATTCGCGCGGTCAGGATCTTATTTCAGGCGGGGCTTTGATGATGCCCGTTATTTTTATTCTTTTTAAATATATTATTATAGAAAGCAGTGCCGTAAGCTTTCAAAGTTTCTGCACCCGTGTTCACGCTTTTATTAACTCCTTTCTCCACAGCATTTCCTAAAAGAGATTTGATCAGAGGATAGGCCTTACCCAACATCATGTTCCTGGTAAGAAGCCCCAGGCCCACTCCCACGGCGGTTTTTGCAACCCCTTCTTTAACCTCCGGAGTATGGGTTATTTTGGCGAAGGAACTTTTGATGAGGTTCAACGGTTTCAGGCTTTCCTTAGTTGCTTCAAATTGGGCGCGGAGCATACTTTCCTGTATCACCTTCCGCTTTTCCAACTCGATGATCGCCTTATCCAGATCTTCAACTGAACTTATCTTCATCATTTAAATATTTTTTGAATGAGCTTTTCGGCTGTCATGGCCTTCACCCACCGGCCTCCCGCTTTCATAAAAAAGAGCCCGGCAACCAAATTCAACCCTGCCATAATAAAAAATCCGTAATAGGATTTTCCCAACCATTCGCCCAACAACAAGGCAAAACCTATATTGGCGGCGATCCAAAATACAATGGCAAAGACTGCGGAAATGGTTCTTGCAGTTACAGATGATACAACATCCGAGGTTGTATTGATAGCTTTCAACCGGAATAATCTGAACCTCGTGTCGAAATAATCGTTAGCCCTGTCGAAGAGCGCTTCAACTTCCTGGTTGGGTGTATGAACCTGTTTTAACTGTTCTGCCATTTCAATTTGGTTTCCGGGCTTAGTAAATTATGAGAATTTGTTTGCCGTCTCTTCACGTACGTTCTGAGCTTTATCCATAGCGGAAGACGCCGTCCTCCTGCCTTTCTCCATCATCGCCTGAGCTTCTTCCCGTATGTTTTCATACTTTTCTGAGATAACTTCTCCAAATTCGTTGAATTTGTTTTTCAGTGTATCTCCAAGCTCTCCACCTTTCTGAGAAAGTTTCTTCCTGGTTTCACAACCTTTATCGGGTGCAAACAAAACGCCCAGGATCGCTCCGGCTGCTGCTCCGAGCATCACTCCGGTTAACAATTTTTTACTCATTGTTTAAAATTTTAATAGTTGTAAAATATTACCACCATCCATTAAATCTAATTTCATTCCAAACAAAACAAATGCGCCTTTCAACACTATAAGCGCAAAGATCCCTGACGCATGAGCAATTAATTCCACAAAAAACAACGGGATTATATATTTTCAACTTTATTTTCATATATGGACCTCACATCCGGCAGAACATTTTCAGTTACACGGTATGAAAAACAAAATTCCTTTTCTTCTCTTCACTCGAACATAAAATGCGACATTCTTATTTTAGGCGGTGGAATTTCCGGGGCGCTCGCCGCACATAGTCTGGTTAAGCTCGGCCTTGATTGCGTAGTTGTTGATAAGCGGGAAATTGGAATGGGAAGCACTTGTGCCAGTACATCTATGCTTCTGTATGAGCTCGACGACCCCATTGTGAAGCTCGGAGAAAAAATAGGTATTCAAAAGGCAGACAGGATATATAAAGTATGCACGGAAGCAGTTTATCATTTAGAAGAAACAGCTTCAGAAATAAGTTTGAAAAAATTTCAGAGGAGGAAGAGTCTTTATTTCACTGGAAGCTTAGCAGATAAAGAGATGATGAATGAGGAATATCTTATTCGAAAGAAGCTGGGCTTTGAGGTTTCTTTTCTCACAGCGGATGAACTGATGCAAAAGTTCCGGCTCGCAGCAGAAGCGGCAATACTTTCAGAATGTGGCGCACAAACTGATGCCTACCTGTTCACTCACGCCCTGCTTGAGTTCAACCGCCATAAAATGTGCGGTGTGTTCAGCAATACCACAATAGTTAATCTTGATTTCCAACAGAACAAGATCGTGGCACTTACTAAAGAGGGAAATACGATAACCGCTAAACATGTAATTCATGCAACGGGATATGAATCGCAGGAATATCTTCCTCCCGGGTTGGTTGCGCTCCGCAGCACATACGTAACATGTGGTAAAAAGCATCCGGATGCAACGGACTTCGGGAGTGAAGCGGTTTACTGGAATTCAGCTAACCCATACTTATATATCCGTGGTGCAGACGACATGATAATGGTGGGCGGAGAAGATGAAGATTTTTACAACCCTCAAAAACGCGACGAACTGCTTGAGGTGAAGGAAAGAACATTACTGAAAAAATTCCATGAGCTTTTTCCATCGCTTCCTTTGAAACCGGAGTACTCATGGTGCGGAACCTTCGGTGATACATTGGATGGCATGCCTTACATCGATACTTATGGTGATAAAAGAAATCATTTTATGCTTGGCTTCGGTGGTAATGGTATAGTATTCAGTCATATTGCGGCAGAGATTTTGTCTTATAAGGTGCAGGGCAAGCCCCATTCATTAACAAGCTACTTCTCTTTCGAGCGGTAGGCCATCTTAATCTAAAAACGGAAATATGAAACAACAGCAAATCTTTATCTCGGCCCTGCTGGTATCTTTAATGGCAGGACTATCAGGATGTGAAGTGGTGGAAGGAATTTTCAAGGCCGGTTTTTGGACGGCGATTATCATTATAGTTTTAATCGTAGCGCTCGTGTTCTGGCTTATAAGAAAAGGGCGCAGCTGATAGCAGCAACTGATGAAAAAAAAATAAATGGTCATTCCCGCAGGGAATGGCCTTTTGTTTTATGACTTAAGAGAAGAAAGTAATCACTATTCTATGCTAAGCTGAATCTTGAAGTGTTCAACAGGTAAAGCTTTAGAAAAGCATCCCTGATTGCGCGAAATTGCAATTGAAGCATTTGGCTGATAACTGGGCAGGGTAGCCGCTCACTCAACACGGTGGTGTATGCCTGGGTTACAGAGTGTTCGTGTTTTTTACAAATCTGAAATACCTCCCCACCTGGCTCTGCACAGGGGAGATTGATGTCTTCCACCGGTAAAATGTCATTGTTCATTTCCGGGTTTACTATTCTCACCCCGATCATCTTAAACTGCGTACACAGTTCTTCCGCATACATGCAGCTTTCGGTTGACAATCCCTCAAGGGCAATTTTTAAATTATGATCCTCCATTTCTTCCGCAACCTGCGAAAGTTCTTTATTGGTTAAGGAAAGGGAAGAAAGGAGGCCGGAAATTTTTTCCAGCACTCCTGAATGAATTTGATTCATAATTTTAATTAACCTTGTGTCATGCGTTTCCGCGGATCAACCTTAATAGCACAACAATGATGGCAATAACCAGCAGAACGTGTATGATACCTCCTGCGTTAAATCCCAAAAATCCGATCAACCATGCAATCACCAATATGACCGCGATGATGTACAATAAATTTCCCATGGCTTTTTAATTTAATGTTTCGACTAATAATAAAATCCTAACCTTTATTTTGGGCAATTACTTACCCAATTGTGTAATAAATTCTCAATTCATCAATTGGTCTACGGTGCTGTTTATCAGGTCTCTGGTAAAAGGTTTTCCAATAAAAAAATCTGCGCCGGTATTCATTGCTTTCTGCCTGTCCGCTGCCGTGTCATGAGCGGTTATCATCACGATTTTAGTTGTGGGATAATGCTGTTTAACGTAGGAAATGAAATTCATTCCCAACCCGTCTGGCAGGTGATTGTCCAGAAATATAATTTCAGGCACTTCCTTCTTCAGGGCTACGGCCGCATCAGAAAGGGTATTCACGTAATCAGCATCCAGGTTTCTTTGTTTTAATAATGTACTCAACAAATAACAGATGTCCGTTTCATCATCAATTATCAAAACTTTCAAAAGCGCGTCTTTTATTTGGGTCTGAAAAATTTGTCCGTACCGCATGTGCATAAAAGTTCAATTATGTTGCCAGTTGATTATACCGGCTTTAGTGCAATACAGTTCGGATAGTTAAAAAAACCGTTTTCACCATCTTGCAAATAATATACCTCCGTACCGATTTGATTAATTTTCAATGAGTTTGGAGGGTTATTAGCAAAATTTCGCAGGTTTGTGAAAAAAAGCGGTAAAACCATCTTTCCCGGAACGATTTTTTTGGGGAAATTATTACATGGTATAATTATAGTTAATACACAATCGCCTTCGGGCACCAACGCATAATGAGAAAACCGGTTTCATCGATTTTCAGGTTTATTAAGCAAGTGATATCGGAGTATATAGCAGATAATGTTTTAAAATATAGCGCCTCGCTCGCTTATTATACCACACTCTCTCTCGCCCCGATGCTTATTATTGTTATTTCGGCAAGCGGGTTATTGTTTGGCGAGGAGGCAATGCGTGGCGAAGTATATATGGAAATAAGAGATCTGGTAGGCAGCCGGGCCGCCGGGCAGATCCAGGAAACAATGCAAAACATTCATCTTAGCCCGGACAGTTCTTTCTCAACTATTATAAGTCTCGTAGTGTTATTGATCGGCGCCACGGGGATTTTTGGGGAAATACAGGATTCCCTGAATAAGATCTGGGGATTGAAAACAATCAATGTCAGGGTATGGTGGAAGTTGCTGATAGACCGGTTGGTGTCTTTCTCACTGATCATATCCCTTGGTTTTGTAATGGTAGTGTCGCTGTTGCTGAGTGCGATAATTGCAGCCCTGAGTTCCCAAATTTCAAAATTTCTGGGCGGTTCCGGCGAAGTGATGTTGATAGTAACAGACAACCTCCTCTCCGTGGTGTTGAGTGGGGCGATCTTCGCAGTCATATTTAAAGTATTGCCCGATGCAAAGATCAAGTGGAGAGACGTGCTCATCGGTTCATTGATCACTGCAGTTCTTTTTATGATAGGAAAGATCCTCATCGGTTACTACCTTGGAAAGAGCAACCTTGCATCTGTATTCGGTGCGGCCGGTTCTGTGATAATTATAATGATATGGGTTTATTACAGCAGCGCAACTTTATACCTTGGAGCCGTATTCACAAAAGTGTATGCAACAAATTATGGAGGAAAAATTTTACCGAATGAATATTCAGTATGGATAAAGGTGGAGGAGAAACCGGTTCCCCAGGTTACGCTGCATGATTAAACTACTTCTAACGTACAAAGAAAAAATATGAAGAAAACGATCCTGATTATTGATGATGACCTTGACATGTGTAACCTCTTAAGCAGGTTTCTCACACGCAAAGGTTTTGATGTTGATGTTGCGCATTCGGGCGCGAAAGGTATTGCGCGGTTTAAAGAAAAAACCTATGATATCGTTCTCTGCGATTTTCGCCTGGGAGACAGGGATGGTAAAGATATCTTGCTGGAAATAAAAGCAATGAGCCCTAAAACGATTGTGCTCATTATCACCGGCTATTCCGATATCAAAACTGCGGTTGACGTGATCAAGCTGGGAGCCTATGACTACATCACAAAGCCACTTATCCCCGATGAAGTGGTGAATGTTCTCAACGAAGCCCTTTCACATCCTGAAGAGGCGGCTCCGCACCTTTCATCTGCACCTGGTGCACAGAGGTCGGGTTCGCGCAAGCAGGTAGTTCTCAACAATGAATACCTTGTTGGAGAAGCCGGCGCAACACAGGAATTGTATAAGCAGATCGAAATAGTTGCGCCCACTAATTACAGCATCATTCTTTATGGAGAAAGCGGTACAGGTAAGGAGGTGATCGCAAAAACAATTCACAGCTTAAGCGACAGGGCGGATAAACCCTTTGTGGCAATGGATTGCGGAACGCTTTCAAAAGAACTTGCGGGCAGCGAACTGTTCGGGCATGTTAAAGGAGCATTCACCGGCGCCCTGAGCGACAAGGAAGGTCATTTCGAACTTGCCAACGGAGGTACTTTGTTTCTTGATGAAGTTGCCAATCTCGGAATAGATATACAGGCATCCCTGCTCCGGGTAATTCAGGAAAGGAAATTCAAACGCGTAGGCGGCAATAAGGAAATGCCTGTTGACGTGCGTATCATCGTTGCTTCCAATGAAAATCTGCAAGACGCTTACAGGAAAGGGAAATTTCGTGAGGATCTTTTTCACAGGTTCAATGAATTCTCCATTAACCTTCCGCCCTTACGTCATCGTAAAAAAGATATTCCGTTGTTTGCAAACTTCTTCCTCCAAAAGGCTAAAGCAGAGCTTAACAGGGATATCGAAGATTTTGATGAAGAGGTAATGAATATGTTCATTGAATATTCCTGGCCCGGAAACCTGCGCGAATTCCGCAACGTGGTAAGAAGGGCGGTTCTGTTAACAACGCAGGGAAAGATATCCGCAAAAACACTTCCGTGGGAGATCACTAATCCCTCAGCACTCCAAACGCACCAGGAAATATTAGAGGAAACAGCACCGCACAATTCTCCTGCTCAAAGTGAGGACCAAACCGCTCCAAGAAATTTTGATTTGAAAGATGCCGCTACCCGCGCAGAATATGAGGCGATAATGAAAGTGTTAAAAGAAGTGAACTTTAATAAAACCAAGGCTGCGGAAATATTGCGCATTGATCGGAAAACATTGTACAACAAGATCAAAAATTACGAAGAGTCGAATAACTGATATTCTTTTTTCGCACACCATTAAATAGGTTGAAAAGCGGTACAGATTTGGTTCACTTAGGAGTAAATATATTTTTTATGCCAGCATCGAAAACTGAAATGACCACCCTCAGCGTGGTGATGGAAAAATTAAGGCTTAATAAATGGGACAATGAATTTGTTCTCGCCGACAAAGGATTTTGTACAGGCACCGGGAAGTTCTATTCTCCTTCAGATTTAAAAATAATTCGCACATACAGGTTTGAAGGTGACTCCGATCCTTCTGATAATATCATTCTTTATATAATTGAAGCAAACGACGGAATGCTGGGTTATAGCCTCGACGCCTACGGTGCATACAGCAATCATGATGATGCAAAGTATGACGACTTCATACGTATGATTCCCATGGAGGAAAGAGATGAGCAGAAATTATTCGGGGAATAAATTCAGTAAATTACAGTATGCCCTACAGAGAAGATTCGAAGTTCAGGATATTAATTGTTGATGATGATGAAGACGATTTTTTTATCATCTCCGGCTATATAAACAAGGTTCACGGCCCCCAGTTTGAAATAGACTGGTGCTATAATTATGCTGATGCGCGGGATAAGATCGAAAAGCACGATTACAGTCTTTATCTTATCGACTACCACCTCGGTGCAAAGACCGGTCTGGATCTGATAAAAGATGCAGTCAGTAATGGCTGGGAACAACCTTTCATTCTTCTTACGGGCAAAGGAAACCACCAGATAGATCTTGAAGCAATGAAATCTGGTGCGATGGACTACCTCATTAAAGGTGAGCTGGACACTGAAAAGCTCGGCCGCTCGATTCGCTACGCCATTGAACGGGATAAATCAATTCGCGCTCTTCGGGCTAATGAAAAGAAATATCGCAGCATATTTGAACTTTCAACCGACGCGATCTTTTTGGCAGATAACAATCTTTTTTTCAAAGATCTCAATCCTGCTACAGAGATATTATTCGACCAACCGAGAGAAGAGTTGATGCAAAAAAGTTTTTTAAACTTCCTCACGGCAGACGATCGTGAGAAATTGATCGCAGAGTTAACTGAGAAGAATGGGGTGGTTAACCGGGAGGTGCTGCTTACCACAGCTTCCGGTGAAAAAAAATATTGCCTGTTTTCTGCATCAGAAGAAGAAACTATTGAAGGCGAGTATTACCAGGGTATCGCACATGACATCACAGAACTTAAGAAAGCCGAAAAAGCTAACCTCCGTATGGAGAAACGTGGCATGGCAGACAGGCTCGTTCATGTGTTAGCCCATGAAGTGAGAAACCCGCTCAATAATATAAACCTGTCTCTGGAACAACTCTCACCTGAGATTGCAGAGAGCGAGAGTAAAATTTTTGTGGACATCATCCAGAGAAACAGTAAGAGAATTGAAAGCCTTATTACGGAGTTGCTAAATTCTTCTCGTCCGGCGCAGATCATTGAAGAACCGGAATCACTCCAGGATATTATCCAGGATACCTTGAGTATGGCAATTGACCGGATCACGCTTAAGAAGATCGATCTGAAATTATCACTGCCAGAAGACGGAATAACAGTGCTCGCCGACAGGGAGAAGCTTAAAATAGCCGTGCTGAATGTGATCATCAATGCGGTGGAAGCAATGGAAGCCGGAAAAGGCGAACTGCAGGTGAAACTTTACCTCGACAAGAACCTGCCAGTCATATCGATAAAAGATAATGGCTGTGGAATTTCTGAGGAGAACATTTCAAAGCTTTTCGAGCCTTACTTTACTGCAAAAAGAAATGGAATGGGGCTCGGCCTGGCTACATCGCTGAATATCCTGCAAAGCCATAAGGCAGATGTGGAAGTTCTGTCAACCGAATCGGTGGGAACAGAATTTTTAATAAGGTTCAACCAAAGAGTCAGCGATAGTCTTCTGAATAAAGCGGAAGTATCTGGATAACCTGCTCCACGAATACAGGATCAATACAGCTAATGGCGGTTGTTGAATTTCCCATTATCTGCCATTCATCGTTTTCCATGTCCATCAGCGTATAAAGGTATTTTTTGTTTGAGTTATATATCTCGTATAGCTTGTTCACACCCTTATTATAACAAAAGAAACCAAAATTCAAAAGTTTATCATCGTATAGCTGGCAATGCCACACCAACAATTTAGGAACGTGGATCGGGCTCTTGAGAAAGGGTTTTAAATGACGACCGACGGTTTTGGCCAGATCAGTAAAACCAAGGTCTTCCTCGATCCACTCGCCGGTTTCTACATCAGTGAAAAAAATATTCTCGTAACCGTTAGTGAATGATATCTTGAACATGTGATGATTCCGGTTCGAGATCTCAATTACCCAGGCCGATATTTCCTCGCCGTCGATGTTTAGGTAGATCATATTCTCCATTACGCTCGTTTTGCTTGTAAATACACAAATGCTGCCATAAATAACGGCGGCGTAAAAAGCTTAAAGTTTTTTTACGCAAGGTGATTTCCTCCGGGGATAGAGAGGATTTTCACTGGAAATGTGGAAGAATTTTCTTTGGCGGTACGGAATTGTGGAATTAGAGCGACAAGATAGAAATTGTTTCCGTTAAAACAAACTGGCATAATTACTGAACTTAGGGAGGTAGGTTTTTCATAGGATATTGGATTTAAAACGGGACTGGATTTCTATCTGGGTCCCCTTTTTTTTTATATGGATGTGCTATTTGGAATAGTATTCCCCCAACTGATCCGGTGTTAAAGGCCGCGGCACAACGTTATCCACCGGTTTTGTGCTCTTCAGGTAAGCGAAGATCGCCGAAAGATCCTCTTCACTCAGGTCTTTAAAATTTTCCCAGGGCATCGGTGGCAGAATGGGCCTGCTTCCGTCCAGTCCTTTCGATTTTCCTTCCTTCATTGCTTTTCTGAAATTGTCCAGTGTCCATGCGCCAATACCAGTTTGGTCGGAGGTAAGGTTGGCCGCAAAAGACGCTCCCCATGGCCCAACAACCGCCGTTCCCGTCATATTAAATAGAGCCCAGTTTTTGGTGGTTGAAGTGTCGAATTTGGCAAGAGGCATTTGTGCAGGATGTCCGGAAAGTAATCTTGCCGGGTCAGGCGCCGGCCCGCGTTCGGTCATGATTTTTGGAGAATGGCAGTCGTGACAGCCCATTACTGTTACGATGTAAGCTCCCCGGGGAATAAAATTCTGCGTAGTAATAACCGGTTCATTTGATGGTAGTGCAGCAGCATCAGCTGATTTACTTTTCCCACAGGAAATTACGGTAACTGCCATCATACCGCAGGCTACGGTGCTCAATAGCATAATTGAAAGCATTGACTTTTTCATCTTTGTTTCTTTGTCTTTTAGTGAATAATCAGGTGCAAAAGTCAAAGGCAGCAGGATATGTTCATATGGTTACTTGAAGGAACCGGCAATTTTTACGTTTGAAATGCATTCTGCAATTCATGAAGTGTATTCACTGTTTCATACCTCACTTCCACCAGTTCGGCCCTGTTTGTATTCTTTTCCGTTTTTATGCAACCAACATTTGCAAAAAAAAAGAAATCATGAAACGAATCATTCTTCTTTCCGTTATTGCAGCACTGGCTGCGGGTGATGCACAGGCACAGCTTGGGAAGTTCACAAATAAAGTAAAGACCAAGCTGAATCAAAAAGTGAATCAAAGGGTGGATAACCGGGTAAACAAAACACTCGATGATGGTCTTGATGTGGTTGAAGGTAAGAAAAGTGTGGAAGCCGTGACGGAAAAAAAGGACAACGCGGCATCGGCTTCGTCATCCGGTACTGTAAAGAGCTATTCGAAATTTGATTTCGTGCCCGGGGAGAAAATAATTTATGCTGACGACTTCACCGGCGAGGAGATGGGTCAGTTGCCACTGAACTGGAATACCCAGGGCAAGGCAGAGCTGGTTACGCTGGATGTTGCAAAAGGAAACTGGTTGAGATTGTTCCCCGTGGCAACCTATCTCTCTTCTAATAAAGAAGCCTTCACAAAAGATTTCACGGTGGAGTTTGATCTTTTATTGAGCATGCAGAATACAGGCTACAGCTATCCATATTTTTCATTTGGGTTAATGTCCAGCGGTGAAGAAGAACCAGGGGCAAACAAATTTCTCGATGGAGGATACCGCAGGGTGCAGTCTGCAGAAGTATATCTTCGGCTTGCATCAGGTGGCGGAACGAGCACCTATATGGAAAGCTATGACGCGGGTAACCGCAGTTTCATCACAGAAAGCCAGCAGCTTTCCGCACTTGAAGCAAATTACGGAAAGCCTGTCCATTTCTCATTACAGGTACAGGGAAGCCGCTTACGGTTATGGGTAAACGCAGAAAAGAAATTCGATCTGCCTAAAGCACTACCCGTTGCACAAATATTCAACAATTTGTTTTTCAGAACTTTTTCAAGCAGTTACAAAGAAGATCAGCTTGGCTTCTATATAGCTAATCTTAAAATTGCAACCGGACTTCCAGATACGAGGCATAAACTGGTAGAAGAAGGAAAGTTTTCAACGACGGGAATTTTGTTTGACGTGAATGCGGCCACGATCAGGCCGGAGAGTTCTGGCGTGTTGAAGGAAATAGGAGAAACTCTTGCTAAACATTCAGAACTCAAAGTAAATATCATAGGCCATACTGACAGCGATGGAAGCGATGTAGCTAATGCCGAGCTCTCTAAAAAGAGGTCTGAAGCGGTAAAAACCTACCTGGCAGAGAACTTCAAGATAGACGCCTCACGTATGCAAACAGATGGAAAGGGCGAAGCAGAACCGATTGGAGACAATAAAACGAAGGAGGGAAAAGCACAGAACAGGCGAGTTGAATTTATAAAATTATAGGCAGGCAGTTATCAACCCAAAAGAAGAGCCGGGACTTAGTTCCCGGCTTTTTCAATTCATCCCTTTCATTTATCATTTCATTCATACAGTTGTTGCCAACCCGATCAGGTAAAAACATCTTTACAAAAAAAAATTATGAAAACGTATTCTCTCAAAAGCACGCTCAACGTATTGCGTGTATGCATGATTGTTTTGTCAGGAATATTCGTGGGTTTTTTCCTGTTTTCTTTCTCCGCTTCAAGAAAAGTTGCAAGCGATTTTTGGACGGCACTGGGCATATCGCAATCTGCGGCCTCATCCAGCATCAGGAACAGTTTTATGAACGGTTACCTTGAGCATTACAGCGTGCGTAATCCCGGGAACATCGCACTGGATAAAAGAGCTGCGATAGCCAAAGATATGCTCGTTTACACCAAAGCTTTTTTCGCTTCTGAAAATTTTCGCAAGCAATATGAAAAAGAAAGGTTGACCGCCAAGCCGCAGAAAGATGAAATGAAAGTAAGAACAAAAGAGCAGGTACGTAGTGAAGAAGTGGCGAGGCTCGAGAAGAACAGGGTTGACATGGCCAAAGCATTCCAGGCAATGGGAATGTCTGCAGCAGACCAGAAAAAAAGCCTGGATGAATTTGATGAGATGCTGGCTGAATACAAAAAACCCAACAGTATGATGATCGATGCTATCTATGAGGGCGAGGTTGGTACCGCAAAACGCAATGAAGAGGATTACCAGCAGCGGGTTAAAAAATGGGAATTCGAATATCCGGCTGACCACAATGCAAGATTGAAGAGACATATCGAAAAATACCTGAAACTCGCGGCCACGGTAGATTTTTCCGCACAGCTAAAAGACCGGTATGGTAAAAAAGTATTCGTCAACTCTGCATATGAAGGCAAAGGAACCGATTGGAAGCTGATCTTTCGGGCAGGGAAGGAAGTTTATGATGTAACAAAACCCTTTGCCGAAAGCTGGCTGAAAGAATTGTAAAAATCACAACGCGCAGAAATGAAAACTTTTTTCCTTTTCCTTGTGGCCTTCGTTTCAATGACTGCTGCAGCCCAGCAAAGACCCAAGGCTCCCCCGATGCCGGATGTGGCGAAGATGATGAAGATGAGTGCTGCTGAATTGGAGGCTTATAAAAAAAAGATGATAAAGGATGCCACTGCCTACGCAGAGTCATCGCCGCTAAATGTTGATGTGTCTGTGTTGCCGGATTATGAAATAAGACCACCGTTGAAAGATGTAGCCAAGCTTTCAATGATACCGTCTCGCCCGCCATCAAGGGATCAAATGGTTTCGGCTATCAGGCAGTCGGTGGATGTTGTTAAACAAGGAATTCCTGCGCCTAAAATTGCAGAGCTGGATGCAAAGATCAGCAGTGTTCCTGTTGAAACAATACATAATGCAGCCATTGCATCCTTTTACAAAGATGATCCACGGGAATCGGTTTACCTGATGATGCAGGCGGTGGCCAGTTCTCCGGATTCTTTGCTGATGGTAAACAATCTTGCAGCGATGATGAATATCACCGGGGCAGCGCATAAAGCAATTCCTCTTCTTCAATACTGCCTTGAGAGAATTCCTCAAAGCAGCATAGTGCTGAACAACATCGGGCAAAGTTATTTTGCACTGGGAGATGCAATGAAGGCCGCAGCATACTTCAACCAATGCCTTTCAATTGATTCCTTGAATGTTGAGGCCAACCACAGCATGGGAATGTTGCACTACTTCCGGAAGGAGTATGATGAAGCCATGGAGTATTTCAACCGGGAGATGAGCATTGCATACCGGAGGAGCACAATGGCGATGGCTTATAAAATGGGAAAGAAATTTAATCTCAGAGAGCTTGCGCGAAAGCGTAATCAAAGAAACGGTCGACGCGAAAAAGATCATTTTGAAGAGATAACGCTTGGACGGTTTTCCTTTCCTACCATACCGGCCACCTATTTGGAGTTCCAGCAAAGAAAGCCCGAGTTAGAAAATTACGCTGCGAGTGTGATGACGGAATCGCAAATATGGATGAATTACTCAATTGCTGTGAACCAGCGTTACACTGCCAGCGATGGAGACAAACACGCAGGCGTTTACAGCGATCTTGTAGAGGCAATGCTTGAAGAACTGCACAAAGAATTCACGCCGGAATTTTTGAATAACTATAGCGATAAAGACGCGAAGGTTTACCAGGAAATACTTGAACAATATCTTAACCGGATCACTCGCTTTAAGTGTCCCGTTGCAGACGGACTCAGCAGTGTAGATGTTCAGGAAGAAATGGCCGTAAAATGTTGTGAGGAAAATCTGCGCCCCATATTCGACCAAATGGCTGCTGAACTTGGTGAACATGTGCAACCCAAAATTTTAATTGCGCAAACCAGGTGGAAGTCATACATCAATCAACTGGTTGCAATTGCGGAGCTTGAACCATCTGCCTCAAATCAGATGCTTGTGTATAATGCTGTCAGCAGCTACTTCGGATTTCTCGCATGGGGCTGTCTTTTCTTCAAGGGTTCCGATGGTGAAAATTTTCTGCCTAAATGCCGGAATGATTATGACCCTGAAAGACTGGACAGTTTGATAGCTGCCGAAAAAAACTGGAGACTCGAATGCCCAAAAGGACTTAACCTTGAAGTTAATTTCGGCGGGCCGGTATTAAAAGTAGATTGTAATAAATTTCAACTTGAGATCGGCGAATCCATTATGGCCGGCTTTGAACATGAATTTAAAAGCGGAAAATCTACTTTGTTGGTGGGGCCAGGTGTGAAAGGTTCTTTTCTTGGAATAAAAGCAGAGATGAAGAACCAAGTTTTCATTTCCTTTGACAACAATAAGACATTTGCAGATTTCGGACTTAAAACTTCTATGGAGGCCGGTATATCAGGTACGCCTTTGCCGCTCGGTTCCATCCATGTTGGCGGTAATCTGGCAGGTGTTGAAATGTCTTCAATGGTAGGCATCAACAGCGGTCATAAAATGGAAACCGAGTATAAGGGCGCCGCAGCAAGAATATTCGGAGATTGATTTCATTACATTGAATTTAAATTTTAGCAGCAGGTTCCAACCTGCTGTTTTTTTTTACAGCTGCCGGGCGAGGTCGTTGTAACAATCGGAGTTGGAATTTAGACTATGGCTCCCTGCTGAGCATTGGTATGCGGTAAAAGTGATTGCGACGCAACGATGCTGCAATGAAAAAATAAAGCTGGTATCTAAAGTAATTTTACCTGAATCACCTTTAATTCAGCAGTTCATTCGCGTTTATCGCCATTTCATGCCGAAACCCTTTGTGGCAGAGGGTTTCAGAAAGCATCTTTGCATAATAAAATCTGACATTATGAAAGGAAAGTACATTACCACACAGATCAGGCTTGCATGCCTTGCCAGTTCGAGAAGCAAGCAGCTGGCCACGCAGGCTAATAAAGTCGCCAACATTGCGAAAGCTTCTGAGGTAAAGACCCAACTAACGGTAAAACACGACAAGGCGGCCTGAGCAGGAAGTTAAAAAATGCATGAACTGCAAGAAATAGTGGATGAATTGCATAAGATGCTGGTTCAATTGTTCCTTATTCAACCGTTGCTGAATTACATTTGAAATATTAACTGAAGATCCACTTGAAGCGCATCGCATTTGTTTTGGTGATATTGATTGCAATGACCGCGAACGTCTTTGCGCAACCGGAAAATCAGTTCATTTTCTCCCATCTCGGCAAGCGTGACGGTTTGATGAGTGAGAATATCGGGAGCATTTTGCAGGATCACCGCGGTTTCATGTGGGTTGCAACCTCCGGAGCTCTTCAACGTTACGATGGCAAGCGTTTTCAAACATTTTCTCATCAGAAATCAAATCCTGCTTCTTTACCCGATGCCGGCATTCACGCTACGGGAATGGGAAAAGGAAACCGTCTTTGGCTTGTTTGCAATGGATTGCAGGCAGGCTATTTCGATACCGAAAAACATACCTACCATGCGGCCCGGGTTGACATAGATGAAGCGTTGAAAAGCAAGCATGAAGGCAACCTGTTTATCGACAATAACGGCGACCCCTTTTTTGTTGTTCAGGGAAAAACAATTCTTGCTTACAAAGAAGAAGACAATTCCTTTTCAGAACAATGGATGCCTTTCACGCTTCCGGAAAATTGGAAACCCAATCATCTCTACCAGGATAAATCGAATTCTTTTTGGATCGGAACAGATTCAGGTCTTGTAAAATTCAATCCAAAGAGCAGGCTTCTTTCTTACCGCGGCCGCAATTCTGAGAAAGATCCTTGTGTTCAGGCCTTTTCATCACTCAAGCGCATCGGCTTTGTTTTCCTCGATCGTGCACAACGCGCATGGATCTCTGCATGGGATAATAATGTTCAAACGATCCGGTCGTATAATTTGCTTTCAGGAGCTACAAGGGACTGGCAGGATGATTTCCGAAGATCTTTGAATGACGATTATTATGAAATGTATGGCATTACGGAGCTGAGTGATGGTGCGTTGTGGTTCACCGGTCCGAACTTATATGCATACCTCGATGAATTCGCGCAAAGTCCTGTATATGTTCCCAGTAATTTGCCCGGCCAGTACAGCATCCGGTACGACAGGGTGGGAATGATCTATGAAGACCGGGAAAAGAATGTATGGATAACAACCAATAAAGGACTTTTTCGTTTCAACCCATCCTCGCAGGTGTCAAAAACAATTTCCGTAAGGCATCCGGGAAGTGAGCAGATCAGCAAGGTTGATGTAACTGACTTTTTGGAAACTGAGGATGGAAAGCTGTATGTTTCCACGTGGGGAAATGGTCTTTTTGCCTACGATAAAAATCTGCAACCTGTAGAGGATGAAGTTACGCGGCAATCGCGGCAAAAGAAGGAAGGCATGACCTGGTGTATTCTTCGACGCAATAATGGCGATATCTGGCGTGGCCTGCAGCATGGCGGGTTGATGATATACCATAGTGAGACGAAATCGTCAGAGATGCTGAACCTGCCCGTGTTCTCCAAGGCCACGATCAGGCAGATCATTGAAGACCGCTTCGGAAATATATGGCTCGGCACGCAAAATGGTTCGCTGATAAAATGGAACAAAGCGGATAACAGTTTTAAAGTTATACATCGGTTTGCAGGACTCATATCAAGACTCTATGAAGACAGGGAGGGTTATATATGGATTTGCACAGACCGTGATGGAGTAAGGAGGCTGGATCCATCTTCGGCTACTCTAGACCGTTATTATAAACGCAATGTTGAAGGAAAAGGAATTCGCGACAATGGAGCCGCTGATATAGTTCAGTATAACGATACCCTGATGGTTATTGCTTCAAACGGGCTTAACTTTTTGAACCTGCGCAATAATACCTTCAAGTATTTCAGCACTGAGAATCTTCTGCCTACCAACCATATCATGAACCTTGTGGTAGATGACAGCAACCGCATCTGGATGTCTACCGACGTAGGATTGATAAGTTATAATTATTTAAAAAGGATACTGAGCTGGTATATGATAGACGAGGGTGTGCCGATGAATTCTTATTCTGTTGCCAGCTCGATCAGGTTGCGCGATGGCAGGATCGCCTTTGGAACCGTTCGTGACTTTATTGTTTTCGACCCGGCTGATATGTCGGTTTCCGGTTATCGTCCACCTGAAGTTGCGATCTCAGAATTTCATCTCATGGGTCAGCCGCTTCATGTAGATTCATTGGAAAGCCTTGAGCGAATTTCGCTAAAACAGGATGAAAACTCAATTGCAATTAGCCTTTCAACCCTCACGTACAATAGCACATTCGACATTTATTACAGGCTTGAGGGCCTGGATAAGGAGTGGAACAAGGCGCCAAAGTCTAACCAGGTTATCTATAACTATGTTCCGCCGGGAACTTATACCTTTCAGGCCGCATGTAAGGACGAATCCGGGAAGTTCGGGAAGATAACCACTCTTCGTATTCACGTGGCTGCACCTTTTTACAGAACATGGTGGTTCATATCCCTTGTTGCGCTGGTTCTTTCGGCCATTTTGTTTTTGATAGACCGGCAGAGGCAGGCGCGATTAAGAAAGGTGCACGCGATGCGCTCGGGGATAGGTCAGAGCCTTGCAGAGGATGTAAATAATACCCTTCAGAATATTCATGTGCTTAGTGAGATAGCAGGTATAAAGGCGAATACGCAGCCGGAGCAATCAAAAGATTATATACACGAAATAAAAAATAAAAGCCGCTACATGGTCACCGCCATGAATGACGTGTTATGGAGTATTGATCCGATGAATGATTCTATGGAGAAGACACTTAATCGTATCCAGGAATTCACCCAGGAGATTAGCGCCAAAAGCAGGAGGATAGTGAATGTAAATATGGACCCGGGAATGGGAAAGTTGAAGATAGATATGAAGAAGCGGATGGAGTTTCTTCTCATTTATAAAGCGGCGCTAACTAATCTTGTAGAAATTTTGAAAGCAGAGGAAACTGATGTTCAAATCGACTATGTGAAAAAGATGCTCCAACTCCGCATTTTCTCTACTGCTGCTAATTATAACAGGCTTAACCCGGCCCTATCGGCTAATCATGAAGAAATGAAAGCCCGTGCGGCCGCAGCAGGTGCAGTGCTTGATGTTCAGAACGATGAGGCAGGCACTGCCATCCTTCTTTCGATGAAGATATAAACCGCAATTCATACATAGAAAATGAAGATTCATACAAACTGTTTTATTTTCTATGTGAACAAAATAATAATTTAAAGGATGCGATTTACCGGGCACAGCAAAAGCGAGAACAGGATATTCCTGTGGTTCATGCTGCCCTATGGCATTTCAATCAATCTCCTGATATTCGGAAGTTGCTTTATAAAAGAATGGGGAGACCTCTTTATTTCTTTGTTTTTCTCGATAGCATATTTCGGTCTCGTTCATAACTTGTTCGGGTTTTCGGCTACAATGGTAAGGAGGCGATATCCCGAAGACAGCAGTCTCTTTCGCCGGGTGGCTATCCTGCTTCCACTTTTCTTTTTAATGAATGTTCTATTGGTTCAGTGCCTCTACATTTTTTATGAAAATTTTCCCTGGATGAAGTGTCGCCCGCGTGGAGAGATGATGTGGGCGGTAATAACTTTTGTTTGCTTCGCCGGAATAGTGATCACCTTTATCGGAGAAGCAGCCGCCGGGTGGGAAAAATGGAAGAACTCAATTTCCGAAACGGAGCAATTAAAATACACTTACCAAAAAACAAAATTGCTGGGGTTGAAAGGGCAGGTAAATCCTCATTTTCTTTTTAACTGTTTTAATACATTATCCAGCCTCATTGCGGAAGACGAGGTTGCTGCGGATAAATTCTTAAATGAAATGACGCGTGTTCACCGTTATATGCTTCGTGGAGATGATGAGCACGTTGTTTCTATTAATGATGAACTTGCATTTGCACGTTCTTACCTGTATCTCATTAAAGAACGATTCGGAAGCGCGGTGCAGGCCATAGTTCCTCCCGAACAGCCCAATGGTAACGGGGATATGCATCTTCCTCCCCTCACAATGCAGGTGGTGCTTGAAAATATCATCTATAGCCAGGCTGCATCAAAACAAAGCCCGCTTGAAATTGAGATAAAGATATCGGAAGATTTTTTGAAAGTGGTACACACTATGAACCCACGTTCACGAAGCGGGCGCGGCGATGAAGAAGAAGGGTTGGATAACCTGTTGCATAAATATATTTTGCTTGATCAGGAACGGGTTCAAATTGAAGAAACAGAAAAAACCCGCACCATCATTATTCCATTAATTAAAAGCGGGCTGAAATCATGATGTTTAAAAACCCTCCAAAGTTCCAATGGGTCGGTTTCATGATATCGATGCCATTTATCAGCTGGATATTGAATTCAATAATGTTTGGCGCCAACTGGTACAGCAACTGGAAGCTCCTGCTTTTTTCCATGCCACTGGTTTTTATGCTCGGCATGGGCTCATGGTTTCTCCATTTCCAGTATGACAATATGGTTCGGAAGAAATTTCCGGCCATAAATCAGACCTCCAAGCGCGTAAAATATATCGTATTTGTTTTCGTATTTGTAATGAGCCCGTCAGTGATAGCAATATTTCTGCTGTACGACAGCCTGGCGCTCTTTGGTTACAATTTAAGTATGGAACACCTGAAGAAGGGGCTGTTGGTGGGGCTTGTGGTGAATATTGTTTTTGAAACCCTGTGGGAGGTGGTGTACATCATACAGAAATATAAGGAGAATATCGAGGAGAACGAATTGCTGAAGCAGATGAGCATTAACCAGGAATTTGAAAATATGAAGAGCCAGGTGAACCCGCATTTTCTCTTCAATTGCTTTAATACACTTTCTTCACTTATCACTGAAGACAAAAAAGAGGCGGAAAAATTTCTTAACGAATTAAGCAAGGTCTATCGCTACCTGTTACGCACAAACGAAGAAGGTATGGCCACACTGGAGAACGAATTAAAATTCATTGAAAGCTATTTTAAGCTTCTTAAAACACGTCATGGCGATGCTTTGCAACTTCATGTGGAGCCAGACAGGAAATACCATTCTTATCTCGTTCCGTCATTAAGCCTTCAGTTGCTGGTTGAAAACGCCGTTAAGCATAATGTGGTCAGCAGGCAAAATCCATTGACCATTGAAATTTTTACAACTACTGCTAATCAACTTGTGGTGAATAATAACCTGCAGCCGAAAATGCGCGCTGAAGTGTCAACGGGCATCGGGCTTAAGAATATCAGGATGAAATATAAGCTCCTCGGAGTTGAAGGTTTCCAGGTAATGAAGGGGCAGAAAAACTTTATGGTTGTAATTCCATTGATATGGAACCAGGCAGGCTTTGCGAACCAAAAAGAGAATCATAATTAACAATAAAAGCTGAAAACATGAACATATTAATTGTAGAAGACGAAGATCTTGCGGTAAAGAAACTCCTCAAAACACTGCAGCTTGTTGATGAAACGGCGAATGTGTGCGGTGTTACTGACAGCATACAAAGCACGGTTGAGTGGTTGCAACAGAACCCTGAACCCGATCTGGTTTTAATGGACATTGAACTTGCAGATGGTCAGAGTTTTGAGATATTTAACCTTGTCAATTTGAAAGCGCCTGTTGTATTCACCACTTCTTACGATGAGTACGCGCTGCGTGCATTTAAAGTGAACAGCATAGACTATCTTCTCAAACCTGTGCAGCGTGAGGAATTGTCTGCTGCCCTGGAGAAGTTCAAAAAATGGCAGGAGAAATTTTCAACGGGAAACGGCCAGTCGGCTTTTGATATGGACAACCTGGTAAAAGAGCTTCGCCAAAAATTACAACCGCGCGAATACCGGAAGCGTTACCTCGTAAAAGTGGGGCAAAAACTGGTAAGCGTAGAGATAGATGACATTGCCTACTTTTTCAGCGATGGACGGCTCAATTTTTTCAAAACACGTGAAAATAAAAAGTACGTGGTTGACTACACGATGGATGAACTTGAAGGGATGCTTGACCCCGCCCGTTATTTCCGTATAAGCCGCTCTGTAATTGTTTGTATCAACAGCGTTGAAAAAATTGACGACTATTTTGGTAACAGGCTTATACTGGGTTTAAAGCCTTCACTTGATAAGGAGGCAACCGTTAGCAGGGAAAAAGTAGCCGACTTTAAAAAGTGGATGGGAAAGTAAAGTGGTTGATTTTTCTATCTTTGAAAGATGCTATCTATCACGGAAGAGAATTATATTAAAGCTCTCTACAGGCTTACCTGTGAAAACGGCGATCAAACACAAACAGGCACTAACGAGCTCGCTGCACATCTTAATGTAAAGCCTGCCACCGCAAGTGATATGCTTAAAAAACTTAAAGAGAAAAAGTTGATTGAATATGAGAAGTACGGAAAATCATCTTTATCAAAAAAAGGGTTTAAGCTTGCGTCTGACATTGTAAGAAAACACCGCTTATGGGAAACCTTTTTGTTTGATAAGCTCGGCTTTACCTGGGATGAGGTGCATGAGGTGGCCGAGCAACTGGAACACATCCAGAGCGTAAAACTTGTTGAACGCCTGAACCGATTTCTGAACTATCCCTCGGTTGATCCTCACGGAGACCTGATACCACAGCGGGATAATGTATCATCACCAGCAGCGCGCAAAACGTTACATGAGGCCGAAGAAGGACATTCTTACACCATCATTGGCGTAAGCAATAATTCTTCTGAATTTCTTCAATACATGGATAAGTTGGGTTTAGGCCTCAATAAACAGGTTCGCATTATTGGGCGCCAGCCTTACGACGAGGTGCTGGAAATTGAAATTGATGGAACGAAGGCCTACCTAACGCCAAAGGTTACACGAAATATTGTGATAGGTTCAGATAAACCAGGTAGGAAAATAGCATAAAAAAACCGCTGCACCTGGCAACGGTTTTTTTCTTTGACAGATGAAACTATTTCACAAGTTTCAATTCATTTATTATATTTTTTGCTCCGCCAAGCTTATCGATGCACCAGAGTACATAGCGGATGTCTACACTTATTGTTCGGTTAAGATCTTTGTCGAAAGCGATCTTATGGCTTAGCGCTTCATAATTTCCGTCAAATGCAAGACCTATCAGGTTGCCGCTGCCGTCAATTACAGGGCTTCCGCTATTTCCGCCGGTGATATCATTATCTGATATAAAACCTATTACCAGGTCATTCGTCTTCTTATCAATATACTGTCCGAAATCCCTTTTCTTTAGCAGTTCTATTTGTTTTGAAGGCAGATCAAATTCATAGTCTCCCGGAACGTATTTCTCCAGAATTCCCTTGCTTGTTGTTACATAATCATACTTAACAGCATCGCGTGGAGAATAACTTTTCACCGTACCATAGCTTACCCTCATGGAAAAATTAGCATCGGGATACATTTTCTTTGCTGCAACAGTATCCATCAGCATGATGCCTTTCATGTAGCTCCGGTTCAATTCAGAATTCCTGTTGAGAAAGGAGGTGTAGAGCGGCGCGTACTTCGTGTTATAGTTTTTTATAAAAGGTGCGAGATAATCAAAGGCGATATCCTGTTGCAATACATTTGCATCCGGTGTGCCTACAAACGATTTCCATTTCGCATCATTTAGCACCATCGTTTTTTCGAAAACATCTTTTGCAAATTTCCGGAAGGTTGATTCCTCAGAAAGGCTTCCATAGTTATCACGTATTTTTTCAAACAGGCCTATGGGATGCTGGCTTTTGTCAACATCATTGTAAAACATCATTAAAACCTTTCCCAATATCTTTTCATCACTTGCAAGGTCTTCACCTTCCATAAACTTTGTACGTGATTTGTCGGCAGCCTCAACCGCTTTCTTAATATCCTCAGATGACGACCCTTCTTTTACCATCGCACTTTCTACTCCAATGAGAGAAGTTACAAATCCTGCAAGAGGAGAACCAAGAATCCCTTCGCGCAGGTATTGGCGATGCTTGCTGTAGGGAGTCCAGGCGGCATAATTCTTTTCATATTCGCTCATGAGATTCTGGTACTCTGCTTTTCCGGCAGCCCATTTGGAAAATTTGTTCTCAAAATCCTGCTTCTGTTCGTAGGTCTTGAATTTTTTTAACTGCTTTGATTCGCCGTCAAAGAACTTCCAGTAGTTAGCAATTCCCGCATAGCTCGAAGCGAGCTTCAATTTTACTGCAGGATCTTTAACCATTTGTTCGTGCATGTATTTCAACCGAACGTCGCGAAGGTCCACAAGCGAAGGATTTTCGATTTCATTCTTCAACTTTATTCCCATGCTTGTTTCATAACGGTTCGTTCCGCCAGGGTAGCCATATATCATTGCAAAGCTTCCCTCACTTACACCTTTCAAACTAACGGGAAGAAAATGTTTTGGCGTCATAGGTACATTCTCTTTGCTGAACTCGGCCGGTTTTCCATCTTTTGCGGCATATACGCGGAACACGGCGAAATCTCCTGTATGTCTTGGCCATTCCCAGTTGTCAGAATCGCCGCCAAATTTTCCCACACTTTCAGGAGGCGTGCCTACAAGGCGGATATCCCTGTAAGTTTTGTAGATATACATTATGTATTGGTTGCCGTTGAACATGCTGTACACTCTTCCGGCCACACCATTGTCTTTGTCCATCACTTTATCGGTGATCGACTTATATACATCCTGTATTTTTTTTGTACGCTCTGCCCAGTCAAGACCTTTCAACTGATCTTCAACTTCTTTAGTCACGTCTACAATTTTGTCGAGAAATTGAACGGTAAGATTCGTTTGCAATTCCTGGTCTTTTGAAAAAGCGTAGAAGCCATCTTTCAGATAATTGTTTTTCATGCTGCTTGCAGCCGCTATGGCACCATATCCGCAATGGTGATTGGTGAATATCAGTCCCTGATTGCTAACGATTTCACCTGTGCAACCATTTCCAAAAATGATGATCGCATCTTTTATAGAAGCTTTGTTGATTGAATAGAGTTGCTCCTTTGTGAGTTTCAACCCTTTCTTCACCATGTCATTATAAACCTGCTGCCCTAACAACATCGGGAGCCACATGCCTTCATCTGCCTTGGCCTTAATTAAACTGGAAATTAAAACCAGCGTAAAAAATAGTTTCTTCATGCGTGTTCTGATTTTTTTAAGTGACAAACCTACCCAATTTTACGCGATTGGCCTTCTATTAATATACGATCGGCCGCCTGACACGCCCGGGATAGATATCCTTTGCAATTGATATTGGTAAGCCTTTATAGCCTTCAATATTTTATATTTGTTTTTCAGACAACTTGCTGATGGCTTTGATTGACATTAAAATTCCTGCATATATTGCGCGGGCACTTAAGCTGCCTGTAAGAGATGCGCGCGGGCAGCAGTTGAGAGTACTCCGCAGGCTGTTGGAAAGGGCGAGGTTTACCCAATTCGGACAATTATACCGCTTCGACGATATCCTGCTGAGTCGTCACCCTGGAAAAACATTCCAAAAAAACGTGCCCTTGTACGACTATTCACGCATATATAATGAATGGTGGTACAAAGCTTTGGAAGGCGCGCCTGATGTATGCTGGCCGGGAGTAATAAAATATTTTGCTCTCAGCTCAGGCACGAGCGAGGCATCCAGTAAATACATCCCAATTACGCGCGATCTTTTGCGCAGCAACACACTTACCAGCTTACGCCAGCTTTTCACGCTAACACGTTATGAAAATCTTCCTGCAAGTTCCATCGGCAAAGGATGGCTTATTCTCGGCGGCAGTACACAGTTGCAGAAAGGCCCTACTTATTATGCAGGAGATCTGAGCGGTATTCAACAAAAGAAGATCCCGTTTTGGTTTTTAGGATTAGGTTTATACAAGCCCGGAAAAAAGATCGCACGGGTAAAAGACTGGAGCGAAAAGCTTGAAGAAATAGTGGAGAACGCACCAAATTGGGATATAGGTTTCATCATCGGCGTGCCAGCATGGTTGCAACTATGCATGGAAAAGATCATCGAAAGGTATAAGTTGAAAAATATCCATGAGATGTGGCCAAACCTTGGCTTTTACGTTCATGGTGGCGTGGCAATGGAACCTTATAAAAGAGGATTTGAAAAAATATTGGGCAAGCCAATTATTTATATCGAAACTTATCTCGCCAGCGAGGGTTTCCTTGCTTACCAAACAAGGCAGGGAACAAAAGGGATGCAGCTTGTGTTGAACAATAATATTTTTTTCGAGTTTGTTCCTTTTGATGAGAAGAACTTTGATGCTGACGGAAACATGATCGAAAACCCCGAGGTGTTAATGATCCATGAAATAGATATTAACCGCGACTATGCGATACTGATAAGCACTAATGCAGGCGCGTGGAGATATGCTATAGGAGACACGGTCCGCCTTGTAGACAGGGCAAGAAATGAAATCGTTATCACCGGCAGAACAAAACATTTTCTAAGTCTTGTCGGCGAACACCTGAGTGTTGACAATATGAACAAGGCGATCGAAATGACCTGCGCCGAACTGAATGTTTACATCCCGGAGTTTACTGTTGCCGGACTTCCCGAGGGCACAGCATTTGCGCACAAATGGTATCTTGCCTGCGATGATAATGTAGATCCCTCAGTTTTGATGGAGCATATTGATGTTAAATTGAAGGAACTGAATGATGACTATGAAGTAGAACGCAAACACGCATTGAAAAACGTTTATGCAGAAGTGCTCCCGGAAAAAGTTTTTCTAAATTTCATGCATTCAAAAGGCAAAATCGGCGGGCAACATAAGTTCCCACGTGTGTTGAAAGGAAGCATGTTGCAAGATTGGCAAACCTTTCTAAATAACAGGAACGGATAAACGATTTAGCGAAGGGTAAAACAGGGTTAATATGATAGATGCCGTTTTAACTGGAATTTTACTGGGGTTGGCTCTGATATTTTCGGTGGGACCAGTCATTTTCACCCTTATTAAACTTCGCATCAATTACGGACTCGCCCCCGCCTTTTATTTTATATCCGGAGTTTGGCTAAGCGATTTCCTGTGGGTGTTAACTGCAAACTTTTTTGGAAATCTTCTCAGCCAGCTTATCACCTATAAATATATTGTCGGGATCGTGGGCGGCATATTTCTTATTGCCCTTGGCGTTTTCTATCTCTTTTTCAAGAAGTATCATTCAAAGGAGGAACTTGACGCAGGAATTACCATTGGTAAGGCAACCCATATACGCCTTTTTGTAACCGGTTTCCTCATCAACACGCTCAACCCGGGAGTGATAGCACTTTGGTTTGCCGCTGCAACCAAATCCATCACAAACACTTTCAATGAGAAGGTGGTGATCTTTACTTTATGCCTTTTGCTCAACATGTTTGCTGATATGCTCAAAATACACCTCGCGGGCAAACTTCGTAGAAAACTTACAAACAGAAACATTGTAATACTTAACCGGATCTCGGGAAGTCTTTTCCTGGTATTCGGGCTCGCACTGATAGTTGGAGTGATACTTACTTTTTAAAACACTATGATGAAATTACTGGTATCTCTTTTTCTGTTATTTCCACTCGCCACGTTCTCCCAGGCTTCTGACTTTATCATTCTGAAAAAAAAAGGAAGAACTGTTCAAAATATTTTTGCAGGATCAAACTTTGAATTCACCACAAAGAGCGGTGCTTATAGAAACGGCCTCATCAAAAGGATACACAACGATACATTATCGATACAGGAATTTCAGGTAAGGCATATTCCTACTACCGTTGGAGGCGTTATATATGACACCGTAGGTAGCTTTAGTTATGTATATCATTATAATGATATCAATGCGTTGGGGAGTAATAAGAAAAGAGGATTTAATTTGGCCGGCAGCGGCAACGCACTTGTGGGAGGAGCGATATTGCTTACTGTGGCCAGCGGCATCTCTTATCTGGTTGATAAAGACAAGTTCAGTCCGGAGTTGCTATTAGCAGCTATCGGGCTCGGAGGAGTGGGATATCTTATGTCTACAGCAGGCTCCAAAGGTATTGTGATAGGGAGGAGAGGCTATTCGTTGCAGTATATGGATGTTACACCATGATAGATCAATATGTTCTGGAAAAAACTTAAGAAGGTGGTGCTCTGGGTTCTTCTTTTACACCTGGTATACATCCTTGCCTGTCGATTTTTAAACCCACCGATAACAATTACGCAAATTGGCAATCTCCAACACGGTCTGAAACGCGATATGATTTCATATGATGAGATGGGAAGGAATATTAAACTTGCAGTAATAGCAGGTGAAGATCAATTGTTTCCCGTGCATAATGGCTTTGATGTGAAGCGAATTAAAATGGCGATGAAGCATAATGAAAAGAATCCTAAGCGAAGGCGCGGTGCAAGCACAATAAGCCAGCAAACTGCAAAGAATGTTTTTCTCTGGCAGGGTGGAGGGTTTTTCAGAAAAGGGCTTGAAGTTTATTTCACCTTCATGATTGAAACTCTATGGCCCAAGAAAAGAATTTTACAAACCTACCTGAACGTAGCTGAAACCGGTAAAGGCCTCTTCGGGGTGCAGGCCGCGGCGAAAAAGTATTTCAACAAGAACGCAAAAGACCTGACAAAACTTGAGGCCGCCCAAATAGCTGCCTGCCTTCCCAACCCCAAGAGATACACCGTAAAGCCTCTCAGTAACTATGTTTCCCGCCGATCGCAGATTTTACTGAAACAAATGAATGCAATTGAAGCCGATCCCGGAATTCAGAAATTGCTTCAGGACTGAAACAGCAGTTTTCTCTCAGCTTCTATTCAGGAAATTATTCACGGCATCTATACTCCTTTGAAGGCGGCTTTCATTCATCCCTGATATTTCTGCCCACGGAATTTCCTGTTGTATGAGGGCGTCCCTGTAGTGATGGTACAGCTTCAGCCTGGAATCAAGGTCAGGGTATTCTCTAAGTTCATCCTGAACCCAGGCCAGATCAGTATTCGTAAGAAGGAAAAAATCGTATTTCCTTTTTGAAATCTCATTGAGAATTTTCAGGTCGCAACAATTAAAAACGAATTCGCTCCAGGTTTTGATCACCTGAAGATCTGTATCAATAAACACAACATTTTTATTTTCCCGGGCGCATCGCGATACAATATCCTCTTCTGCCCGGATCTGCCCCATAGCAATTTTCAGAAGGTCATTCTTAGTGTATGCAGAACCGTTAGTTAGAAGATATTCTCTTGCATATTCTGGTGCGTAATAAGTGTTGAAATGTGCAGCAAGGGCCTGCGAAAGATCGCTCTTCCCGGTTGATTCAGGACCAATTATCACGATCTTCTTAAGCGCTCCTGCCATACTTTGCTTTTTTCTTCCACGACTGCAGCCCGCTCAATGCGAGCAGTAACAATACCAGGTAGTAAACACTTGTGAATACAAAGCCTTTCACAAAGTATAATGGAATTGATGCAATGTTTGTAATGACCCACCAATACCAGCTTTCAACCTTTTTCTTCGCCATAAGATACATTCCTGTGAATGCCGAAGCGCTCGCCAAAGCATCGGCCCATGGAATCGCGCCAGGGGCAAATCCGCTTTTAAGATAGCTAAGCAGAATGAAGATCACCGCGTATAAGGTAAGGAAGAACCCAATTTGAAAAGCGATCTCTTTGTTGTTAGAAAACATGATATGCAAACGCGGCCGCTTTTGGGTATCCTTGTTGCTCCATAAATACCAGCCCCAGATGCTCACTATGGTGTAATAAAGATTAACCGCAGCTTCTCCCAGAAGATGACTGTTAAAACTAAGGTAGGTGTAGAAAACCGTGTTTACTAACCCTACCGGGTACACGAGAATATTTTCCTTCTTGCTGAACCAAACACTTAAAATTCCTGATACAACTGCAACCGCTTCCATCCATCCCGTTTGCCTGATGCCCGATATAAATTGGTTGCCGATTTCCGTAAGGTCCATATTATCTTTTATCCCGATAAAACTAACTTGTTTCCTTCACACAAAAAAAGCACCCTTGGGGTGCTTGAAATTTATTGTACGGCCGAAAATTTATTCCGATTCGGCCACTACCTCATTTACTTCTGGGATCATTCTTTTCATCATACCTTCAATGCCTGCTTTCAACGTTATCATAGATGAAGGGCAGCCGCTGCAGCTCCCCTGCATCAGCAAATTCACTTTACCATTTTCGTAGCTTTTAAATTGTATCGCACCACCATCCATTTCAACAGCCGGCTTTACATAGTTTTCCAAAAGTTCTTTGATACGTTTTACCACGTCATCATCATCTGCGTTTACCGTGTTTGAACTTTCAGGCTTCATCACAGCCACCTGGTCTTCGTTTACAACAGTCTTCCCCTCTTCCAGATATTCTTTTAGAAATTGTTTAATGGTAGGTATAACATCCTGCCAGTCCTCAGTGTCGGTTGTTTTTGTAAGCGTAACAAAATTGCTTGCAACGAAAACAGATTTAATAAATGGAAAAGTAAAAAGCTCCTGTGCAAGCGGAGATGGTTTAGCGCTGTCAACATCAGGAAAATCTATGCTTTTGCCCGGGTATAATAATTTGTTGGCCACAAACTTCATCGTTTCCGGGTTAGGCGTCATTTCTGTGTATATGCTTATAACAGGATTACCAGTCTTAATCATCTTTGTAAAATTTATTTGTGTTACTTATGCAACGCAGCAAAGTTACTAAGAACCGGTTACTTTCTCCCGGGCATGAAGAACTGAAACGGAGCTTCAAGAATGTTTTAACATTTAGCTTAACACATACACTTTTGATATAGATACTGTATGGCCGAAATTTAAAAGAAAAACCATGCTAAGGCTTGCATCCTTCCTGCTCTTCCTCGCTCTGGGTTGTGGAGGGCCAAAACAACAGTCTGCGGTGGGTGAGTCTTCTCACAGCTTTATACCACAGCCCATATCCGACAAACGTGAAAAGCTATCTGAGGCAGCCTTATCACTTATTGAAGACCGTGTTGATTACGATGCCGCTTATTTTACCATCGCGTATCCCGGTGGAGATGTTCCGAAAAACAAGGGCGTTTGTACGGATGTGGTGATCAGAACTTTCAGGAAGATCGGGACAGACCTTCAAAAACTTGTTCATGAAGACATGAAACGAAGATGGAAAGATTATCCGCGTTTATGGGGACTTCCCGGGCCCGATAGAAATATTGACCACCGTCGGGTGCCAAACCTCATGGAATTTTTTTCACGACATGCGGAGGTAAAGGCAGGCGGTACTAACGGGAAGGCCTACCTGCCGGGAGATATTGTTGCATGGCGTTTACAAAATGGGCGAACACATATAGGTATGGTGGTGAACCGTTTGTCGAACGATGGTGAAAGATACCTCATCGTGCACAACATAGGTTCCGGCCAGGTGTTGGAAGACTGCCTGTTTAGTTTTGACGTGATCGGGCATTATTATTTTGAGGGGAGAAAATAGTCGTTAGTCGTAAGTCCGTGATCGGTAGTCAGCAGTGAAAATTACGCCGTGATTTCTACGCGCCCTTGTTCTCTTAGCTTCTTTGCGGGAAACGAATAAACACCTGGAAAAGTTTCTACTTTTGAATTTTGAATTCTTCCTTTTGAATTTCCTTAGAACTGCTTTGCGAAGTAAACAATCCCTCCCATGTTGCCGAAGATGATTTCCTTAGATGAAATTTTATAAAAACGAAAATGCCACATCCCGGCAGAAGTTTTAAGCGACATCTGGGTGCCATCAACCTCCGCATCAAATGAAACACTTTCCATCAACCCTTTTTTCTGAACACCCATGGTGCCTGTCTTCCCCCCTTCTTTAAATTCAATGCTCCGTATCAGCACAGAATCAGGAACGCTTTCTCCGGGAGTTGACTGCGTACGGTAAACATGCCATTTTCCAGGTAAGAGTTTTAGATCTATCACCACCGGATCCTTAATATTTTCCCTGGGCACCTTTATTAACCCTAAGGAATCAGCATAAAATGCTTCCCGGCTTTCCAATGTGCGAATGTAAACTCCGTCATCCAGCACCAGATTCTTTTGGAAACGAAGGATGGTATAGTCGTCACCGGCGAAAAATGCCTGGCTGCCATCAACCTGAACCAAACCCTTCTGGCTCATCTGCATCCCTGCATGTCGTGTAATTACCGAATCGCGCTTGAAAAAATTGAGGTATAAGGTGTCTTCAAAATCTACCGCGCTCTTGCCGGCAACACGTTTCACCTCCTGCCATTTCCCGCGAAACAGATCGGGGGAATATTTTTCAGCCTTCTTTGCAGTTTGCGGCTTGTTAACAGGCGTCACACCTTTTCGCACAACCCTTTGCGCACAACCAATAGCTGGAACTGATATAATAAAGAAAACAGAAACAAAGTAGCGGATCATACCAAAAAGAATTTCTTTCTAATTTACCTATATCATTCCACAATTCTCAATTTGGCGTAATTCAGCATTATTTTTTTTTCGCCGTTCAATTCGAAATGAATTGTTGCAATAGGGTTGTGAGCCGCACCTTCCATTTTCTTTACTTCGCCAAAGCCAAATTTTTGGTGCTCAACCCTCTGCCCTGCCTGTAAATTGTCAAGGTTGCTCGCAGTGAAGTTTTCCGTGGGCACATGCTCCTTTACCTGCGGCCTGGCCTGGATGCTGCTAACTACAGACCTCTTTGGTTGCGGAGCCTGCGATTGAGAGCCGAATCCGCGGTGCATTCTCTCAAATGCCGATCCTGCACCCCAGCCTGTCGTGGCATTGTTGCGCGCATTGCCACCGGCATAGCTTTTATCTATATGATCATTGGGGATCTCTTCCAAAAACCTGCTCGGTTCATTTTGTTGCAATTGCCCAAAACGGTAACGCGCATTTGCATAGGTGAGGTATAAATATTTTTCCGCTCTCGTAACGGCAACATAAAAAAGTCGTCTTTCTTCTTCAAGATCCTCCCTTGTATTAATGCTCATTGCATTCGGGAAAAGTGTTTCTTCCAATCCTCCTACAAATACCACGGGAAATTCCAAACCCTTCGCCGCATGTATGGTCATCAGCTTCACCACATTACTATCATCTTTGTTCTCATCTGCATCGGTGAGCAAAACGATCTGCTGAAGATATGCGCCGAGGCTTTTATCGCCCACCTCTCCATCCTCTTCATTCATGGGGGTTTCGGTAAATTCTTTTATGGAATTCAATAATTCCTGAACGTTCTCATATCGCGCCAAACCTTCAGTTGTTTTATCATTGAACAACTCCTTCACAAGCCCGGTGTTTTTTCCTACCAGAAATGCGAGATCGTAAGCATTCAGCTTTGGCAATTCGCTTTGAAACATTTTTACCATCAGCACAAAGTCATTCATGCTTTCCAGTGTACTTCCCTTAAAGCCATACATCGCAGCCTTATTCAATACTTCCCAAGCGCTTACTTCATTTGTGTTCGCGGCGAGTATTAAGCGCTCCAGCGATGTTTTGCCGATTCCGCGTACCGGGTAATTGATGATGCGTTTTAATGCTTCCTCATCTCCGGGGTTCACAACGATACGCAGGTAAGCAATAAGGTCTTTCACCTCCTTTCGCTGGTAGAAACTCATACCACCATAGATGCGGTATGCGATCCCCATTCTCCTCAAAGCTTCTTCAAAACTGCGACTCTGAGCATTGGTACGGTAAAGGATAGCGAAATCTTTATTGAAAAAATGATTGCGCAATTTTAATTCCTGCACCGTGTCCGCAACAAACTTTCCTTCTTCGTTATCAGTAACGGTGCGAACGAGTTTTATCTTTTCTCCTTCAGCATTATCAGTGAACAGGCGTTTCTCTATCTGTCCCTTATTCTGTGCGATCACCTCATTGGCAACATGTAATATTTTTTTTGTACTGCGGTAATTCTGTTCAAGTTTAACCACCGTTACATCTTCATAGTCCTTTTGAAACTGTAGTATATTTTGAATTGTAGCTCCGCGGAAACTGTAAATACTCTGCGCATCATCACCAACCACGCATACATTTTCATGCATTGCCGCAAGCAGTTTGATTATCTCATACTGTGC
Source organism: Bacteroidota bacterium (assembly GCA_023433345.1). Taxonomy (GTDB): domain Bacteria; phylum Bacteroidota; class Bacteroidia; order Chitinophagales; family Chitinophagaceae; genus Ferruginibacter. The sequence goes on along the minus strand of JAEZDA010000037.1, from coordinate 66,490 downwards.
AGGATTTGTATCCTGGTACTCATCAATCAATATGTACCTGAATTTATGCTGGTATTTGCTGAGGGATTCGGGAAAGTTGGTGAGCAACACATACATATTCAGCAACAGGTCATCAAAATCCATTGCGCCGTTTTTAAAGCAGCGTTTGCAATAGGCATCATAAATTTTGCCCATCAGCGGACGATTAGCGCGCGTGTCTTCCTGCAATAGAAATCCGTCGCCCATATATTGTGCCGGCAGCACAAGACTGTTCTTCGCGGCCGAGATCCGGTTGTAAATAACATTGGGTTTGTACTGCTTGTCATCAAGATTCATTTCATTAATGACAGCCTTCACTACACTTTTTGCATCATCAGTATCGTAAATGGTAAAATTTGAGGGATACCCGAGCTTCGGTGCCTCACCGCGAAGTACCCGTGCGAACACACTGTGAAATGTGCCAATATATAAATTTCGCGATTCCGTGGTGCCAAGTGTACGCGCGATCCTTTCCTTCATTTCCTTCGCCGCCTTATTGGTGAAAGTGAGGGCAAGTATGTTGAACGCATCCACTCCATGTTCTGCCATCAGGTGAGTGATCCTAGTGGTAAGCACCTTCGTTTTTCCGCTTCCTGCGCCCGCAATTATCATCAACGGACCATCCTTATGCAACACAGCCGCCCTTTGTTGTTCATTCAGTTCTTCCAGGTATTTCCGCATCATGCAAAGGTAATTTTATTTAGGCAGGGATTTTTTCGGAAAGGAAGGAAAAAGGGGTAGAGGGGGGAAAATTATACATTATAGATTTTAAATGATAAATTTTGAATGAGCACATTTGTTTTAAGTGCCATGCCGCTTCAGAGGAAGAATTATTGTTGTCCGGGCATATATCCTCCCGTCGGCTTCAGTGGCGTCGCACTCTTGTACATTAGGTTCGCTATTCAGCAGGTTTACAGCAAACGCTGTTGTTAAGCACGTATCTTCATTTTACAATGGAAATCCTTTTATTACACGGCGCACTGTCAACGGCAGACCAGTTCATACCTCTGCAGCGCGAATTAGAACGTTCAGCAATTGTTCATGCACTTAGTTTTCCCGGTCACGGTATGGCCGATAAAACGCCCTTCACTATGCAGCAGCTGGTAAACTTCGTAAAAAAATATGTCAGCGAATCTGTTGGCGGGCCTTTAAATATCTTTGGGTACAGCATGGGAGGCTATGCTGCCCTCGCTCTTGCCGCCGAATACAATGTGAATAAGGTGATTACGCTTGGCACAAAGCTAGCATGGAATGAAGTTACCGCCGAAAAAGAAATCAGGATGCTTGACCCGGCTGTTATCAGAGAAAAGGTTCCTGCTTTTGCAAATTCGCTGGAGAAGCAGCATGGAGATGATTGGACTGAGCTGGTATCGAACACTGCAACGATGATGAGTGAATTAGGAATGCATCCTTTGTTAAATAAGAATACATACGCTAAAATTGGTGCAAAGGTCCTCTTGATGCACGGGTCGGAAGATAAAATGGTTTCCTGGGAAGAAACGCAGAACGCAGCAAAGGAAATTCCTGATGCCTTTGCGGTTTCACTTACCGGAGTTCCGCACGCTTTGGAAAAAGCAGATCCCTTGTTGCTCGCGGAAAAGATCTTTGAATTCTGCAGGCACTGAAAGGTTGCTGATTTTACGTAAATTGGCGCTCCAAATTGCGCTTAATGAAAAGACTATTGTTTATGGGGATCCTTGCTATGGGTTTAATGTTGGGTTGCAGCAAGGATGAAAGTGATAATATCGGCGGTGGTGGCTTGCCCGCTAAATATATATTCGTTGAAGACAGCGCCTTTTCTCCAATTGAAGTAAACCTGGTAAACGGTGGCGCCGTTCAATTTGTAAACCGAACACCCGTCACTCACACGCTGATGAGCAGCGACAGTACAACTTTTCATATCGTGTTGCCGCCTCTTACCTCAGTTTATTACAGGCCTGATACGGTCATTTCATCGGCCATCAGCCTGCCCTATCACTGTGTAGAACATCCTGTAAAACAGGGTTTGATCAACATTCAACCCTAAATAATGCAGCACGTTGAATTTATCGATCGTGCTCACTTCGAGAAAAACTACTTCCGTAAATATCCTTCGGGAAAGCTCGCGGAATACATTGATTTTTTCTGGCAAACGCGGTTTTCAAAAGTTTTGGAAAAACATCCTTCAGGCTTTTCAGATGTGCTCTTCCCTAATACCGGCTACTCCTACCTTATAAACATGGGAACTCCTTATGTGATGATGGTGGGAGAAAAGAAATTTTCCATAAAAGGAGACAGTTTTCTTCCACGGCACCAGCGTATCGAATGTTTTCACAAAACAGGAAATGAAATTTTTGGAATCAAGTTCAGGTTGTCACCGGTGCTGCTGGAGAAAAAAATTGACTTTTCAGAATACCGAAAGTCCATGAGCCCCCTAAGTTACCTGATAGATAAACATGCGATTGACCAGGTGAAAGATGCTCCCGCTTTTGATCACCGGGTAGAGATCCTAACCTCCTGCTTCAACAATATTTTAAAAAGGAATGATAAGATCGCTGCTCCTGTAAATACCGTTTCATCAATTCTCCGGAGATGTTTTCAAAATAACGATTTCAATTTGGGCATTGAAGAACTGGCATCAGGGAGTTCAATTTCTTCGCGTACCCTTCACCGTTATTTCGAATGTGCAACCAGTCTTAGCAGTAAAAAGACACTTCAACTGATGCGAATAAGAAAGGCGTTGACTGAAATGAATACAAATGCCGGATGGTGTTTTTCAAATTATGGCTACTACGATTACAGCCATTTTTACCGGCACCTTGTGCAGTTCATGGGAAAGAAAGATGCAGAGATTTTTTTGCACACGAATCGATAAAAGGTGAACGGGAAGGGCGCGGGCCGCATGGTATATGCAGGAAGTAAGTGAAAGGGTTCAGAAAAAAATGCCCGCAATGAAAATTGCGGGCCTGTGTAATTATATTTCGAACCAAAAACTAACATGTAAAGCAGCAAACTCTTACAGTGTTGAGCAGGTCTAAACTGAACGGAATGTTTTGAACTATCAACTACTAACTACAAACTACAAACTCACCCTCCTATCCTCCCGCTCTCTGCCTTTCCTCTTCCGAACCGGTTGTTCTTTTCCTTGCCGCCTGTACGGTATTTTTTCCGAACCGGTAAGTGAAGCCGAGATTCACCACACGCGTTTCCCTTTTCGCACTCCATTTCTCTACATAGTTTTCGTATGTGATCACTGCCTTCGGGAGGTTTGTCCAGAAAATATCGGTAACGTTTAAACGCACCGTGCCTTTTTTATTGAGTACTGTCTTTTGAACGCCTGCTGAAATTCCCCATTGCGGGTCGGCCACCATGAAGCCATACTGGCCGCTGGAATTGTAAACTTCACTCAGTTCGGCAGACCATCCATTTTTTAACGTAAAGGTGTTGTTGTTCCTCAAAGCAACACCGGGCTTTCCCTTGTCGAGTTTTGTATCGCCGAGTTTGCCGTTGAAATGATTGTAAAATATGTCGCCGTTATTTGTCATACTCCACCATTTATTGATCTTGAGCGGCGCTGAAAATGATAGTCCAAAGAAATCTGATGTGCTGATATTAACCGGGATCTGCACCGTAACGTTGTCGCCTTGCGGAATGTTGGGGAACACATCTGCAAAACGCGCTATGGCTACGTTTTGGTTGTTTGCAGTGTGGCTGTAATTTGCCGACAGGTTTATCGCCTTGTGTGTATAAGACAGCTCGTACTGCCAGGTAAGCTGTGGCAGCAAAGCCGGGTTTCCGGTTGAATATGTAGTTACATCAATTAAAAACAGGAATGGGTTCAGTTGAGAATATCCGGGCCTGTCTATACGCCTGCTTACCGATATTCCAAGAGTTCTGTCTTCTTTTATCCTGTAATTAAAAAATGCAGTCGGAAATAATTGCAGGTAGGAAGAATCCCACCTTACTGCGCCAATCTCCTGGTAAGTTTTGATATTGGTTTGCTCAGCTCTTAATCCTAATTGAAGGTCGAAGTTTTTGAAATCCTTCTTAACATTAAGATACGCCGCATTGTTGTTTTCGTCGTACAGGAAATGATTTGTTTTTCCCTGATCATTTACAGGTGTACCCGTGCTCATATCGTAAAACTTCGCATCATTGTCTGAAGAAACGAGGCTTGTTTTCAGGCCCGCTTCTATTGAAGCTTTATTTTTTAACGGATGTATATAGTCCACGCGGCCTGTGTAAAATTCAAGATTACCTTCCTGGCGCCCGTCTAATATATAGTCAGGGAAAGAGGGATTGCCATTTACATCGAAGTAACGGGTATGCGTAGTCGAATTTGAAAGATTGTTGTAAAGACCGTAATCGGCATCAGCGGTAAGTTCACGGCCTGCCTGCCGGAAGTTGTGTTTGAAATTAATGTTGAACAGGTAGTTCTGGTAGTCATCGCTGTTGTCTGCATTGGTTCTGAAACTGCTTTCTATTTCACGCGAGTCATTTATTACCAGAGAGCTGTTACGGTTGTTTCTGCGAAGATCAGTGAAGCCCGCATTTGCAATGAGGCCGATGATAGACCTCTTACCTGCATTATAATCTGCACCGAAGCGCAAGGTGTGCCCGTTCGCCGGCGCTGTTGAATAGTTGTCTTTGAAATCTGCGCCCGTAAAATTTTTCTCGCGATAAAAATTCCTGTCCAGTATCAGGTGGTTCAGGTGTTTCCTGTACACATAATTATAGTTACCGAACAAGTTCAGTTTTTGTTTTCTATGGTTGAAGGTGATGCCGGCGTTTGCTTTTGGATATACTCCCTGGCCATACCCTGCAGTGATTGATCCATTTGTTCCCATGCGTTTATCTTTCTTCATCCGGATGTCTATTATACCGGCATTTCCCGCAGCATCATATTTTGAAGAAGGATTCGTGATGAGGTCGATGCGTTCAATTGCAGAGGAAGGAAGTGCACGTAAATAGTTCGCGAGGTCTGCACCATTAAGCGGACTTGGTTTGCTATCGATCATTATGATAACACCTTGTTTTCCCCGCAGCGCTATCTGATCGTTTTGATCGATCAACACCCCGGGAGCGCGCTCAAGTACTTCAAAGGCCGTGCTTCCTGCATTTACAATACTGTTTTCCACGTTCACCACCAGCCGGTCATGAAGCTTTTGCAGGTAAGGTTTTTTCGCGGTTACAGTCACTTCCTGCATTGCTTTAGCATCTGCTTCAAGTTTTATCTCCACCTGTGCTGTCTTTTCATTGGTAACAGATATCGCAGCCAGATCTTTCTGAAGGTAGCCCGCTCCCGTACCGGAAATTAAATATTCTCCCTGCGGTACGTCTTTAAACTCTGCAAGTCCCGAAGCATCTGTAATATTTGATTTGTATAATGAACTGTCTGATGCGCGTCTCAAAACAACCGTTGCATTTTCAAAAGGTTTCCCTTCGCCGGTTATAACCCTGGCTTCAACGGTAGATTGAGCAAGTGATGCGAGGGTGTTCATTGTGAGGAAAGCGGCTAACAAAACACTTTTCATAATCTCATTTTCAACAAAGCTGGATGAATGAAACGAATCTTTTCGTAGAAAAAGGATGAAGGAGGCGTCACACTGTACGAGTGGGCTGGCATTGCCAGATTGTTGTCTGATTTTTACCGAATCAGCAAGATGATTTTAAACAGCGTAACAATGGAACATTCCTATCAGGTGCGCAACACATTTTTGTTTCATATACTCATCAGCAAAAAAAATATTTGCACTTTACTTGCCTGAAACACAATATTCTTTCGCCTGATTCGCTTATATATTCAACTAACCAACTGAACCATAACGGAGATAACCTGTGAAAAACACCTTCCTTCACAGATCCTGTTTCCGGAGCCTTAAATGAATGAATCAACCGACTAATTAATATTCGAAACGCTTTTTGTTAGGCACTACAGGACAATGAAGGACCCCGGTATTGGACGGGGTTTCTTCTATTGGTGAAAGTTTTTTAGTCTGTAGTCGGTATTCTGTAGTCAGCAGTCTGAAGGCAGAATCAGGTTCGGGTCTCTTCTTCTATCTGATCCTTCTTTTCTTTCGTAATATGTTTTAGTTCTCAGTTTTAGAAAATCCTGACTTATAAAATGTAGATAGCTGCTACGAATTGGCTTAACATTCCCAGGAGAAGACCTACATACAAATCACGGGGATGGTGGGTGGAAACCATTAGCCGTGCAGAGGATACAAGTCCTGAGAGAATAATGGAAAAAGCAAGCGGCCAGCTCATCAGGATAGAATTTGTGGAGAACAGCACAAGAAAAAAGCCGAGCATTCCGCCCATACCTAATGCATGCATACTCACCTTAAAATATATGTTCGCCAGCAGGCCGGCAGAGGATGCGAGAAAAATTCCGAGCAGGAAGAATACCAGAAGATCGGGGTATTGTGGTTGGCCGCGAAAAACCGTGTAGGCCCAGAAATAAAATATTCCCACTGCGATATAAGGAATGATGCGATCTTTTCTTGTTTGAAGTAAGATGGAAGAAACAAAACCCACAGCACGTAAAAGAAGAACGCAAAGCAATGGAAAAAAAACAAGGTTTATTCCAACTATAACAAGCGTTTTGAATTTCGCATTTTCGGAAAACCCGTTGAATGCATCAGGGTGAAAATAGATGAGGAAGGCCACCACGTACACCGGAACAAAAACCGGGTGCATGATCACGGAAAAAAAATGCCCGATGATCTTTTCTGCAACAGTTGGCTGCTCGTTAAACCTTACAGGCGCGTCTTCGCGGAATGAAACCTGGTTAACCATTACAATATTTTTCGCAGTCGAGCTACAGGAATGTTCAGTTGCTCCCTGTATTTTGCCACCGTTCTGCGTGCAATATTATATCCTTTTTCCTGCAACAGTTCGGTTAATTTTTCGTCGCTATAAGGATGTTTTTTACTTTCCTCACCGATGAGGTCGGTAAGAATTTTTTTCACCTCCCTGGTACTTACTTCCTCGCCTGAATCTGTCTGAAGCCTTTCACTAAAGAAAAACTTTAGCCTGTAGCTTCCAAATTCCGTTTGCACAAACTTACTGTTGGCTACACGACTAACGGTTGAAATATCAAGATTGGTTTTTTCAGCGATGTCTTTTAATATCATTGGTCGCAGGTCGGTTTCATCTCCTGTGAGGAAGAAATCGCGCTGGTAATTCATGATCGCTTCCATTGTGTTCATCAATGTGTTCTGCCTTTGCTTTATTGCGTCGATGAACCATTTAGCTGAATCTATTTTTTGCTTGATGAAGAGAACTGCTTCTTTCTGGCGTTTATCTTTCTTGTTACCTTTCTCATAATCTTTAAGCATGTCGCGGTATCCTTCGCTGATGCGCAGGTCCGGCGCGTTCTTGCTGTTTAATGTTAGCTCCAGTTTACCATTGTTGTTTACAATGAAGAAATCAGGGATAACATAATTTTCGCCCTTATTCTGATCGCCTACAATGCCTCCGGGCTTGGGGTTGAGTTTAACAATCTGCGCGATGATGTCGCGAAGTTGTTCGTCAGAAAGATCTAGGCCCCGCTGGATCTTTTCGTAATGCTTCTTGGTGAACTCGTCGAAGTATTTCTCCAACACTTTAATGGCAAGCTGGATGGTCTTTTCACCACCAGGTTTTCTTTCCAGCTGAAGCAGAAGACATTCCTGCAGGTTGCGCGCCCCAACCCCGGGAGGATCGAATTGCTGCACCATTAATATGATCTCAGAAAGTTCCTCCTCATCAGTATCAATATTCTGGCGAAAAGCCAGGTCATCAATTATGGCCGGGATCTCTCTGCGCAGGTAGCCATCTTCGTCCAGGCTGCCCACAATATGTTCCGCGATCTTTCTTTGTTTTTCGTCCAGTTTCAGCAAGCCAAGCTGCTGCAACATCAATTCGTTAAAGGAAGTTTCCACTTTATGCGGAATTACGCGGTTGTCATCCTGCTCCGGATAATTATCATCACGCATACGGTAATCGCCGATCTCATCATCGCCATCATGCACGTATTCACTGATGTCGATATTTTCATAATCATCCTGGCTGCCATCGGGTTCGAACTCTTCCTCTGTTTTTTCGAAGTCATCCTGCTGTTCGAATTCTTCTTCATGGCCTTCCTCTCCCTGTTCTAAAGCGGGATTTTCTTCAATCTCCTCCTTGATCCGTTCGTCCAGTATCGCCGTAGGAACCTGCAGCAGCTTCATAAGCTGGATCTGCTGTGGAGAAAGTTTCTGAAGTAATTTTTGTTGTAAACTCTGGTGTAAGGCCATAATTCAAATTGTTTTTTAACCGGTCAGGTTATCGTGACACAATTACCGTTGAGCGGTAAAAGTACAAACTCTCCTCTTGGAAACGAAGCGAATCTATAAATTTTTTTGAGATTTGCACGATTTTTGCTCAATACGTATCTGTATCTCCGTATCCACAGTACCATATTTCCTGAATGATAGAACCTGCAAGGGTTGTAAAGGATTTTTGTGTGGAATATCCATTGCCTTTGTTAGGTCTTTTTTTTGACTTTTTCCACAAGAGGACCGTTCCCGAAAAATTTTTTTGAACTTTTTTTGAAGTGAATTTTCAGGGTCGTTTTTATGACTGTGGAAACGTGAATGCTCAGCGGGGGACCGGTGTACAAGAGTGCGACGCCACTGAAGGCGAGTAATGAAAAACTGCGGGGTAAATAATTCTTCCGACAAAAAAAGCCCGGCAAAATAAGCTAGTCGGTTTCTTTATTCTCCGTGAATTCGTTCATGTAAATTTTTACCAGCACTAGAAAATAGCTTACGAGCAATGGCCCAAAGATGAGGCCTACGAAACCAAAAAGCCCCAGTCCAACGATCACACCGAGCACGGTGATTAGTGGGTGAACATTTCCCATTCTCTTCATCAGTGAAAGCCTTGTGATGTAGTCGACATTGCCGGTGACTACGATGCTGTAGATGGTGAGGCCTGTAGCCATTATGTTGTCGCCCATAGAAAACTGGTACACCACCAGCGGCACCCAAACGATCATGGTGCCGACGAGAGGAAAATATGCGAATACTCCGGTGACAAAGCCCCAGAGTTGCCAGTCTTCAACCCCGAAGATCCAATATCCCAGCGTTGCCGCGATGCCCTGTATCAGGCAGATGATCGGTATGCCAAGAGCATTTGCGCGGATAAGTGTTTTTGTTTCTGAAGCAAGTTTATCTACGTTGGCGCGCTCCAGCGGAATAATTTTCTGAAGGTAGCGCTCCAACTGTCCCCCGTTTACGAGCATATAATACAGCAGGAAGAACATCATGATCAGGTTGGTGAGAATGTTTGCCGTACTGTTGAGGAGGCGCGGCACCATGTTGCTGATCTTTTCTGAAATACCTTTTACATTCTCTGGTTCCAGTAGCTTAAAACCTGTGAGTTTATAAACCCGTTCGGAAAAAATGTGCAGTGAAGCCATCACCTTATCCTGGTTTTTCATAAGCTCATTTATTTTTGGAGAAACCAGTTCAACGCTTATGTAAATGGGGATGGCAACGATGATCAAAAAGGTGAAGATGAATAGCAGGGCAGTCCAGCTTTTACTCCATTTTTTTTTAAATACGAGCCGGAAGTAAAGACTTCTTCCTAAGATGTAAAGTGTGATTCCTCCAAGCATTCCCGGCAATAGAAAATAGAGATTGCCGATAAGAATAAACAGCAGGAAGATGATAAGAGCCAGTAGCAATACCTGCCGCAGCCTGTCATTAAAGATCGCATTTTCCATCAATGAAAGTTAAAGCTATTTCCAAACGGAAACGCCTTCGCTGCAGTTTGAACAGATGTCTATCTGTTTTCTGCCGGTTAAAAGGGTTTTCCTGAATTTCCTGTATCCATTGCTGTTCCAAACTTCCCGGAATGTTGATTCTTTCAGATCTCCAAGCCTGTGTTGGGCATCCTTATCAAAGCAACAGGGAACAACCAGTCCGTCGAATGTGATCACATTTGCATGCCACAACTTCCAGCAATGATTGGCCAATTTATTCTTAGCAATATATGTACCATCGGAATTCTTCTTATAACGGCTGAAGTTTTCTTTTTCCGGTATCAGTTGGTTCGGGTCATTTTCATAATCGTATACCTGCGCAGTTTTGAAACGAACCTGGTCCACGCCGATGTCCGCTGCCAGCTTTTTTATTTCTTCCACCTGGTGTTCATTAGGCCTCACCACAAGAAACTGGAAGATGATAAAGGGTGTTTTGCTTTGCAGTTCCTTCTTCCATTTTACTACGTTAGCGGCGCCGGCAAGTACCTTTTCGAGTTTGCCTCCCACCCGGTATTGTTCATACACCTCCTGCGTGGTTCCGTCAACCGAAATGATGAGGCGGTCCAAACCGCTTTCCACTGTTTTTCGTGCAACCGTATCCGTTAGGTAGTGCGCATTAGTGGAAGTGGCGGTGTAAATTTTTTTTGATGATGCGTATCGCACCATATCCAAAAAGGATGGGTTGAGGAAAGGTTCACCCTGGAAATAAAAGATCAGATAAAGCAGCTCACGGTGAATTTCGTTGATAGTTTTTTCAAAGAATGCAGGGTTGAGCATTCCTGTAGGGCGGGTGAAAGCACGTAATCCGCTCGGGCACTCCGGGCAGCGGAGATTGCAACTTGTTGTCGGTTCAAAGGAAACTGAAACCGGCAGGCCCCACTGAATGGGTTTTCCGGTGATCCTGCTCAGATGAAAGCTGCCATACACCTTTGCAGCATTCCACAACCTGGCGGGGGTGAGTTTGCGCAAAAGGTTTACACTATCCTGAAAATGAAAGGCAGGCATTTTACAAAGGTAGTTGATACACCCTGTAACTATATTACCTGGTTTGCAACATGGCAGTAGATTCAGAAGGGTCGGGTACGGTGATAACCTGGTCGCGGAATCGCAGTTCTTTCTTCAAAAATTTATCGTAGTTATGGAAGATCACATTCATAGCGATGAAGTTCATCACGTAAGATCTTGTTTCTGCGGGAAGGTATTTTTTTATGTCCCAAAAATTTGCATCGCGCTTCCCGGTACGCTGAAGCGAGTTCCATACATTTCCCACGCCCCAGTTGTAACTCGCGGCAATGAGGAGGCAATCGTTATTTAAATTTCTGGAACGGTCTTTCAAGTAGCGACCGGCGGCATGCGTCGATTTTATGAAATTTTTTCTATCATCTACAGGGGCGGCTTTCCCTTTCACAGCCCTGGTTGCCGGTTTTTTGAGATCTGATATTGGCAAGGTGCGCAATCCATACTCTTTAGCAACCTCTTCCATGAATTGCCAATAGCCTACAGCGCCCGCAGAGGAAACTGCATTTGCATTGAAAGCACTTTCAAGGGCAATGAGAACACAGAACTCTTTGGGAATATTATAGCGCTTAAATATCAGGTTGATCCTGGAGAAATATTTTTTGCTCTTGTTGTACATGCGGATGAGATAGTCTCTCCGGTTTGATGCAAACTTTTCGATGTAGTCCAGAGAGGCCTCTTCATGATCCTGCAACAGTTCAGGAAAAACAACATTTGCTTCAAGAACTTCAGTGCATTTTTCTATGGTGACGGTTCGAACGATCCTAGAGCTGTCGTTCAGCGGAGAATAATTGCCTGCTTTTCCGGCAAATGAAAAGAATAGCGTTGCTAAGGAAGCAAAAAGTACTTTCATTGGTTTTAAGGATATTGAACGAGGTGTCGGTTAGAAATACACGGTTATAATCAATAAGCGAAATCTATAACGAACTCCTTTGAAAAATATTGCCGAAATTACTGCTAAATCCCGTTAATAAAATGCGTTTTATCTTTTGCTTTACCCTGCTTTTTTCCACACAAATTTTCGCGCAACCGGTTGAATGTAAACAGTTTCTCCCAGTTTCGGAAATGGAGATGCAACGGGCCCGGCATATGCTTAATCTCGCGCGCACTGCCGCAACGCCCGGGGCGGATGTACATTATTACAATTGCACCTGGAGGGTTGACCCTGCCGTAAGAAGAATTGATGGATCTGTGGCTGTGCATTTCAAGGCAACACAGGCCTTGGCTTCAGTGATGATGGACCTGGTAGATGACCTTGTGGTTGATTCGGTAAAGCGTGGCGATATTCATCTTACTTTTTCCCGTCCTCCCGATGGTGTTGAAGTTCAGCTTGCCGGTCCGGTTAGCGCAGGCTCTTCCGATTCTTTCAGGATCTTTTATGGCGGAGTTCCACCAACTACCGGTTTCGGCTCTTTCATACAAAGTTCACACAACGGGGTGCCGGTATTGTGGAGCCTGAGTGAACCTTATGGGGCGATGGATTGGTGGCCATGTAAAAATGGTTTGGATGATAAGGCCGATTCAATTGACATTAACCTGGTTCACCCTGACCAATACAAAGCATCCTCGAACGGTATGTTGCAAAGGGAATCGAATTTAACAGGCGGGATGATGCAAACGGAGTGGAAGCATCGTTATCCCATAGCAAGCTACCTCGTTGCCTTCGCAGTCACCGATTACGTTGTGTTTGAAAACAGCGTTCAGCTTGGTTCGGTGAACCTGCCAATGATCACGTATTGTTATCCTGAACATGAAGTAATATTTCAAAGCAACGTACAACCGGTGCTTGATCAGTTAAAACTTTTTCATGATTCGATAGCGCCATATCCTTTCATCAACGAAAAGTATGGTCATACACAATTTGGCTGGGGCGGAGGAATGGAGCATCAAACCAACTCTTTCATCGTTTCGCCGGATGAAAGATTGATGGCCCATGAGCTTGCTCACCAATGGTTCGGGGATATGGTTACCACCGGCTCCTGGAGCGACATCTGGCTCAATGAAGGGTTTGCTACCCACATGGCTTCCTACTATATGGAAAAGGCATATCCATCTTCGTCTATCCCTAACCGTAGGGCCGAGGTGAATGACATCACATCATTTCCGGGTGGTAAATTGAAAGTGGATGATACCACCGATGTTGGCCGCATATTCAGCAACAGGCTTTCTTACAACAAAGGTTCACACGTGATCTATATGTTAAGGTTCAAATTGGGCGACGAAGCATTTTTTCGTGGTGTGAGAAATTACCTTAATGATCCGGCAGTGAAGTATGGCTTCGCCCGCACCCCCGTTTTGAAAGCGCATCTTGAAGCTGCAAGCGGGCAAGACCTCACTACATTCTTTCAGCAATGGTATGAGGGTGAAGGATATCCTTCTTATCATGTAAGCTGGACCCCTATCGGCGCGAGCCTTGTGGAGATAAAAATATCGCAAACGACCTCTCATCCCTCCGTATCTTTTTTTGAAATGCCCGTGCCTCTCCTGTTTAAAAATGCCTTCACTGAAAAATCAGTGACCGTTGATGCAATGATGAACGACCAGGTATTTCGTGTGAATCTTGGATTCATTCCGGATACGGTGATTGTTGATCCTGAATACTGGTTGATATCGCGCAACAACACTTCTGAAAAAATTGCCTATGCAGGATCAGGAACTGCAGGGATAGATGTATATCCAAATCCCGCCAGGGGCCCTGTTTCCGTGTTCCTTCACGATCTGGAGGGAGAAACGGTGCAGCTAGGCTTGTACAACTCAATCGGGCAACTCATCTGGAAAAAGAATGAAACTCTCGTTAACAGCATTGCGTTTTTCAATTTAGATATGAGCAGGTATGCATCAGGGATCTATTATCTCCGCGCACGAACAGGCAATGGCGATATTTTGGTGAAAAAGATATTGAAGTAAGTGGCGAAGAAGAGAAAGAAAAAACTTGCCCCAGCGATACTTGCAACCGTAATTGGTCTTTGCGCAATTGCGATGATGTTTTTTTATACCCGCGAATATTTCACCGGTGCAAGGGTTCATTATCCGGAATTTGGAATACGCATTCCTAAAAGATATTCTATTCATGGAATCGATGTAAGCCGCTACCAGAGAAATATATCCTGGAATCTCGTCAAGGAAATGCAGGTGAAAGAAATACAGATTGGCTTCGCCTTTATAAAAGCCACAGAAGGAGTTTCCATTACCGATCGTTCGTTCAAACGCAACTGGAAAAAATGTCGCGAAGCAGGAATTCCAAGGGGCGCATATCACTATTTTATTCCCTCCATTGCGGCGGAGAAACAGGCTGCACATTTTATAAAGCAGGTGAAATTGCAAACAGGTGACCTGCCCCCTGTTTTAGACATTGAAGAAACCTCGGGAATGCCTGCGCACAGGATGGTTGAGGGGCTGAAGATTTGGATGAAGATCGTTGAAGACCATTATGGAATCAGGCCGATCATTTATACAGGCCCGCATTTCTACCGGCAACATCTGTTGGGTCACTTCGATGATTATCCGCTTTGGATTGCACATTATGAAACTGATTCGCCGAAGATCGGGCGCGAATGGAAATTTTGGCAACACAATGAAAGAGGCCGCGTTGATGGAATTGATGCTTATGTAGATTTCAATGTATTTTCCGGCGACAGCGTGGAATTTAATAGTATGATGTTGAAGTGACGTAAAAAGAAATCACTACAGGCTCCTGACTGCCGACCTTTATCTTAGCTGCTGTGGTCTGAAACGATCACCCAGTTCTTTCCGATTCTTTTGATGAGCAATGTAAAATGTCCTGACAGGTCGCCTGCGTTTCGCGACAGATGCCACTTTCCAACAACATGGTAGTACAACACTGATAACCGCCTGATTTCAATAATATCGAAGGTGAGCTTTCCCATTGCTGTTGTGTCAGGATAGCTCCGGCGGTAGTTTGCAAGCGTTTTATTCCAGCCATAGGTAACGCCATTTTTGCCAATGAACGTTAAGGAGTCACTCTTCCAGTATGGCTCCATAAATTTTTCAAGGCTGCCCTCATTCCAATGCTGTTGCTGTGTGATAAGTATGCTCCTGATTTGATCTGCGCCCGCATCTTGCGCATGGCATTGAAAACTGCTGCAGAAAATTATCGAGAAAACGAAAATGATTTTTTTCATTTTTATTCTTTCGAACAAGTTAATGAAATCTGCCAGTTAATGGCTGTGATGCGGGGAAGAGCAGCGGCTGCGGTGGCAATAACGGTAGTTGCTGTAGTGCGCATAAACGATAAAGCTTACCGCAAGTATCAGCAGCGGGATCTGGTACTCATGAAAGAACTGCTTTACGATCAAAAAGATCGCGCCTATTGAAAAGATGAGAAGCGGGGTGCGGTTATGGTGGTGTTTTATGTAACCATGAAGAAGAGAATAAACACCGATAAAAATTGCCAGGCCGATCATGCTCCACTCAAAGGCAGGGTGATGTATGATGTTTATCCCGAATAGAGGAAGGCTGTTAACTAAAAGTGGCAGTACAGCACAATGAACCGCACACGCCAGTGAGGTTACAATTCCCAGTCCATCCCAGTTCGCTTTAAACTTCATCAGTTACAAAGGTAGATAAATGCAATAATGTTGCAAAATTGTTTCCAGGATTGGTTTCTCAGCGAAGGGATGCGTAACTTTGCAAAAAATTGGTGTGAAATGAAGAAAACCTGGTTTTATATTATTTTTTTCGTCATCCTAACCGGCGGTTTTCTTTTTTTCGCCCTTTATGATTACGATTTTTCCCGCTCTAAACTGGGAATTATCAATGCTTCGATCCCTGATTTTTCTTTCGTTGACCAAAACGGACGAACGATAACTCAAAAAGATGTACAGGATAAAGTACATGTATCAGAATATTTTTTTACTACTTGTAAAGGGATTTGTCCGAAGATGAACGCCAACATGCGAAGGGTTTTTGAATCTTATAAGAACGAGCCTGACTTCCTGATCTTATCACACACCTGCATGCCTGAAACCGACAGTGTACCTGTATTGAAGGCCTATGAAGAGAAGATGCTGAAAGGAAAACTGATCAGAAAAACAGACGGCTCTTATTCTTTTTCAGGTGAGATCAACCAGCAACCTTCTGAAAACAAAAACTGGTTTTTTGTAACTGGTGAAAAGAAAGAGTTATACGACATGGCTCGCAAGGGCTACATGATAGACAATGGCACGCCAGATACAGCTCAAATTAAAGACCAGTTCATTCACACGCAGTTCTTTGCCTTGGTCGACCGCAATCGCCGCGTTCGCGGAATTTATGACGGGCTTAAAAGCGATGAAGTAGACCAGATGATGAAGGATATTCGCGGCCTTCTCGGGGAAAAGGTGAAGACAACAAGATTTCTGACAGGCTTTTCAAACAATCCCGGATGAGTGAAGACCTGACCATATTGAAGAAGAACGGCCTGAGTATAACGGAGGGGCGTAAACGCATTTTAGAGTTGTTCCTCGAAAAGGAAGGAGCACTCGCGCATGCGGATATCGAAAGGCTAACCTCATCTGCATTCGATCGGGTGACGGTTTACAGAACCCTTCAAACCTTTGTGGAGAAAGGAATTATCCACCAGATACCTACCACGGATAATTCAGTGCTGTATGCATTGTGCAGGCATAATTGCGTGGAAGGACATCATCACGACAACCACATTCATTTCATTTGTTCGCTTTGCAACAAAACCACTTGTCTTGAAGAGGTGGATGTGCCTGCGGTTAAATTACCCAGAGGCTTCCGGCAATTGCACGCCGCAATGATCATTTCAGGGATTTGCAGGGAATGCCGTTGAGATTAATATGAAACTGCATCGAGTTCAGTCTTTACAAAATCCATCAGGCTTTTGATCTTTGCTGAAGAAAAATCAAACTCGAGGCCAGCTGCCTGGTACAATTCCGGAAGGGTTCTCGTTCCTCCGAGGCTCAGGGCGTAACAGTATTTATCCAGAGCGGCTTTTGGATCATCCCTGTATTGCTTCCACATTCCAATTGCCCCGAGTTGCGCAATACCGTATTCGATATAATAAAACGGAACTTCAAAAAGATGCAACTGTCGCTGCCAGGAATTACTTCGGTAAATTTCAAGCCCCGAGTAATCGACCACATCATCTCTGAACTCCCCGAGGATCGCTTGCCAGGCTTTGGTTCTGTCACTCACGCTATGGCCGGGGTTGCCATATACCCAGTGCTGAAATTTATCAATCGTGGCTATCCATGGAAAAATGGTGATCACTCTTTCGAGCTGGTGACGATGCGCTTTTTTTAATTCATCTTTCTTAGGAAAAAATTCTTCCCACTTATCCATGGTAAAAAGTTCCATTGCCATGCTTGCCACTTCCGCAATTTCCATTGGATATTCTTTGAAGCCCGATAATTCCAGTGGATGCGCCAGAAAAGAATGCACAGCGTGCCCGCCTTCATGGAGCATGGTGGTTACATCATGCATTTGCCCTGCAGCATTCATAAAAATAAAAGGAGCGCCGGATTCAGCAAGAGGACAATTATATCCTCCGGGGGCCTTTCCTTTCCTGCTGTCGAGGTCCAGGTGCTTCATGTCTCTCATCTTACTCAAACATGCGCCAAAGAAAGGGTTAAGCTTGTTAAACACTTTCACGGATTTATCCAGAAGCTCATCGGCTTTTTCGAACGGCCGTAAAGGCATAACGCCCGGCCTTTCAGCATCAAGATCCCACGGGCGCAATTGTTCAACACCCAGGTCTTTCTTTTTTCTTGCATAGATCTCGCTAACGAGAGGGAGCACGTGTTCTTTAACGGATTCCTGGAATTGCTTACAATCTGTTTGGGAGTAATCAAATCTTCCAAGTTCCTTAAAACGGTAGGCAGTGTAATCTTCAAACCCCGCGTTTTTCGCAACCCTGTTTCTCAATGAAAGCAATTGATCGAAAAGGGTGTCAAGTTTCTCCTTATCCTGCAGCCTCCGTTGTTGTATTTTATGATATACTTTTTCACGAAGTTCGCGATCGGGGTTTTCAAGAAATTTTGCAGCCTGCTGAAGCGTGTACTCCTTACCGTTAACCTCAACCATCATTGCACCGCTTATCTGCCCAAACTGTTGTTGAAGAACCGAAGCTTCCGCCTGCAGCGGGATGTTCTCTTCGCGATACAGTTCAGTATTCTTCCGGATGTTTCGCAGGTAAGTAAGATACTTTTTCTGGTCAAGATCTTTGAGAAAAGGGCTTTCAAGTAATTTTTTATTCAGCGCATCGGCGAAGGGCTGGATCTTAGGCTGAATTTCGAGGCAGAAATAATTAAATGCTTCTTCCAGTGTTTTATTCTCAGTATCGCAGGTCATTCGAATCTGCCTCCAGCAGGCATCTTCATTCACCACCGCCTCTACTTCGCTTTGATCTTTCAACCACTGCTCCAGTTCTGCAACACTTCCAATTTTCCGGTTAAGAAGTTCTTTGAACAAGGGCTCAAGTTCTTCCCATGTGCGTGGAGAGAAACTTTCGGATAAATAATTTCGCGCTAACGGCTTTATGTCGGCTGAGTAGTTCATTGAAAAAGTTCGGAAAACGTTTTACGCCATCTTTCGCGGCGTGTTGATTTTTTTAGCGGGCGCGTTTTTTACTGCGGCGGCTTTTGGCACGATAGCTTTGGCAGTAGGCTTTTTTTCGGTCACCTCAGGCTCATTATCCTCATGCTCTGTTGATCTTTCAATGGAGATATTATTGTCGCGGATGATAGTAAACCATCGCACCATCTTTTTCATATCACTTGCATAAACACGATCGAAATCCATATCCGGATAAACTTTTTCAAAATATGTTTTCAAAGCTTTTGGATCATCTTTCGCACCGGGCAGTTCTTCCTTACTCTCCTGCATTGCTATGAAAACATCAGCAAGGTTTACATTATCTTTTACCGTATAAATTTCTATGCTTTCCAGGTGGGAAAAATTGTGCACCCTGTTGCTTACAAACTTCGTTGATTTGTCTTCGAGCGACCTCACGATTCCGCCATCAGCTTTTGTAGAAACCAGTTCAAACAATCCGCTCAGTCCGGTTACGGACACTAATTTGCTGTAATTCATATATTTTTCTTGACCGTTTTAATTGTGCAAGATAAATGGAAATGCGGAAAACTTCGGGGCCGGGTTTTTGTTAAAATAACTGAAACATTAAAACAGTCCGACGGGTTTTCCAGAAATTTCCGTCTGATGTATAAGTTTAAAAATCAATCGAATGAACAAAGGAATCATTGGCTTACTGGCTTTGTTGTTTTTTAGTTCAGAAGTTTTTGCTCAAAATGGGAGAATAACAGGGGTTGCAGTGGATGAGTCCTCTGGCAAGCCGCTGAGTGGCAGTACCGCATCATTGTTATTGCAACTTGATAGTTCATTATATCGCACAACCGTTACCGATAGCGCAGGTATATTCCGTTTTGAGTCTTTGCCGCCAGACAGTTTCATTGTCACGCTTTCCTTTGTTGGGTACCAGCAATATGTTTCCTTTTTAACTATCAATGAAAATGAGAGAGACCTCGGCGAAATGAAAATGTTCAGGCAGGGATCAGATCTTAAAGGTGTTACTATCGTTGCTAAAATTCCGCCTGTTACGCAGAAAGGCGATACTGCTCAATATAATGCGAGCCAGTTTAAGGTGAACCCTGATGCAAATGCCGAAGATCTTATCAAAAAAATGCCAGGCATCACCGTGGATCGATCGGGAACTGTGACTGCGCAGGGAGAGCAGGTAAGGAACGTAACTGTTGATGGAAAGAAGTTTTTTGGCGATGATGCCACTGCTGCTTTAAAAAATCTTCCTGCAGAGATCATTGATAAGATCCAGGTGTTTGATAAGCTGAGTGACCAGGCGCAATTCACCGGTTTTGATGATGGAAGCGGAACCAAGGCGATCAATATCGTTACCAAAACGGGAACCCGCAACGGGCAATTCGGCAGGGTGTATGCGGGCATTGGCACTGATGAAAGATATTCTGCGGGTGGAAACGTAAGTTTCTTTAAGGGAGATCGCCGGATCTCGCTTGTAGGTTTATTCAATAATGTTAACCAACAGAATTTTTCCTCTGAAGATCTTCTTGGAGTTTCAGGAAACTCAGGCGGAGGAGGCCGTGGTGGGCGCGGTCGCGGCAATTTTGGAAGTAATAACTTTCTGGTCGGTCAGCAAAGTGGCATTAGCAGAACAAGTGCTATCGGTATCAACTACGCCGATATGTGGGGGAAAAAACTGGAGGTAACCGGTAGTTATTTCTTTAATAATTCCAACACTAATAATGATCAGATCTCCAATGCGCAGTATTTCATCCGAGATTCATCAACACAACTTTATGATGAAACAAATTTTTCCGGCACAGACAATTTCAATAACAGGATAAACATGCGTTTAGAATACAAGATCGATTCAAACAATTCCCTGATATTTTCTCCTTCAGTCAGCTTCCAGGATAATGACCGTTCCTCGGCAGTAAATGGAGTCAGGTATTATACTTTGAACGATCTGATCAGCCGAACTTCTTACAGGTCAGAGTCTGTGTCATCAGGGATCAATTCAAATAACAATCTTTTGTTCCGCCATTCATTTCCAAAAAAAGGGAGGACACTTTCCGTAAACCTGTCTGCCGGGTTTAATAACAGGAAGAGTGAAACCACTCTTCAGTCGGTTAATGAATTTTTTGATTCGGGAAATGTAAACGATACCATTCAGCAATTTACTGACCAGGTGGTTACCGGGAAAACCTATTCAACAAATATCGCATATACGGAACCGTTAGGAAAGAAAGGGCAGTTGCAGTTCAATTACTCCCCTTCATGGAATATCAATTCATCAGACCAGGAGGTTTTTCAGTACGACAACGCAGCCAACAAGTATTCGCGTTTTGATACCAGCCTGTCGAATCGATTTGATAACCGCGTAACCACTCAAAATGCCGGGGTTACTTACAGGGTGGGTGACCGCGATAACACTTTTGCAGTGGGATTAAGCTATCGCAACACCCATCTCGACAGTGACCGTGAGTTCCCTCGTCCCGCAACGGTCGACAAATCTTTCAACAACATTCTTCCTAATCTTATGTGGAGGAAAAAGTTCAACGCTAAGGAAAGCATAAGGCTTTTTTACAGGGCTTCCGCCAACGCGCCTTCCGTAACTCAATTGCAGGATGTGGTGAACAATAATAATCCGCTGTTTTTTACAACCGGTAATCCCGATCTTGTTCAACAGTACAGTCACACTCTAAGCGGCCGCTACACTTATACCAATACCGCGAAAGGCCAAAGCTTTTTTGCAAATGTTTACTTCCAGCATGCAGATGATTATGTAGGTAATGCAACTTTTATTGCAGCTGCAGATTCAGCGCTGGGTAATGATCTTGTCCTTCCGCGCGGTGCCCAAATTTCAAAGCCGGTGAATCTCGATGGTTATAACAGCCTGAGAACATTTTTAACCTGGGGAATGCCATTAAAGTTTATGAAGAGCAACCTTAATTTGAATGGAGGTTTCACATGGGTTAAAACCCCTGGTCTTGTAAATAAAGTTGAGAGCATTACAGACAATTATGCATATTCCGCGGGTGTTGTAGTGTCCAGCAACATCAGTGAGTATATTGATTTTAATGTTTCATATAATGCGGCTTACAACAACATCAGTAATACCATTCAACCGCAGCTTGATAACAATTATTTGAATCAGAATGTTGGCGCGCAGTTGAATTTACTGAGTAAAAAAGGATGGTTCATTCAGAATGATGTAATGAATACAAGCTATTCAGGCCTTAGTGAAGGCTTCAACCAAAGTTACTGGCTTTGGAATGCAGCAGTTGGCAAGAAATTTCTGAAGAATCAATCGGGAGAATTAAAGCTTTCAGTATTCGATCTGCTCAAGCAGAACCGGAGTATAACCAGGAATGTCACGGACAGCTATGTTGAAGACGTGCAGAACGAGGTGCTGACACAATATTTTATGCTGACGTTTTCATACAGGTTAAGAAACTTTGGAACACCTCAGGTTAAAGGAAGAGGTGAGAACCCGGGTGGAAGCTTCCGTCCCTTTTAAGTATATTTAAAAGGAACAAACCTTGACTTCTTGGAATGGAATGAAAATAAGCTTGAAGCGTTTGCCCGCGGAGATATCCAGGTGTTTCGGGAAATAATGGAAGCCACGCAGGATGCGGTATACAACACAGCCTTAGGCATTGTGAAAAGCGAGGAGGATGCGGAGGATATTGTACAGGAAGTGTTTGTAAAACTATTTGAGAATTCATCAGGTTTCAGGGGCGAGGCGAATCCGTCAACATGGCTGTACCGCGTTGCAGTGAATACTTCGCTTGATCATTACAGGAAAAAGAAGGGAAAGCGGCGTTTGTCATTTCTAAAAGATCTGATAGTTGGAAGAGTGCAGAAAGATGTTTCCTTCGATCATCCCGGCGTAAGGCTTGAGAACAAGGAGCATGCGCGGGAGTTATTCCGTGCCGTGGATAAGCTTCCATTGAATCAGCAGGTGGTTTTTGTTCTTTATCATCTTGAAGGGAAGTCTTACAGTGAAATTTCATCAATAATGCAAAAGTCTCCTACCGCTGTTGAATCATTAATGGCAAGAGCAAAAGGCAACCTGCAAAAAATTTTGAGAGATTACTTCGATAAAAATTTATCATCATGAAAGGCAATAATGAGAAAATTGGGGAAGTATTAAACAGCCTCACGGGTTTGACAGGTGCCGTGGCGCCGCCTTATATCGCTGGTCGGGTATTTCAGAAAATTAAAGACCGAAACTCTCGTACGATGTGGGACGAGGGTGCTGAAATGATCACCCGGCCTTCGGTTGCATTTGCGCTGGTTATTGTAGTGTTGCTTCTTAACACATATTTTTTTTCATTCAACCTGAACAAGGAAGCCGCTGACGCTTCGGCTATATACGGTTATTCTGTCACAGACTTTCCCATCGAAGAAGTAGAAAATATCTGGCCATGACAAAATCAAGGGGTTTAATACTGATCATTATTGTGCTGCTTATCTCAAACCTTGTGGCTTGGTTCATGTTGTTCAGTAAAAAGAACACGAGGCCCGAAAGAAGACAGCAAGTGCGTGAGTTTTTGAAGAATGAAGTGATTTTTTCAAACTCCCAGCTTCATGCGTTTGATTCATTGACCGATTCTTTCAGAGCCCGGGCCCGCAGTGAAATGGGAAAACTTCGGCAGAAAAGATCGGCGGTTATGTCTGAAGTGATGAGAGGGGATTTTTCCGACAGCATCCTTGTACACGCTTCAAACGAAATTGCAAATGGTCAGCGGAATTTGGAATATTTAAAGCTGAAACAAACATCTCAAATTCGTAGGTTATGTACGCAGGAACAGTTGCCTAAATTCGATGAGGGTTATTTAATGATGTTGAACAAACCTGTGCCTGCTGCGAACTGATCATAAATTTCTTCGTGACCTGTCGTATTCTTATGTCTGCGAAATATCGTTCCACCCGATGCAAACCCCTTTTGCGTTGAATGTTTCTTTGCGACTTTGCGTGGTGCCGGAAGAATATTTTACACAAAGCGCATAATTATAGATCGGCAAGTACCAGATCTATTCTTTCTTTCAAAACCTCAAAAGATGTGAAGCCACGGGCTACCATATGATATTTCAATTGCCCGGTTTGAACAAACACCGTCGGGTAACCATTAACCTGTAATTCTTTTACAAATTCAAATTCTGACCAGGCGGCATTCTTGTATTCATCACTTCTAAGTTTTGTATAAAAAGCTTCTGGCTGAATGTCATATTTTTCGAGGAGATGCCTGTATGCTTCATCATCTGTCAGATCGCGTCCTTCGTAATGGAGTGCATGCTGAATATCTGATGCTATTTCAACGGCTTTGTCGGGAAAATATTCTTTAAATATGCAGAGTGCAATTGCTGGTTTCTCTGAATTCGGATACCAGTCGCTGTCTTCCGGGTTCTTGATGTGCCAAAGATAATCTTCTCCGAATTTAACGCCTGTTGTTTCTTCTACCTGCGTGTAAGCCTTACTTATATAGTTTGCTGAAACCCTTATGTGTACCGGCTTTGGAGGAAGGATCATACCGCCGCTCAAAACTTCGCATTGCAAAGTGTCTTTATATTCTTCAACAATTTTTTTCATTACCGCGCTAAAGCCGTAACACCAGCCGCAGTAGGCATCATAACAATATACAAGGTTTGGAAGATCCATCCCGCAAAGGTCACAAAAAAAGCGCTGCCAATTCATGGCAACGCTTTATTATTTAATGAATGTATTGTTTATGATTTGTGCGAGTGCACTTCCATCATTTTGAATTCTTTTCCATCGGGGCCGGGGCCGTACATTTCCATTACATGATGTTTGGGATCTATTTCTTTTAGCACCTGCCTCACGTTCATTTCTTTTCTGGTACCTGCCACAGGGTCAACGCATTTGCCCGTTAGTGTAATTGTTTTAGTGGCGGCATCATACGGCCCTTCGAGATACATGATTCCTGTGCCTGCATTATCGATCCATGTGTTTACAAAGGTCTTCTTTGCATTATCGTAACCAAGAGTGCTGTGCCCTTCAAAAGGCATTCCCATCATGGTGCTGGTGTGCGTGCTAACCATATATCGGCCACCGAGAGACATTTTGTTCACTGCTGTGCCTTTCATCGTATCTGCAGGTGCACCCGGTGCGTGCCACATGATAACATCGCCCGTCCATTTTCCACTCCATGATTCCATCATTTTATGCATCTCGCCAGGCGTCATATATTCCTGCCAGTTCTTCATCATCGTCGCTGAATCCGGCATCGGGGCTGGAGCTTCTGCAACCGGAGCGTCTATCGCTGCAGAAGTATCTGCTGTAGATTCCGTTGTTGTTTCTACAGTTGCATCTTTGTTCGACTTGTCTGCGCAACCTGTAAATGTAAGGGCGGCTACGAAGCCGGCTAGTAAAATAGCTTTCATAAATGAAATTTTTCTTAAATGTAAGATTTTTACCAAATGAAGAAAAAAATTATGATCAATGTGCTTCGAGCCAGTTCTTTCCTGAGCCGATCTCTGTTAACACGGGCACATCATGCGGTAAAGGCAGAGCTTCCTGCATGCATTTCTGCACCACTGGCTTTATAGCATCATATTCATCTGCCGGCACATCAAACACCAATTCATCGTGAACCTGCAACAACATTCTGGACCGGAAATTCCTTTCTATAAATTCACGATGGATGCTGATCATGGCAAGCTTTATCATGTCTGCAGCGGTACCCTGTATAGGAGAGTTGATCGCATTTCGTTCTGCGAAGCCCCTCACGGTGAAGTTGGCGCTGTTTATATCGCGCAACCACCTTTTTCTTCCCATCAGCGTTTCTACGTAACCGTTAGTTTTGCAGAACGCGATCGTAGAATCCATGTAGGCCTGAATGCCCGGGAATTGTTTTTTATAATTATCGATGATATCCTTGGCTTCGGTTCTGGAAATTTTCAGGTTTTCAGATAGTCCGAATGCGCTTTGACCGTAAATGATACCAAAGTTCACGCTCTTTGCCTTGTAGCGCATTTCCTTTGTAACGTCCGACTCCTCAACATTGAAAATTTTTGCCGCCGTGGCAGTATGAATATCCTTCCCTTCCCTGAATGCTTCCGCCAATGCTTCGTCTCCGCTTATCGCCGCAACAATGCGAAGTTCAATCTGAGAGTAGTCTGCCGAAACCAAAAGGTGGTTTTCGTCCCGTGCAATGAACGCTTTTCTTATCTCCCTTCCCCGGTCAGTGCGTATTGGTATGTTCTGAAGATTGGGGTTATTACTGCTTAACCTTCCCGTAACCGCTACGGCCTGCGCATAGCTTGTATGAACGCGACCTGTATTCGGATTGATAAGAAGTGGTAAAGCCTCAACATAGGTTGAATTTAATTTTGTGAGCTCGCGGAAGGTGAGAATATCTTCACATATTTTATGATCACAGGCCAGTTTCAACAGAACATCTTCACCAGTTGCATATTGCCCGGTCTTTGTCTTTTTCGCTTTATTATCCAGCCCAAGTTTTTCAAACAATACCTCACCAAGTTGCTTTGGAGATGCAAGATTAAACCTTACTCCCGCTTGGGCATAGACGCTTTCTTCCGCGATCCTGGCTTGCTCGCTTAATTCTTTGCTGTAGTTGGTAAGAAAGGGCACATCAATTCGTATGCCTTCGTATTCCATGTCCGTAAGCACTTTCACCAGTGGGTTCTCCACTTCATTAAAAACTTTTTCCACGCCTTTCAGCCTGAGGTGTGGTGTGAACGCTTCTTTTAACTGAAGAGTTATATCAGCATCTTCCACTGCATATTCTTTCGCTTTCTCTATCTCCACATCGCGCATTGTACCCTGGCCCTTACCTTTTTTTCCGATAAGCTCTTCAATTGAAATCGGCGTGTAACCAAGAAACGTTTCACTTAAAAGATCCATGTTGCGCTTACCATCCGGTTCAATTACATAGTGAGCAAGCATGGTATCGAAAAATTCACCGGAGAAAAGAGCTCCATGCCTTTTCATGATGAGCAGATCATACTTAAGATTATGCCCGACCCATGTAACATCTGTACGATCGAACAGTGGTTGCACAAGGTCTATGTATTTTTTCGTCACTTCTTTGTCCTGTGGGCACGGAATGTACCAGCCCTTTCCTTTCTCCACACAAAAACTCATTCCTACAAGAGATGCCTGGTTGGCATCCAGCCCTGTTGTTTCAGTGTCAAAACTGATTTCGTTGTATCGCATAAGCGTTCCAACCATTTCACTGATCTTCCCGTCGGTATCCGTGAGAGTGTATTCATGTGGAGTGTTGTTGATATTTTTATCGGCCTGTAAAACTGGCTGTGGTAACGGATTCGGGTCCGCTTCGTTTTCCTGCGCTCCCGTTGTTTTCACCTCATTGCCGAAAAGATCCATTTGAGCCGGTCTTGCGGAAACCGCGATATTGATATCTTCTCCAAGAATTCTTTTTGCCATGGATTTGAACTCGAGCTGCGTAAATATGTCGATTATGGCATCCCGGTTCATGGCCTTTTTCTCGAAGTCACCCTCATGAAATTCTACGGGAATATCAATAAGAATTGTAGCGAGTTTTTTACTCATCACGGCGAGGTCTTTTCCCTTACGAACTTTTTCGCCTACTGATCCTTTTATATTGTCTGCATTTGCAATGATGTTTTCGATGCTTTGGTATTCTTTAATAAGCTTGGCCGCGGTTTTTTCGCCGATTCCGGGTATTCCGGGAATGTTATCAACTGCATCGCCCATCAGGCCGAGGATATCGATCACCTGGTTAACATCACTGATATCCCATTTCGTACAAATCTCTTTTGGGCCTAATATTTCAACTGCACCGCCCTGGTAACCGGGCTTATAGATCTTAATTTTTTCTGAAACAAGCTGGCCGTAATCTTTATCAGGCGTAACCATGAACACATCATAACCTTCCTTTTCTGCTTTCTTTGCCAGGGCTCCGATGATGTCATCTGCTTCAAAGCCGGGCAATTCAATTACGGGAATATTAAATGCTTTGATAATAGCTTTTATATCTGGGATCGCTGATACAAGATCTTCGGGAGCCTCCTGCCTGTTTGCTTTGTAATCCGCAAAATCAGTATGTCGTTCAGTCGGGCCTTCGGCATCAAAACACACGGCGATATGTGTCGGTTGCTGATTGTTCAACAGGTCCAGCAATGTATTGGTAAAACCGAATTGTGCATTCGTATTGCGGCCGCTGCTTGTAAGCCTGGGGCTCCTGATCAAAGCATAATAAGCCCGGAATATCAGCGCCATCGCGTCCAGGAGAAACAGTTTCTTTTGCATTCGTTAAAAGTACAGAAGAAATGGTTTGGGTTGTGGGATTTGAGATGTGGGATGAGGGATGAGGGTACAAGGCACAGGCTGCAGGTTGCAGGTTAAAGTAGTGAGGCTGCCACCAAATCAGGAACTATCTTCTGCCGACTACGGACTATTCTAGAACCTGTTCGTCAGGTACACCGGCAACATTGCACGCCATGTCGGCCAGTCGTGTTTCCATTCCGAACCCCAGATATCAAGCGTATGCGGAATGCCTTTGCGGTTCAGTACATCTGAGAATTTTCTCGAGCCTTCGGGATCTTCATAATCGCCGCTTCCTGTAATAATATGAATGTGTTTTGATTTCCGGATGTTCATCAAATACCAGTCGTCTTCAAGATTAGGCACATAATGCACCGGTGAATTGAAGTACACTTCATCATCATAATAGCCATCGCTGTATTCCATCAGGTCATAAACACCACTCATAGCGATGACGCCATCGATCAGGTCAGGCCTTTTCAGAAAAAGATTCATGCTATGAAGTGCTCCGAATGATGCGCCGCATGTTATGACAGGTGTTTCTGCGGAAGTATTGGTTTTCAAAAATGGAATTACCTCGCGAAAAATGTAATCATTAAACTGATTGTGACGAATTCCCTTATGCGCTCCCTCCATTTTTTTATTCAGCCAGCTTTCATTGTTGATGCTATTCACTGAAAACACGCGCAACATTCCAGCATCGATAAAAGGTGCAAGAGAATCCAGCAGTTGGAATCGCTCATATTCAAGGTAATCTGCGGCGGCGGTGGGAACGAGGAGCAGGGAGAACCCGTAATGGCCGTAGGAAGCTATGGGCATGTCTTTTTGTAATGCGGGACTGTACCAGCTTAAAGTTTCTCTTTGCATGAAAGATTTAATGAACAGATGAAAACTAAATATTACATTTAGCTTCCAAAAATAACTACTAATATGAGAAATGCTGTTGTGAAAGCTTTTTCTTTCGCATTGCTGTTAGGCACACTTGCATCATGCCAGAAAGAATTTAGTATTGAAGGATTTTTACCGAATACACCAGGTGTCCCTCCAACAAATCCGCCCACCAATCCCCCAACAAATCCACCCACAAACCCGCCGGGTAACCAAACCGATTGCGACCTGTGTGAATATTTTCCAATGTGCGATGGCTCCACTTATACATACGTTGATAATATGATGGGCATGCAAAACACGAGGAATGTTACCGTCGATTACCTTGGAGATACCACCATCAACGGCGTGGTGTTTCAAAAAATAGTTGATGGTGTGAATCCACAACCCGCATATTTCAACTGCACTAACGGAGCAACCAGGGTTGTTTCTTATAATAATGTGTCCACAGGCGGACAAAATGTTTCGGTGGCAGATATGGTAATGTTAAAAGCGAATGAGGCCGTTGGTGCTACCTGGACTGCCGTTATTGATCAGGCTCCAACTCAACAGGCACACTACACTTTCAAGATTCTTGAGAAAGGAATTTCGAGAACGGTTGCAGGAACGGTCTATAATGACGTTATACGGGTCAACCAAAAAATGGCAGCGGTAATAATGGGAACCTCCACTCCTTTGTCTGACTCAGATTATTACTATGCCCGTGATATTGGCCTGATCGAAGTTGTTATTTTTAATGTAATGACAGGCTTGCAGGACGGGCACACCGAGCTGCAGTCTTACAACATACCTTAGGAAGATTGCTTCAGGCCCTTCAGGGTTTCCTGCATTTTGAACATCTCATCTCTAAGCCGTGCCGCTTCCATGAAATCCATGTCGCGCGCGGCTTTTTCCATTTCTTTTTTTGTGCGTGCAATTGCTTTTTCCATTTGAGGAATGGTGGTATAAGTTGCCTGCTCCTCTGCTCCGGTTTGCACAAGTTCTTCATCAGCCTGCATTGCATAAGGCTTTGAGGGATCGTAACCTTTCACATCCAGTACGCTTCCCTGCGCCATTACCTGCTCTTTTGACTTAATGATTGTGCGCGGTGTAATTCCGTGCTCTTCGTTGTATGCTATCTGCTTTTGTCTTCTGCGTGAAGTTTCATCAATTGTTTTTTGCATGCTTTCGGTGATCTTGTCTGCATAAAAAATCACGAAGCCATCAACATTACGGGCAGCACGTCCTGCAGTTTGGGTAAGGCTCCTGTCATTACGAAGAAAACCTTCTTTATCGGCATCAAGTACGGCAACCAGGGAAACTTCAGGAAGGTCAAGTCCTTCTCTCAAAAGATTCACACCCACCAAAACATCGATTATGCCTAACCGTAATTCACGTAAAATTTCCACTCTGTCCAGCGCAGTTACTTCACTGTGAATATATTTTGATTTGATGTTCAGGCGATGCAGGTATTTATCCATCTCTTCGGCCATTCGCTTGGTAAGTGTTGTCACGAGCACCCGGTCTCCTTTTTTTATGCGCTTATCAATTTCGTCGAGCAGATCATCGATCTGGTTTATTGAAGGGCGAACCTCAATGGGAGGATCAAGAAGACCCGTCGGGCGCACGACCTGCTCCACCACCACTCCGCCTGTTTTTTCCAGTTCAAAATCTCCGGGGGTTGCAGAAACGAAGATGGTCTGCGGAACAAGATTTTCAAATTCATGAAAATTCTGCGGGCGATTATCCATGGCAGAAGGAAGACGAAAGCCGTATTCAACAAGCGTAAGTTTCCGGCTTCTGTCTCCACCGTACATGCCGCTGATCTGTGGAATGGTCTGGTGACTTTCGTCGATCACGCATAAAAAATCTTTTGGAAAGTAGTCAAGTAAACAGAATGGTCTGGCACCAGGCTGACGACGATCGAAGAAACGTGAGTAATTTTCAATACCATTGCAATATCCCAGTTCACGTATCATTTCCACATCATAGGTTACACGTTCGCTGATCCGCTGTGCCTCAATATACTTCCCTGATTTTTTAAAATATTCAACCTGCGCCGCGCATTCATCCTGAATTTCGTGTATCACCTGCGTTAGCATGTCTTTTGGCGCGAGGTAAAGGTTTGCAGGAAAGATCGCTGCATTATCAACCTTACCGATCCTTTTGCCGGTTTTCAATTCCAGCGTTTCAATGCTTTCTATTTCATCTCCAAAAAAACTAACGCGGTAGCCGAAGTCCACATAAGGAAGATTGATATCTATTGTATCGCCTTTCACGCGAAATGTTCCTCTTGTAAAATCGCCCTGGCTGCGATTGTAAAGAGAATTAACGAGTGAATGAAGAAACCCCTGCCGCGAAAGTGTTTGGCCGCGGCCGATCCGAATGATGCCGTTCTCATATTCCGTCGGGTTTCCCATACCATAGATGCAACTCACACTTGCCACAACGATGATATCCCGGCGCCCGCTGAGCAATTGGGCAGTTGATTGCAGCCTCAGTTTATCAAGTTCCTCATTTATGCTGAGGTCTTTCTCTATATAAGTATTACTGGTGGGAATGTAAGCTTCCGGTTGGTAATAATCGTAATAGGAAACAAAATATCCAACCGCATTATCGGGAAAAAATTGTTTGAACTCGCCATACAATTGTGCTACAAGCGTTTTGTTGTGCGTGATCACCAGTGTTGGTTTCTGCACATTCTGAATGACATTGGCAATGGTAAATGTTTTGCCACTACCGGTTACGCCCAGGAGCGTTTGATACTGCTCTCCGTTTTCAATTCCACGGGTGAGTTGTTCAATTGCAGAAGGTTGATCGCCCGCCGGTTTGTATTCAGATGTAAGTTGAAAAGGCATGGTGAATGGGGAATCGCAAAGTTACTTTAATCCTTCCTTAGCAGTAAGATTAATACGGTAAGCCTTTCTCTCTGCTCTTACTGCTTGTGAATTTCTGATAAGCCATGCAATGGTAAATGTTGGAATGATATCGGTAAAAGGAAGTATTTCTTCAAGAAATGAAAATACGCCACCGATCTTTCCCATGGACCCTCCAAACAATTTTGCAAAGATTATCGCTGACAATGGCGCCCAGATCACATCTCCAAACTCGCCAATTCCCGGAATGGAAAAAGTTGCATAACCAATAAGGTCAAGCACCACACAGAGATAGATAGAAGGAGTACGAACGGTTTTTTCCATTTTTTTTCTTCTCTGAAATCAAAAAATATGCAGTAAACAGGGGACTGACATTTTGTTTTAGCCAAATTTCTTTAACATTTAAAGTAATATATTCCAAACTCCGTTGCAGAACCATTGAAATAATTTACCTTTGCGCCTCTTAAAACTGCCATGGATGCCTCTTACGGAAGAAGTCATGGTGGAAACCGTACCACGAGTCATACGCAATTAACATAAATGAATATACGCAACATCGCCATCATCGCGCACGTTGATCATGGCAAAACCACTCTTGTTGATAAGATCCTCCACACAACAAAAGTTTTCAGGGACAACCAGGAAACCGGGGAGTTGATCATGGATAACAACGACCTCGAAAGAGAAAGAGGCATTACCATATTCAGCAAGAATGCCGCGGTGGTTTATAAAGATTATAAGATCAATGTGATCGATACTCCTGGTCACTCGGATTTTGGAGGAGAAGTGGAACGTGTTCTGAAAATGGCCGACGGTGTAATTCTGCTGGTCGACGCTTTTGAAGGCCCGATGCCACAAACCCGTTTCGTATTGCAGAAAGCTTTGCAACTGCATCTTAAACCGATCGTTGTGATAAACAAGGTTGACAAAGCAAACTGCCGCCCCGATGAAGTTCATGATGCGGTGTTCGAACTTTTCTTCAACCTTGATGCAACAGAGGAGCAACTTGATTTTCCGACGTATTACGGTTCGGGAAAAAATGGCTGGTTCAATGATTCATTAACTCCGATCGACAACATCAACCCGCTTTTGGACGGCATCATAAAGCATGTACCGGCTCCAAAAGTTGCTGAGGGCGCTCTGCAAATGCAGATCACTTCACTCGATTATTCTTCTTTTCTTGGAAGAATCGCGGTTGGTAAGGTTGCACGCGGAGTGATAAAGGAAAATCAACAGGTGATGTTGATGCAGGCTGATGGCACTAACAAAAAAGTAAAGATCAAGGAGCTCTACGTATTCGAGGGAATGGGCAAGAAGAAGGTGACAGAAGTAAATGCGGGCGATATTTGCGCAGTTGTTGGTCTGGAAGAGTTTAACATCGGGGATACAATTGCAGACGTTGATAACCCTGAAGCTTTACCGGTAATAAGTGTTGATGAGCCAACGATGAGTATGTTGTTCGGCATCAACAATTCTCCATTCTTTGGTAAGGAAGGGAAATTTGTAACCAGCCGCCATTTGCGCGACAGGTTGATGAAGGAAACAGAAAAAAATCTTGCCCTTCGCGTAGAAGACAGTGAGAGCGCCGATAGTTTTGTTGTTTACGGGCGTGGTATTCTTCACCTGGGCATTCTCATCGAAACTATGCGCCGCGAGGGTTTTGAGTTAACCGTCGGCCAGCCTCAGGTGATAGTGAAAACGATTGATGGAGTGAAGAGCGAACCTTATGAAATTCTTGTAGTTGATGTTCCTGCAGAATTCAGCGGAAAAGTTATTGACCTGGTTACGCAGCGCAAGGGCGAAATGCTGGTGATGGAAACAAAGGGTGAAATGCAGCATCTCGAATTTGAAATTCCTTCACGCGGACTGATCGGGTTGAGAAGCCAGATGTTGACCAACACTGCGGGCGAGGCTGTGATGGCACACCGCTTCAGTGAATATAAACCGTGGAAAGGTGCAATCCCCGGACGGAACAATGGTGTTCTTCTTTCAAAGACCACAGAAAAAACGACAGGTTATTCAATTGATAAGCTACAGGATCGCGGAAGATTTTTTGTGGAGCCGGGAGAGGATGTTTATGCAGGCCAGATCATTGCCGAGCACATCAAGCCGGGAGATCTCGTGGTGAATGCTACGGAGCCTAAAAAGCTGACAAACCACCGTGCGAGCGGGTCTGATGACGCAAGCCGCATCGCTCCGAAAACTTTGATGACGCTTGAAGAATGTATGGAATATATTCAGCATGATGAGTGTATAGAAGTAACTCCGAAAAACATCAGGTTGCGCAAGAATATTCTCAATGAAGAAGATCGTAAACGTGCCTCGAAATCTATGTCGCAGGAAATGGCCTGATAGATTATTGATAATATTAATCGAAGGTCCTGCATATAGCGGGACCTTCTTTTTTGCAGGGTACCCTGAATTCTAATGCTTAACTTTGCCGCATGAAAAATCGCCTTGTTTTGATGATCTGTGTGGCGGGCGCTGTTTTATTAAATTTTTCTGCAAGCGCACAATGCGCAATGTGTACCAAAACTGCCGCACAGCTTGGTGATAAGCCTGCTGAAGGTTTGAACACCGGTATCGTTTACCTTATGATGACGCCCTTCATAATTATCGGTTACATCGGCTATAAATGGTGGAAAGGTCGCCAGGAAAGTTGATCTTATTGGTCGCTAATATACTTATCTACGAAACTATGAAGGTTGATATTTCCCTGTAACTCTACTTCTGCTTTTAATTTATTTTTATCTATGTCCTTCATTCTTTCCTGTTGAATGAGCTGGTATGCTTTTTCAGCCAGGAGCCATGAGCGCATTTCGTTGTTTTCCGAATTTTTCATTTTGTGAATTGCTTCTCCCAGTTCACTGAAACCTTCACCGGTTGTTGCGATAGTTTTAATTACCGGTATTTCGCGTTGATGATTGGAGAAGGCGGGCGCTAACATTAGTCGCAGGTTTTTTACAAACTGGTCAGCACCGGGCCGGTCTGATTTATTCACAACGAAGATGTCGGCGATCTCCATAATTCCCGACTTCATTGTCTGAATTTCATCACCTGCTTCGGGAACTATGGTTACGATCGTAACATCAGCAAGCCCGGCAATCTCAACTTCACTTTGTCCCACGCCTACAGTTTCTACCACAATAAAGTCGAACCCTGCAGATTGAAGTAAAAGCGTAACATCAACGATGGCAGGGTTAAGTCCGCCAAGCGATCCTCTTGATGCCAGCGAACGAATATAAACCAGCGGATGATCATACCATTTGCTCATACGGATCCTGTCACCTAAAAGTGCGCCCAGGTTAAAAGGAGATGACGGATCTATACAGAGGATACCAACCTTTTTCTTTTCAGCGGTCCATAACCCGATCAATTGGTCGGTTATTGTGCTTTTTCCCGCACCCGGCGGCCCGGTAATTCCGATCACAGGTGTTTTTCCGGCCGGTAAGGATTTTAAAAAATCGCGATAGCCGGGTACGCGGTTCTCTACCAAAGAAATGGCACGAGCCAGTGTTTTGAAATCTGACAGGTCATGCTCCTGATCTTCAAAGAACGATTTCTTTTTTTCTCCCGGTTTGCTCATTTAATAACACTTTTTATAAACGCAATTCCATTATGCGAATTGAAACAATTAACTGAACAAATACAAATCAAAATTGCGAAACCGATGAGTCTATCGAACAACCATTTTATTTCTGATCATGGAATTGTTGAACAATTGAATTTTTTTCTTGAGGCTATTTTCAATGTCGCGGAAGTGAGCAGGTGATTTTTCTCCAATGAGATTTTCCCTGAATGCAGGATCTGTTTTCCAATTATATAAGCCAATCGAATTATCGCCATTAAATTGGAGACAATAGTTATCTTCTATCAATTGATATAAACCTGAGGCGTAGGTTATGGCATACTTCGGACAATCGTTTTTAAAAAGGTTTGTTCCAAAGGAAAAAAATTCTCCGGGATAGTTCAGCAATTGGAGGGTTGATGGTAAAATGTCGATCTGGTTTGCAATTGAAGAATCAACGCCGGCCAATGATCCATCAGGGCGGTGAAATATAATTGGAATACGGTAATCGTCGAGCGCTTCTGATTTTGATCTGTCTTGAACCGGAGCGGTATGATCTGCAGTGATAATAAACACCGTATTCTTATACCAGTCAGCTTTTCTAATTTTTTCGAAGAACTGCGATAGGGAGTAGTCAAGATACTCCATACAGTTTGCAACCGGATCGTGGGATGAGAATCTGTTTTTATATTTTTCAGGAATAACAAAGGGATGGTGGGGAGTGAGTGTGAAAACTGAGGATATGAAAGGCCCCTTTGTTGAAGACAGCTTATCTGCCATAAACTGGAGGAAAGGCTCATCCCAAATTCCCCAATAGCCGTCATATTCGTTTTCATTGTCAAATTCAGTTCGTCCAAAATAATGGTCGAACCCGGCCAGGCTTGAGAAAGCATCAAAGGCCATTGTACCGTTAGTGCCACCGTGAAAGAATGAAGAGGAGTACCCTTGCTTCTTAAGTAGGTTTGGAAATGACGAAACGTTATTATTTGAATAAGAAGAGAAAATAAAAGCATCGTCCTGCCAGGAAGGGATCGAAGAAAGTATCGCCGGAATCCCCTGTACGGATTCCCTTGCATTGGCGTAAGCATTCACAAAAAGCCGGCTGTTTTGCGCAATTGAATCGAGGAAAGGTGTTCTGATTTCTTTGTTGAATAACCCAAGGTATTTTTTTGAAAAACTCTCTATGATAATGATCACAACATTTTCCCGTGTGAAAGGCCCATCAATTTTACAGGTGTAAATTCCCTTATTGCAATTGCCTGTTTCGTTTTCAGTGAAAAAATTTTTTTCCTTCAGTCTCGGGCGCTTATATGTTGAAATAATTGAGAAACTGGAATTCAGAATAAGTGGCGAGAACCTGGCATTCATCATTTCAGCCGCGTTGATCATTTTCAATGGTCGCAACTGAAGACCTCCTCTTATTGCCACAACACTTAATCCAAGAAAAGCGATGAATAATAACGTGCTTCGCAAGTAGTTTCGGATGTTTGGAGCTACTAGGGATGTTTTTCTTTCAGCATATTTATAAGCTCTCGCAATCATCCATATCATTGCGATGTATATCAACCATAAATACCAATACTGTGCAAGAAAGGTTGGCAACAGTGAATAAAACTCCCTGCCTTTTTCGCCACTTAAAAAAAGAAATGCATCGAACTGCATACGTTTGCTGGTAAAGGGAAAATAAGCAGCATCGGCAAGGTTTAGTAATAGAAAGAATCCGTTGGTTACTAAGAAAAAGATCTTCAGAAAGAACCGGTACCTATGATCAGCCGTGCCCGGAAATGGAAACAGGGCTAAAATGAAAAAGGGTAGGTTGGTAAGAAATATTGCAGACAAGTCGAACCGCGCTCCATAAATAAATGACCCCGCGAAATTGAAAAATGACCCTTCGAAATGGTTCAGATTATTAACAAGAAAAATCAATCTGACAAATGCATAGGCCAGCAGGAGAGTCAAAATAAGAAATAGCATCCGCGAAATTGAGCTCCGGTTAGTTTCTAGATTGAGCGGCATGTTTTGGAAAAACATTAGGGATGCAACGGTACAAAAAAGTTTCAATATTTGGGTATGAGAGACCTAAAGAAACACCTCTCGCTTTATTTGCTATTTTTTAAAGTGCCTGAATAGAAGCTGATGGTTTCATCCATTATTTTCGGAGCGTAATAGGTGAGAATTTTATTTCTTGCCCTGTCGCCCATTTCCCGCCTGCGTTCTGGGTCTTTTAGCAGTTCTACCGCAGCACCCGCAATTTCCTCAACCTTGTGGGGGTCTATCAGAATTCCTCCATCAATATCTTTTAGCATATCATACATTCCGCCTTCCCTGCTCGCAACAATTCCACGGGCCGCAGTCATGGCTTCCAAACAAACATTTGGAAAGTTTTCCCAAAGACTTGGATAAATGCATACGTCAAGTTGCGACATCAGCGTGGGAATTTCGTTTAGTGGAACATGATTTATAAATTTTACCCGATGCTCATATCCTTTTATAAGTTTCTGAAGAACTTTTTTCATAGATTTCTCGCCATGAGGTCCGCGGCTGTCAGCACCGATCAGCCAACACTCCGAGTTCTCCACACTTTGTAAGATGAGTGGGATGGCTTTACCTAAATTGAAAACTCCTTTCCTGGTTTCAAGCCTGCCAAAATAACCGAAGCGATTGTTTTCTGTATTTGAGGGAATCGCTAAAAAATCGGGGTTTGGCGTAAATGGATTAGGCACATGATGAATTTTTTGAGGAGGAATATGCCATGTATGTTCTGTGATCTCTTTCAGCGAAGTTGATGGCGAACTGATTGCGTCAGCTTTTAAAGTAAATAAATACTCATTGTCTTTTTCGTAATCGTATTTAATGTTGAGCAACCTTTTCAGGCGGTATTTGAACTGTCCGGCTCGATAGTAATTGTTTAGTTTCTTTATAAGGAATGCTGCAGTATGGAGTTTTACCACGAGGGGAATTTCAGGAAACTCTTCTTTTAACACAAGACCTTTAGTTCCATATTCAGAAGCTTCCAACAGGGAGATCGGTGTCTTCCCATTGATCTCCCGGATCTTTTGCGTCACATGCAGGTTGAACATTTCTCTTGAATCGCATTTGATGTAATGAACATCAACACCATTGAAGATCTTAGTACTTCCCTCACGCAGATGACTTCCGCAAAAAACATCAACGGCTATGTTCCTTTCGCGCAGCAATTGGCATATTTGAACCACATAGGTGCCAATGCCTCCAATCGCTGTATCAGGCGGAAATTCATAGCTCACAAATGCAATACGCATCAGAAAAGAAATTATATTTTTTCGTAAACCGCCGCAATAAAAACACCCGGAATTTTTTCACGGTTAATTTGTATCAATTGTTTTCTTATAAACCTCGTCAGCTTAAACCATGCCACTGAGCCTGGGCGGCTGATCTTCCGGTTAAGCAATTCGCTGCTGAGATAACTATTATACTCCCGAAAAGGTTTGGCTTTAATGGTAATTTCCCGCAGAGGAAAATATTTGGTGATGTTTGAGAGAGCTTCTTTGTTCCACCATGTCATATGATGTGGCGGAAGGTTAAGCCAATCGTATTTTACAAAACCGAAGAGGTAAGGTTCGTTATTGGGCACTGCAAGAATCAGTTTCCCGCCGGGTTTAAGGCAGGCTATTGCTGAAGTAATGAAGCTCTTCACATCAAGTATATGTTCAAGCACCTGGAAGAAAACAACAAAGTCGAACTCATTTTTATGATCTGTACTAAAATCTTCTATGGTGCGCATCTCTACATCTATCCCTCTCTGTTTTATAAATTCAAATGCTGATGGATTTAACTCAAGCCCTTTAACTGTACAATTTTTTTCGTCTTTTATTTTTTTAAGGAAAGCCCCTCTGCCGCAACCAATATCAAGAACTTTCGACGAATGATCTATGAAAGGAAGGGCGAATTCATAATCCCATTTCCATTCGTCGTAGTAGCCTTGCCGGTCTTCAAGTGAAGTATAAAACAAATCATCTCCCGCGAGGGCCTGCGGGTAAAAGAAGCGCAGTTGTGTGTCTTCGCATTGATATAAGGGCAAATTTTCTGATTCACCAAAATAATTGCTGACATCTATTCCAATATCTTTCCTGTAACCTTCGATAACTTCTTTTACGCTAAATGTATCAATAATCTTACATGGTTTGTTTGTAATTGGAGAAGGAACCATTGTGAAATTGCGGAGTTTATAAATAAGTGGGCTAATCTCGCCTATTTAGGTTTATCAGCAAAATATTTCAGCAGCCTTCACATAAGTCATTAAACTTTTTTCATCCTTGAATAGAGCAAACTATAGCTTTGCTGAAATTAATATTCAATAAGCCCATGTTATCTCCGGATATTTCTAAAATTCTTTCTGGATATTTCGACAAGATCTTTGTAGTGACCATTCCGCGTTTTAAAGACAGGCAGGAACGGGTTAGTGAAAGACTTCGGGGTCTGCCATTTGAATTCTTTTATGGCCAGGATAAAGAACAAATTGATGAGAAAGCCATGTTAGCTGCCGGTGAATATGCTCCTCAACTCACTCAAACTTATTCACGCCGGAAACAAAATCTGATGAAGGGGGAAATTGCTTGTGCTATCTCTCATAAGAATCTCTATAAGCACATAATACATCAGGGTTTAAAACGAGTGCTTGTTCTGGAAGATGATGTGGTGATTATTGAAGAAAATATGCAGCATTTGAAAGAAGCTTTAGCGGAGTTGCCTGAAAACTGGGATCTCGTATATCTTGGGTTTTTAAAGCATGAAGTCGTTACTGCCAAACTTAAAAGAAAACAAAAATTTTATAAGCTGCTTTCCTCATTTGGAATGTTCCGTTGGAGCAGTAAAATGGTTGGTAGAATGCTCCCGAGGCCTTTCTCTTCACATCTTTCTGAAGCGGGCTTCCACGACTGTACACATGCATACGGGATCACTTTAAACGGAGCAAAAGTTTTGTTGAATGAACAGGATCCTATAATCCATCGTGCAGACGACCTGCTCTCCTACTGCGTATTGTCTGAAAAGCTGAATGGTTTTATAACACGTCCAAAGTTTTTCGACCAGGAAATTTATGTTGATCCTTCAATTGGTTCTTCCACGATACGTTGACGAAGTCTAAATTTTGCCGCTACCTTTTTGAAGTCAATAATAACGTAAACAGTTCCTGGTACTGCTTTGAGCACTGTTCCATCTCATGGCAGGCCGTGAGATGATCGTAGGCAGCATCAAGCTGGGCTTTAATTTCGGTTCCATCAAGAGCAGATAGTGTTTGGTCAGCTCCTTCGCTCAGGCATTGAGCATCTTTAACCGCGCATAAATGACCACGGCCTGAAGATAACAAGTCTGCCAACCCGCCCGCATCTGTTGAAACCACGGGTATCCGATGGTAAAATGCATCAAGTACACTACTTCCCAAACCTTCCTGCGAGGAGCTCATCATGAAAAGATCGAATACAGGAAATAAGCCTTCAACGTTATTGTAGTGTCCGGCTAAAAGGTAGCAATCCGTCAGTGCTAATTCTGTTATTCTTTTTTCAAGTGCAGGCCTGAGGTCACCGTCGCCGAAATGAATAAACAGGAAATCATTTCTTTTTTGGCGAAGCTTGCCGATACATTCCACCATGGTGAAGGGATCTTTTTCTTCTGTTAAGGCTGAAGTGGTTGCTATGATCTTTTTGCCGGAAAGCCCGAAGCGATCAGTCAAATTCTTAATTGCTGTACGGTCCGCCTTACTTGGCACGTAAATGTCCGGGATTATACTAACATCGGGAAATCCGAATTTTTCAATCGTGATTTGTACGGAACGGCTTATGCCAACGATCTTATCTGCTTGTTTGTATTTCAAGTATGTTGGCAAGCCCTTGGGAGTAAAATTCACTCTTCTCGTCAACACAATTTTAGCACGATGAAATCTTTTAGTAAGTGCAACCCAGGTCAACTCCTTGCTTCCCTGGCAATGAATGATGTTGAAAGCGCTTCCATGTTTCATTAACCACCAGGCGAATCGCAGGGGGCGGGAAAACGTTACTGTTTTAATATGATGTTCCTTCGCATGTTCAAATAATTTGCCTGATGGATAGCACGCGATCGTAACCTCATTCCCCAGATTCATTAATCCCCCGGCAGTATAGAAAGTTTGCCTTTCACCTCCACGCCATGTTTTTGCAAAGTTTACTTCAAGAATTTTCATGTTACCTTTTGGGGCGATAAGAGTTTCCTGTTTTCCCACAATTTTGCGTAGCGAAGGAACCGGGCGTTTGCATGCATTAAAGCAACTATTAAACCTGTGCCGCCATCACGGAAGCCACTTTTTAAAAAGTATGCTTTTATAAAGGCCATGAATGGGGAGAAGAAAAGTTTGAATACACTGAATTTTTTTTCATTCTGAAAAAGTCTTCCTGCGTCTAATGAGGAATACTCATTTATCTTTTTTAAATGCTCCGAAATATTGGGAATGGTATAATGGAACAGGTCTCCTTCTAATAAATATTTTGGATACGACCTTTCTGTGACCAGCTTTTCATGCACAGGCGAATTATTCCATTCCGCTAATTTCTTATTGTAAAGGCGCGGTTTATGATCGCGCGACTCCAGCCCATGCTTTAAAAACTTACCGTAATAATTATTGAGCCGGTTAAACCACACCACCGGTGGCATTTCATTTTTTTCTTTTAACCGGTTTATCTCACAGATCAGGTTCTCAGATAAAACCTCATCTGAATCAACTGACAGAATATGATCGTGTTTGGCCAAAGAAGCTCCAAAGTTTTTTTGCGTACCGAACCCAAGCCACTCCTGCTGAACGAAAAGTACTTTTGAAAAAGAGGAACAAATTTCGCGGGTATTATCACTTGAAAAACTGTCGACAACTACGATCTCCTCACATACTGTGGACATCGCTGCGAGGCAG
Source organism: Bacteroidota bacterium (assembly GCA_023433345.1). Taxonomy (GTDB): domain Bacteria; phylum Bacteroidota; class Bacteroidia; order Chitinophagales; family Chitinophagaceae; genus Ferruginibacter. The sequence continues at coordinate 24,647 of JAEZDA010000037.1, read as the reverse complement.
TCAGATAGAATGCTTGCCGAATTGTATGTAATTACAAGCCCCGATATTTTAATCATTATATCGATTAAGATTAATTTGCTCAAAATTATGACAAACTTCATTCCCATATTCCCACTTGGTATTGTAGTATATCCCGGTGAAAAGCTCAACCTCCACATTTTTGAATCACGCTACAAACAACTGATCAATGAGTGTTTTGAAAGCGGAAAGTCATTCGGAATTCCGGCGGTGATAAACGGAGAGGTGAAGGAAATGGGTACTGCCGTTAAAGTTACAGAGGTGAGTAAGGTTTATGATGATGGTACAATGGACATTAAAACTGAAGGACAGGAAGTGTTCAAAATTCTTGAAATAATAAAGGAACTTCCTGAGAAGTTATACAGCGGGGCAATTGTTACTTATCCTCCCGACATGCATTCCGGCAATCTTGCAATGATGAAATTAATTCTGTCAGCGGTTCGTCAGGTTTATAAAAAACTGCAGGTGTCGAAAGATTTTAAAAAGCCTGATAAAGATATCAACAGCTATGATGTGGCTCACCTTGTGGGCCTTTCGCTGGAGGAAGAATATCTTGTTCTTGAATTGCAGTCGGAACTTCATCGCCAGGAATTTTTAAAGCGGCATTTAGCCAAGGTATTGCCGGTAATGAATGAGATGGAAACGCTGAAGAAGAAGATCAAGCAGAACGGGCATTTTAAGAATCTCGGAGGCTTTAACTTTAAATAATGTTTCAAACCACACTTTGCCTGGATTTTGGGAACACCCGCCAGAAAGCTGCAATATTTATTGGTGGGGATCTGTCGGAGTCATTTGACCTTGATGGAACCGCACCGGAAGATGTTTCGTCTATACTTGACCGTTATAATCCCCAAAAATCCATTCTGTCTTCAGTCATCAGTCATGACGGTGCAATTGAAAACTTGTTAAATGAACGTACTTCCTTTCATAAGCTTACGAATACTACGAAACTGAATTTCCAATCGCCGGTTGCGAAACCGGAAACAATCGGTGCGGACAGGCTGGCTCTTGCCGCGGCTGCAGTTCATTATTTTCCCGGGATGAATAATCTTATCATAGGCCTGGGCAGTTGCATCACCTATAATTTCATCAACCAGTATCACCAGTTTCTTGGGGGATCAATTTCCCCCGGGAAAAAAATGCGGTTTCGCAGTATGCATGAATTCACTGCAAAGTTGCCGCTGGCACACTCCACATGGAATTTCCCGCTGGTGGGCTATGATACGCCTACAAATCTTCAATGCGGTGTGCTGGCAGGCATGACTGCTGAAATAGACGGGATTATAGGAAATTACTGCGAAAAGTATGGCAACTTTAACGTGGTTTTAACCGGGGGTGATTCAGCCTATTTTGCCACACAGTTGAAAAGGAAGATATTTGCCGACCTTAATTTTTTATTTAAAGGATTGTATGCCATTAGCGAGCTCAACAATGCAGCGCATTAACACCCTGCTTTTATTTTCCTTTTTTCTGTTTGGTTTTTCCGCCCTTAATGCGCAGGATAATTCACCTTTCTCCCGCTATGGCCTCGGCGACCGCGTTCAGCAGGAAAATATGGTAAATCGCGGAATGGGAGGAATATCAGCAGCCTATTACGATTATCAGAGTATCAATTTTATTAATCCCGCTTCTGTCAGCAACCTTTCAAGCACCATTTTCGATATTGGCGGAGAGATCAGTTTGCGCACCCTGAAGAGCAACACTTCGCCCGATAAATACACTTCAACCAACACCAATATTTCATATGTTCAACTCGGGCTCAACTTGGGTTCTAAAAAAATGGCCGTTAAAAAAATGGGTTTGGGTGTTGTGCTTGGTCTTCGCCCGCTGACTCAGGTAGGCTACAAGATTAATGAAAACAAGAGGTTGCAGGGAATAGATTCCATCAGCACTTTATATGAAGGTTCAGGCGGAATGAACCTGGCTTCACTAAGCGCAGGTTTCAGGATAAACAGGTTCAGCATCGGGCTCACCGGCGGTTATGCCTTCGGAAATAAGAATACCTCCACGCAACTTTCGTTTAATAATGATACAGTTTCATACTACCGGTCGAATTCAACCTCCCAGGTAGATTTCGGTGGTCTGTATTTAGCTGCAGGGTTACAATATGAACTGAACATTCAATCAGGGAAATTGAAACTTGGTGCTTATGGCTCTCTGCCGCAATCTATTACGGCGAAACGCAGTACGCTTGATGAAACTTTTTTTCCTTCTCCCTCCGGAGGAATTATAAACATAGACAGTGTTGATTTCAAAACCGGCGAGCGTGGTAAAATTGAAATTCCATTAACCTTTGGTGCAGGCTTTACGTACTCTGATTCTGCCGGTCATTGGACCATTGGGGCTGATTATGAAACAACAAGCTGGCAGAACTACCGTGCCTTTGAACAAAAGGATCTTTTGCAAAACAATTACCGCATAAAGGCTGGTGCCCAATTTTACCCGGCGCGCCCAAGTACTCCGGCAACGAAGTATTTTAGCTTTGTAAAATACCGGGCGGGTATATTTTTCGGAACGGACCCGGTAAAGGTTGATAAAAACAGAACTGAGTACGGGCTTACATTAGGTGCCGGCCTCCCGTTAACTTCGTTTAACCGCATCCGTTATGGTGAATATTCTTTCCTCAACACCGCAATAGAAATTGGCAGCCGCGGAAACAAATCTTCAGGAAGCATCAGGGAATCTGTGTTCCGTTTCAGCCTGGGCATTTCCATGAATGCCCGTTGGTTCCAGAAACGCAAATACGATTAACATGCGCATTCTCATCCTTTCTTTTCTCATTTCCAGCATCCTCTTTTCCGGCTGCGAGAATGACCCGGGAAAGGTAAAGGACATCACCACAAAAAAATTGGGCGTAGAGGAAGGGCGGGAAATCACGCTTAACTATACAATGGGGGGCAAGGTAAAAACAGTGTTAACTGCTCCCATAATGCTTCGGGTGCAGGAAACAAACAGTTATATCGAATTTCCAAACACTCTTAAAGCGATATTTTATAATGAGGAGGGGATTGCAGAAAGCAAACTAACTGCCCGTTACGGAAAGTATCGTGAAGATGAAAACATTGTTTACCTGCGCGACAGTGTTGTTGTCATCAATTTTCAGAAAGGCGATACCTTGTACAGTGATGAAATGTATTGGGACAGGAGCCGCACAGGCACTGAATTCTATACCAACAAGCCCGTAAAGATCAGAACAAAAACCCAGGTGATCAATGGCATTGGTATGGAAGCAAGCCAGGATTTCAAAAATCATCATGTACTCGAAGTGACGGGAGTGATCTCTGTTCCCTCTTCCAAGTTCCCGGGCTAAAAAGCCATTGCACCTCCAACCTGTTTTCCTGCATCAAACCGTACCTTCGTTCAAAATTTGCTGATATGCAATATCGTAACCTTGGCCGCTCGGGATTAAAAGTAAGCCTGCTTTCATTTGGAAGTTGGGTGAGCTTCAGTAAGCAAGTAAATGATAAGATGGCGGAAGAGCTAATGGGCCTCGCATACGATAAGGGCATCAATTTTTTCGACAATGCCGAAGTGTACGCACAGGGAGAGAGTGAGAAGATGATGGGGCGCGTGTTGAAAAGGAAAAAGTGGGACAGAACTTCTTATGTAATATCATCTAAAGCATTTTTCGGGTGGAGAGGAAAGGCAAACAAGCCTAATCAAACCGGCAATAGCAGGAAGCACCTTGTGGAAGCATGTAACGAAGCCTTGCAGCGCATGCAACTCGATTACCTTGATCTGTATTTTTGCCATCGTGCAGACAAGGAAACTCCGATCGAAGAAACGGTGTGGGCCATGAATCATCTTCTGCAACAGGGAAAGATCTTGTATTGGGGAACGAGTGAGTGGACTGGAGTGGAGATAATGGAGGCGCACAGAATTGCACAGCGTGACAGGCTTATTGGCCCTACAATGGAGCAACCTCAGTATAATTTATTTGAAAGGCACAAAGTTGAATCAGACTACTCGGAGATCTACAAAAATGTTGGACTCGGAACCACCATTTGGAGTCCGCTTGCGTCGGGCTTGTTAAGTGGCAAATACAACGAAGGAATACCAAAAGGCAGCAGGTTTGCACTGGAAGGGTTTGACTGGCTTAAAGACAGGTGGATAATGGATGACAAGATCAAAAAGGTAAAGAAACTCGGCGAACTTGCAGCTAAATTAGGTGTTAGTACCGCTGCATTGAGTATTGCATGGTGTATAAGCAATCCGAATGTGAGTACAGCAATTCTTGGAGCAACAAAGAAACAGCAACTGACCGAAAATCTTAAAGCGCTTGATGCCTTGCCTTTACTAACGCCTGCCGTACACGAAAAGATTGAAAAGATTTTTATGAATAAGCCAGCTATATTGTGAGGCCCGAGCTCTACGGATTATCTAACTGCGATTCAACCCGTGCCGCAATGAAAAGCCTTTCTGAAAGCGGTGTTGATTATATGTTTAATGATATCCGAAAGGAAGGAGTAAGCGTTGAGAAAATTAAATGCTGGCTTAAAGAAGTTGGATTAGCCGGGTTGCTGAATAAAAGCAGTACTTCCTGGAGACAACTGGATGAGAATATTAAGAATAGTGTTAAGGATGAAGAGAGCGTCTTAAAACTTCTTAGTGAAGTTGTTACCTTAATAAAGCGACCTGTTCTTGAAATTAATGACACAGTGTTTGTTGGGCGGGAGGCGATAAATGCAATTCAGTCTATAACTAAAAAATAATTTTATGAAAAGAAATGCAACAGCAGTTTGGAAAGGAACCGGGAAAGAAGGATCAGGGCACCTTTCTACGCAGAGTAAAACACTCAGTCAAACACAATATTCCTACCTCAGCAGGTTCGAAAGCGGAACAGGCACCAACCCTGAGGAGTTAATAGCCGCAGCTCATGCAGGCTGCTTCTCGATGAAATTAAGCTTTGTGCTCAATGCTGCGGGGTTTACGGCCGACGAAATTGAAACCACCTGTCACATCACTCTGGAAGACGGCGCCATTAAAAATTCACACCTTGTTGTGGCAGCAAGGATTCCGGGCATTGATGAAGAGCAGTTCAATAAGGCAGTGATTGAAGCAAAAGATAACTGCCCTGTTTCAAAATTGTTGAATGCTGAGATATCTTACGAAGCAAGTCTAAAATAAAAGCTTATGAAGTTCAGCAACAAGACGGCTTTAATAACCGGTGCCTCCCGTGGCATTGGTAAGGCGATCGCGCTTAAGCTGGCTTCTGAAGGGGCTAATATCATTGTTGCCGCCAAGAGTGTGGAAGAGAATGCCAAACTTGGCGGCACAATTTTCTCGGCTGCAGAGGAGATTGAAAAAGCAGGCGGCAAAGCCTTTGCAGTTAAATGTGACATTCGAAATGAAGAAGAGATCAGGGAAGCTGTAAAGAAAGGTGTTGAGCACTTCGGGGGCCTTGATATTCTCGTAAACAATGCATCGGCCATATCACTCACCCGCACCGAACAAACAGCAACAAAACGGTTCGACCTGATGCATGACGTAAATGTGAGAGGCACCTTCCTTATGAGCCGCGAATGTATTCCTTTCCTGAAGAAAGGCACCAACGCACATATCCTTACTTTATCTCCACCTCTCAACCTGAACGGGAAATGGTTCGGGAATCATCTTGCATATACAATTAGTAAGTATAACATGACGATGATAGCACTGGGGCTTGCCGAAGAGTTGCGTGGTTTTGAAATTGCATCAAATGCTTTGTGGCCTCAAACAACCATAGCCACAGCAGCTGTTCAGAACCTGCTCGGCGGCGATGCGTTAATGAATATGAGCAGGAAGGCAGAGATAATTGCGGATGCTGCAGAATTTATTTTTCTCCAGCCCTCATCAGTTTTCTCCGGTAAGTGCCTGATAGATGAAGATGTGCTTGCAATGGCAGGGATCACAGACCTGGAACGATATTCTGTGAAACCCGGCCAACCGCTTTATAAAGATCTCTTCCTGGATTGATCATAAATTGGGCTCCGTGTCCGCCCTGTCGGAATTATAACCTACAAGAAAGGCTGCCATAATGAGGCCGACATCCTTCAACATCATAATGAGGGCAGTCTGTTTTATCTCTTCTGTTTCCCCGGTTACAATGATGGGAACATGAACCACCAGTACGAAGATGAATAACATCACTCCCAACAGGTAGCACGCAAGTTTTGTATGGTAATTTATAAGAATGGCTATTGAAGCAAGTATGAAAGCGATCCCGGAAATGTATATCCAAATGATTCCTCCGGGTACAAAATCAGGAACCTTGTTTTCCATATTTTTTGCATTGAATAAATGGAAGATGCCGAAGGCGCCCGTGATGATCGCGAAAACAATACAAGCTAAACGATGCTGTGACATTTTGGCCATAGTCTGGATTTTTTGTTTACAGTAATATACTGTACAAAATTTTAATATGCAAACCCGGCTGAAACTTGTGGAAACTATTTTAATAACTTATCCGGCATCGGCCTGTCTAACAGGTACGCATAGATGAACTTATTTTTCAAATTGGTAAAGTGCGCTCCTTTATTTCCGCCCCATCCATGGCGGCCTCCACTGTAGATCATCATTTCAAAATCCTTTTTTTTCTCCTGGAGATCACTGATCAGCTGGATGCTATTTTGCATATGCACGTTTTCGTCGATGATTCCATGAACGATCTGTAGCTTGCCTTTGTATTTTGAAGTGTGACTAAGAACATTGCTTTCTTTGTATCCTGCAGGGTTTTGTGCGGGCGTTCCCATATACCTTTCTGTGTAGTGGGAATCGTACAGCGCCCAGTCCACCACGCTTCCACCGGCCATGCCATGAGTAAACACATCTGCTCCAAAAGTTAAAGCAAGAGCGCTAAGATAGCCGCCGTAGCTGAAGCCTCTTATGCCCACTCTTGATGCATCCGCCTGCGCACTATCTATCAGCCACCTTACCACTGAGGAGTAGTCCTTTATCTCCCAATGCCCAAGTTTATGATAGAGTTGGTCTGCACCTGCTTTTCCGAAATGTGTGCTTCCCCTATGATCAGCTACTACCTGTATCAGCCCCTCATGGGCAAACCACTGCTGCTCGCCGGTTAGTTGGAAATTATCCATTACATCATTTCTCTCCGGCCCGCCATAGATTGAAAAAAGTACAGGGTATCTTTTCCCCTTCTCCATATTTTGAGGCCATACAATTCTTGCCGGCAAATCAAAATTTCCATCATCGCTCTTTATACGATGTATTGTAGTTCGTGCAGGGATCGATTCATTGAAAAGAGCAGTCTTACTGTCCGCAACAGTTCTCAACTTATTCCCGATACCTGCTATCGCAAGGCGTTTAGGAGTTGTGGCATTATCATAGCTGCTGGTAAATGATGAAAAGTCTGGTGAAAGACTGATGTTGTAATGATTGTATTCCGAAGGCGTTAATTGTATCAACCCACTGCCATCGAGCTTTACAGAAAATAATTGGGTTCGCGTTGAATTTTTCTTAGTTCTTCCGGAGAAATAAACTCTTCGTCTTTTTTCGTCAACTCCGTGAATGGTGGTTACAAATAAATCGCCGCCGGTAATCCTGTTGATACGCCTTCCCTCAGCTGAATGCCTGTACAGGTGGTGCCAGCCATCAGCATTACTCAACACAAGCAGGTTTTTTCCACCATTGTAAAATGTGAACCTATTTCTATCTTCAAGCTTTATCCATGTTGAAGTTTGCTCTTCATAAAAAAGCCTTTTTGACCCGTTCGAAGGATCCACTTCATAAGTTTTGAGTTGATCCTGTTTCCTGTTCATCCATTGAACAAGAAAATTACCATCTGGTTTCCAAAGCGGCGGGCCGAAGTATTGATCATCTGTCGCGTTAAAATCGGCCCATGTGGTTTTGCCCGAAACTAAATTGGCGAAGCCGATCTTTACTTCGGGATTGTTATCACCTGCCTTAGGATACCGCACGGTTTCAACATAGCCTTCTCTTTTATTTGCGTCGGTAATAGTAAAAACAGGCACTTTTGAATCGTCGAAACGAAAATAAGCGAGGGTTTTGCTGTCAGGGCTCCACCAGAAAGCCTGGTATTTCGAAGCTCTTCCCAGGATCTCTTCCATATAAACCCAGCTTGCATAGCCGTTCAATATCACATCACTACCGTCGAAGGTTAAACGCTTTTCCTCTGCAGTCACCACATCTATGATATAAAGATCATTCGCTCTTGTAAATGCAACGAACTTTCCATCAGGGCTCAGGGTCGGATTGTTTTTCAGAAGTGAATCACTTGTCAACCTAACCTTCTTTCCTCCTAACTCTGCATACAGATCCTTTCCCTTAGTTGTGATGATTGGCACTTGTTGATCCTGGTATTCTTTACGGGGGTCAGGGGTTTCATTGTATGGACTTTCTTTGCCGGTGATGGCGTTTACGAGAAAGGCTTTTTTATCTTTTATAATTACCACATTCGATCCGTCTTTCCACTGTGAAACAGCAGGAAGCGGTTGAATGAAAGCAGAAAAATCGTTATTGAAGAACTGTGCATCAGAGAAGCCTTGTTGTGCCTGGGAAAGCAAAGCTGCAGCACACACGAGTACAAAAATAAAAATGCGTTTGATCATGCCCTGTTTTTTTTACAATATAGCACATAAAAAAACGCGGGTCGTCTCTCAATACGAGGTCAATCTATTTTTTCCGGACGCATCATTGGAAAGAACAATACATCCTGTATGCTTTCCTGGCCGGTGAGCAGCATGCAGAGCCTGTCTACTCCGAAGCCTATTCCGCTTGTCGGCGGCATCCCGTATTCAAGGGCCCGGAGAAAATCATAATCGATGAACATGGCTTCTTCATCGCCACGCTCCATGAGTTTCACCTGCTCTTCGAATCGTTCGCGTTGCTCAACGGGATCGTTCAATTCGCTGTAAGCATTGGCGATCTCCTTTCCATTTATAATTAGTTCAAAACGTTCAACCAGCCCTTTTTTGCTCCGATGCTTCTTGGTGAGCGGACTCATTTCAACGGGATAGTCTGTAATGAAGGTGGGTTGTATATAATGGTCCTCGCATTTTTCTCCAAAAATTTCATCGATCAGTTTTCCTTTTCCCCATTTTACATCTGCGTGTATGCCTAACCGTTGGCAAACCTCCCTGATGCCCTCTTCATTCATTTCACTGATGTCAAAACCCGTATGCTCCTGTATCGCCTCATACATGGTCACGCGCTTGAAAGGAGCTTTAAAACTGATGTTTTTGCCCGCGATACTTATTTCTGAAGTGCCGTTAACAGCAACAGCCGTCTTCTCAAGCAATTGTTCAGTTGTAGACATCATCCACAGGTAATCCTTATAGGCAACATAAAATTCCAGTATCGTAAATTCAGGGTTATGAGTGCGATCCATGCCTTCATTCCTGAAGTTCCTGCTGAATTCATACACCCACTCAAAGCCGCCAACGATAAGCCTTTTCAGGTATAATTCGTTCGCTATGCGCATATACATCGGAACATCCAATGCGTTATGATGCGTTATAAAAGGCCTTGCGGCCGCACCACCCGGAATGCTCTGCAGAACAGGCGTGTCTACTTCGATTGCGCCCGCTGCGTTAAGATGATCACGCATTGCATTGATCATTTTTGTTCTCTTCAGAAACACTTCTTTTACTCCGGGATTTACAATCAGGTCGGCATAACGTTGCCTGTAACGGAATTCAGGATCCGTTACCTCATCAAAGGTTTCCCCCTCTTTTTCTTTAACGATTGGCAATGGCCTCAATGCTTTTGAAAGTAGGGTGAATTCGTTTACATGTATAGAAGTTTCGCCGGTTTTTGTTGTAAACACGTAGCCCTTCAAGCCGATTATATCTCCAATGTCGATCATCTTTTTCCATACCTGCTGAAAAAGAGATTTGTCTTCTCCCGGGCATATTTCATCCTGCTTAATATAGAACTGGATCTTGCCACTTCCATCCTGCAGCACTCCGAAGTTGGCCTTTCCCATATCGCGAACGCTCATGATTCTTCCCGCCAAACAAATATTTTCGAATTCATGTTTATTCTCCTCGCCCTTATAATTTGCTTTAATAAAATCAGCCGTTTGGTTAACGGGATATTCGGCAGCGGGGAAAGGGTCGATGCCCATACCAGTTAGCGCTGCCATCTTCTCCCGACGGATAACTTCCTGTTCTGATAAATTCTGAGTATTCATAAACAAATTTGAGTTTCAAACAAGGGCAGCAAAGGTAATATAACAAATGTGGAATGTTAAATTGTATGCTGAAGAGTGAGACTACGGTATCCGATAGTGCTAAACAAACGATGCCGGATGTGAAACACGAGCCTTTTCCTTTTCTTTAATTAAGTATAGCGTGAATCGGCAAAATTCTTGCTTACAAACGTAAAACCTTGAACAATGAAAAAATTTCTTTTACTCTTTGTGCTTTCCGGGTCACTTATTTCCTGCGATGTACTGCAGCAACTGCCTACAACTACAGGCGGTGTTACAGAAGCTGAGGCAGGCCAGGGCATCAGGCAGGCCTTGAACCAGGGTCTTGGAAAAGCTGTTACCCAATTGAATGTTACTGACGGTTTTTTTAAAAGCGCCTTATACAAAATTCTGCTGCCGCCGGAAGCCAGGAAAATAGAAAATACTTTTCGAACATTGGGGTTAGGGAGCCTTGTTGATAGAGCCGTATTAACCATCAACCGGGGTGCGGAGGATGCAGCGGGTTTTGCAACTCCAATTTTCGTTGACGCCATCAAGGCTATGACACTTACAGATGCGCTTAATATTGTGAGGGGCGGCGATACCAGTGTTACGCACTATTTTCGCGAGAAAACGAGCACAAGGTTATTCAATGCTTTCCGGCCGGTGATTCAAACTTCCCTGAACAAAGTGGAGGCAACAAAATATTATGGGGATCTCATCCAACGATATAACGACTTTCCCACAACGGTAAAAAAACTCGATCCCGATCTTGCCTCTTATGTTACAGGGCGTGCTACTGATGCACTTTTCAGCCTGATAGCAGTCGAAGAGAAAAACATTCGCGAAAATCCCGTGGCGCGTACAACTGAAATTCTTAAAAAGGTGTTTGGAAATTTGTAAGAAATGCTGAGTATTTTTAAGCATGAATTTTAGTAATGCTGAAATTTCCATGGAAGCGGTGCCACGGGCCGAAGACGTAACGCTTAACCCGATCGAAGAAGATTATAAAAAGGTCATTTTAATTCAATGGTCGATCTTTTGGTTGGTGACTGCGGGCATCGCAACAACGTTAATATGCCTGATAAGATCCTGGCAACATCTTTACGTGATTATACCGGTGGCCTTTTTTTTAACCTGCTTCGCCATATTCCACCTTATCATCTTACGAAAGTCTGCGCGGTACAAAGCCTATGCAATCAGGGAGCATGATGTGATATATAGAACGGGTTGGTTGGTAAGGTCGGTAAAGGTTGTGCCCTTTAACCGAATACAACACTGCAGCGTTGATGAAGGTATGATAGCCCGAAGGTATCGCCTTTCATCGATCAGGCTGTTCACTTCAGGCAGTAATGATGCAGATGTTCGTATTCCCGGGCTCAAAGCTTCCTTTGCGGCCGACCTCAGGGAGTTGATCATTGCTAAAACCCGCGATCATGGAGGGGCAATCTAATTGGGAGTTGCCACAGAGGCAACCTGCGGCCGCTGTGGTAGTAGTGATATTCAGGGCTATTACAAACATTATTAAAATGTTGTGGCCGGCACTCGTGGCGATACTGTTCAGCAGACGAAAGGAGGGTGGTGCTGAGAAGTGGATCATCATATCTTCAATAACAATTGGTGCCAGTGTTGTGTTCGCAGCATTCGAATTCCTCTTCTTTCGATTTTTTGTAAGCGGCAATGAACTGATCATCAGGAAGGGTTTTTTCAACAAGCGTGAGATCGTATTGCCTCTGCATCGTATACAGTCCATTCATTTAGACCAGGATTGGTTGCATCGCCTGTTAAACATTGTGAAGGTGAGTATCGATTCACCGGGAGCATCGAAGGCCGAAGTAAAATTTTCATTAAAAAGGCCATTGGCAGAAGCGTTTCGTAATCATATTTTAAATGAGAGAGGTGTTCAAAGAGAAGAGAATATTTCGATAGAAACCCGGCCTCTTCCTGTGCTTGAACTTTCCGGGGCCGATCTTCTCAAGCTTGGCATTTCAGCCAATTTCCTGAAAGCATTTTTCCTGATGCTTGCCTTTCTTATATCGATGCTGGACAACCTGGAAGCGATTACAGGCAGAAGTTCCTCCGACTGGATCCTTTGGGTGGGAGATAAGGCCACTGCCAGTTCTGCATCGCTTCTTGCGGCCTTCGCAGTTATCGTTCTTTTGTTTTCGGTGACCGTTTCATTTTTGATGGTTGTGTTGAAGTATGGCAATTTCCGTATGGATCGAACGCAAAAAGGTTTTCATATTAAATCAGGCCTGCTGAACAGGCGGGAGAAGGCGATAACATTTAATAAACTGCAATTTATTTCGTGGAAGGCAAATTGGATAAGACGGCACATTCCATATTACCTTATGCAATTTCATGCTATAGGTGAGATCAAGGCGCGGGAGAAGCTTGATATAAATGTTCCCGTTACGAACTTCAAATACTTTAAAATACTTCTGGAAGATTACCATCCACTTCCTGATCCGGATCTTCCGGTGGTAAAGATCCACCATTCTTATTTTTTAAGGAGATCAATGATCGCATTCCTTGTGATCAGTGCAATATCGGCGCTGCTATGGTTTTTTGTTGAATGGTATTCGCTTTGGGTCTATATCCTTTTTCCTGTTTTAGTGATTTCGTATTTTTTATTTCAGAAAAAATTCAAAGCAATTATTTCAGCCAGTGCCGTGTATTTAAACAAGGAGGTGTTTGGAAAAGAATCGATCTTGTTACGTTGGGATAAAGTACAGTCTGTTACTATAACACAGTCGATTTACCAGAGACGAAGGAAGGTTGCCACCTTGCGGCTTAACACGGCCGGTGGAAATGTTAATCTGCCTTTCATCAGTATTCTTGATGCACAGCGTCTGAGAGACTATGCCATCTTCACTGCGGAGAACTCCCCGATTCAGTTAAAGGTTTAAAGCAGCGCCAGCAAAACCTGCCATGCCGCATCTGTTCTCCTTTCATTCAGGAGCTCGTGGGCATAGAGATGCAGTTCTTTTTCCATTTCTTCCGGTTGAACGGAATAATATTGAATGATGTTCTTTAGTTTTTCATCGTCAAATGAAGGATCAACATCAGGCATCAGATCAACATTCGCAAGCATTCCGATATCATTACCGGTGAGGTACTTACTGTTACGAATAGACAAAGGAAGCTGGTCAAACCCTATTCCCAGGTTCGTGTTGGGCTTAGGCACGATGAAGAGGCTTTCAGAGTCGACCTTGCAATACCAGTCTCCACCAAGCCGGGCCACATGATTTATTTTCTTCTGATCGATCTTCTTATTTTCATCCAGTATGCTGTCATCAATGTGCATCACCAGCACTTCGCAAATAACCAGGTTTCCCGCACCGCCTTCCGTTCCCAATTCCTTTATTTCCTTTACCCGGCACTCAAGTTTGATCTTACTTTCCTTCACCATAGGCGGTGAAACGAGAGTCGCTTTTTCCTGAGTGAAGCCTGCTTTCTCAAATTCATTTACACCTTTTTCGTATTCACAGCTGGCAAGTGAAGTTTGTTGAACCATGTTGTAATCAACGATATTGATCACTACTTCTGCTACCTCCCTCACATTTTCAAGTGTATGCTTTGTTGTATTGTTTCTTACTCTTCGCGCCGGCGAGAATATCACGATCGGGGGATTAGAAGAGAAGAGATTGAAAAAACTAAATGGGCTCAGGTTCACATTTCCCGTCCGGTCAACCGTTGAAGCAAAACATATGGGGCGCGGTGCTATAGCGTGCTGAAGGTAGTTCTGTACTTCGGGGGCTGTAAGATCTTTCAGCGTCAGTTTCATCTGTCTTTTATTTTTTAATGGACAACAAACTGAAGTTACTATCTTCCTTCACCATGGTATTAGACAACAGTCCAAGCCCCTCAATTTCCATCTCCACTACATCACCTTCTTTGAGCCATTGTTCCTGGTAGTTGGGATCATTCAATTTGCCGGTACCATTAAGTTCGAGAAAGCAACCTGTGCCAACGGTTCCGCTTCCGATCACATCGCCTGGAAAAACATTTACACCATAACTCACTCTTTCAATTATTTCGGCAAAGGTCCAATCCATATCGCCAAGATTTCCGCTGCTTACTTCTTTTCCATTCACCCTGCAACTCATTTTCATATTCCAGGTTTTTCCGGTATGTCCCGCTTTGCATGGTATCTCGAATTGCTCCAGCTCATCGAGTGTAACAAGCATAGGGCCTATTGCAGTTGCGAAATCTTTTCCTTTCGCGGGGCCCAGGTTCAGCAGCATCTCTTCCATCTGGAGCCTTCGGGCGCTGAGATCATTCATGATCATTAGGCCGCCTATGTACATGTCAGCTGTCTCTGCAGGAATATTCCGGCCCGGCTGACAAATAACGATCGCTGCTTCAAGTTCGAAGTCAAGTTTTTCAAAATGATCCGGCATACAATACACATCACCAGGCCCCTGAATGCTGTTATGATTTGTAAAATAAAATATCGGGTATTGATCGAATTCAGGGATCATGTCAACCTTACGGTTACGCCTGGCCGCAGCAACATGTTGCCTGAATGCATATCCGTCGCGGCAGCTTGTTGGGTGAGGAACCGGCGCAAGAATTGAAGCATCATCAAAAGGAACACCTCCAAAGTTTCGAATTCCTCCCTCGATAATTCTGCGTTCAGCCATTTTTGCCAAAGGGAACACATCTTCCCAATAATTTAAAAACATAGCCATGCTTATCGGCAGGTCCGGATGCAGAGCATCAGTATCATACAACATTCCATTTACCAGCAGGGCAAGCTGCCCGCGATCTTCTTTTATATATGTAACTAGTTTCATACTTTACATTGAGCCGCAAATTTACGTACACCAGTAGTAAAATCGACCTTTTCGTATATTTGCGAAAATACTTGTGAATGGAATTTCAAAAGATAAATAACAAAGGCCAGGCACAATTGTTCAGGAACCAGTACCTGGAATATCTAACCAAGACGCATCCGCTGGTGATCTGGGGAATGTACATTCCTGTTATCATTTATTTCCTGTACTTCGGTATTACGGAAAGAGGAATCACCGGGCTGCAGTCCGCCGCGATTTTTTTTGCGGGAATGTTCTTTTGGAGTTTTACCGAATATATGATGCACAGGTTTGCATTTCACAGCGATCCGAAATCTGAAAGAGGAAAGCGGATCAAATATGTTATGCATGGCAATCACCATGAGTTTCCAAGGGATAAGGAAAGGCTTTTCATGCCCGCCGTACCTAGTCTTATAATTGCATCCCTCTTTTTTCTTCTGTTCAATCTTTTTCTTGGCAAGTATGCCTTTCCGTTCTTTCCGGGTTTTATGCTGGGCTATCTTTTATATGGAAGTATGCATTATGCTATTCATGCCTGGAATCCTCCATTTAAGTGGATGAAAGGTTTATGGAGAAACCATCATCTTCATCATTACAAACATGATGACCTTGGCTTTGGAGTGAGCAGCACGTTGTGGGATCATGTTTTCGGCACTATGTTCAACCTTAAGAAAGAGAAAGATGATGCAGAGAAAGTGAAAGAGTTAATGTATCAGAAGAAGTGATCACCACTTCTCTTCATCGCTTTCCCCCTCTTGCGTTATTGATCTCCTGAATTGTATTTTTTGCAGCTGCCTGTTGATGATCATCTCCGCAATTATTTTTGCGGAATCTTCATTTTGGTGAAGGCTCAATAGATATCGTAGTTTGCTTTCATCAACATCTATCCGGTAAAGAAGATTGACAAGCTTTTCAAAATCATTTGATATAAGGTTGTGGATAAATTCTGTAAATTGATCAATCAGTATTTTATCTTTTAACTGTTCCTCATTTGTGCATTGCAATACAAGCCCTTCATCAAAGATCTTTTTGTTCATGAGATTTCTTTTTAAATGATTTCTGCAAGAACTTCCAATTAAAAAACACTGTGAGAACAGTCGCCATTGTAAGGCTTTTTGCAAGTATCAACCACCACGGCCTGTCGTGATCCCAAACGCCTACGATCTCAAAAAATATTTCCATTCCAAAAAAAACCGCGAGGTACAAAACAAATATTCCAACAACCTTTTGCCCTTCACTCTTTCGCATCTGGCAATTTAAAACTTTTCCAACACACCCAGTCCAAACAGGGCGAAGTCGTATTTAACCGGATCAATTGCATCAAATTCCTTCAACCTTTCTGTAAGTTCAACTGCGGCCAACCAATCTGTCGCAGGTCTTTCCAGCAAATTGAAGTGACGTGCCACGCGCGCAACATGTACATCAATGGGAATCACAAGTTGTGCGGGTTTGATGCTCTTCCAGATTCCCAAATCAACTCCATTTTTATCATTTCTCACCATCCATCTCAAAAACATGTTCAGCCTTTTGCATGTGGATTTTTTTGCAGGAGAGGCGATGTGTTTCAATGTTCGCGATGGAACATCATCCAGTGAAAAGAAATGGTGATGAAATCCATTCAGAGCGCTTTCTACATTCGCATCTGCCCCTGTCATCCATTTTGAAAAGGCACTTTCAAAAGATGCGTGTTGTAAATAGTGAGCTTTAAAAAAGGAAATGAAATAAAGAAGATCGGTGGCATTGAATGTTCGGTGTTTGAAATTCAAAAGCCGCTGCAGATCTTTTTCCTTATGGTGAAGGCAGAACTCGTGAGGTGAGTTATCCATCAGCTTCATCAACTCATCACACTTATTAATGATTGTTCTCCTGTTTCCCCAGGCGAATATAGCCGCGAAGAAGCCAGCGATCTCAACGTCCTGTTTTTTAGAGAACATGTGCGGTATACAAACAGGGTCCGCGGCTATGAAGGAAGAACGATTAAATTCATTTGCCTTTCTTTCGAGAAATTGTTTCAGCTTATCATTTTGCACTTTCACAAAGGTAAACCAGCGAACATATTATTGTGGAATTACGCGCCCACTGCCACTTATGGTTGACTGTACTGTTGGGTTGCCACGGTAAAATATCGTTCCGCTGCCTGAGATATTCGCCCTAAGTTGATTTTCAACGAACACTTCCGCAATTCCGCTTCCTGAAATATCTATTTCCGCATTCATCGACCGTAGCCCAAAGCCAAAGATTTCTCCGCTGCCACTAATTTGGGCATTCATAATGTTTGTTTGCATCTCTTCAATGTACATCTTTCCTGAGCCTGAAATACTAAAGGTGGACTCCTGCACGGCTGGGAACGGGCCATTTGCATCAATTTCAGAAGAACCACTTATTTTAAGGCCGGTTAGCAATGGCATCACTACATGAACTTCCAGGTTGTCATTTCTTACAGACACATCGCTTGCATATCCCAGCCTTAATTCGCCATTTACAACCTTAGTTTCAAAATGTGGGAGAAGATTGGAGTATCCTTTGAGTTTTACCTGGAAGGAATTTCCCTGGTGAATTTTAACGCCCGTTGATCCTGAAGTACTGATCTTGGTGAATTCAGGTGTACTTCTTAATTCTTCCTGCACCGGGCCATTGCCGTCAATGGTTTCTTTTTCACAACCCAGAAGAAATAATGCCGTCAGTGCAAAGAGGAGTAGTATTGATCTTTTAATTCTCATGGTGGAAATTTTTGCAAAAGATCGGAATGATAATGAAAGCAGAATTCGCAAAAAGGATGAAACGTTGAAATGAGGGTGTGAACCGGTTAAAATATGGGATAAAAAAAATGTGTTCAGCCGGAACACGTTTAAAACTTAAAGATTTGGAATTTTAGCCTATTGCCTGTTTTAGATCTTCAATGAGGTCGTCGGCATCTTCTATCCCCACACTCAGGCGTATAAGCCCATCCGTTAGTCCGTACTTTAACCGCTCCTCCCGGGGGATACTTGCGTGCGTCATGCTTGCAGGGTGATTAATAAGTGATTCAACTCCTCCCAGGCTTTCTGCAAGAGAGAATATTTTTGTGGAAGTAAGCACCTTTTTAGCAGCTTCAATACTGTCGTCTTTTAAAGTAAAGCTCATCATGCCACCGAAACCTCTCATTTGAACTTTTGCAATATCATGGTTTGGATGGTCTTGAAAGCCACACCAGTAAACCTTGTCAACCGAAGGATGTTTTCTTAAAAAGTGTGCGATCATGTAGCCGTTCTCGTTATGTTGCTTCATTCGAACGTGCAGTGTTTTAATACCGCGAAGTACAAGGAAACAATCCATAGGGCCGGGAACGGCGCCGCAACTTTTCTGTATAAAAAATAATTTTTCGCGCAGGTCAGCATCATTCATTACAAGCGCTCCCTGAATAACATCGCTATGACCGCCGAGGTACTTGGTAGATGAGTGCATTACGATGTCTGCTCCGAGATCAAGCGGGTTTTGAAGATATGGCGAGGCAAAGGTATTGTCCACGCATAGCAGCGCTCCTGCTTTTCTTGCAAGTTTTGAAACGGCATGAATGTCGGTAACGCTCATCAACGGGTTGGTCGGTGTTTCGATCCAGACAAGTTTTGTAGAAGGTGAGATGAGTTTTTCAATGTTGGCGGGGTCCGTTGTGTCAACATAGTGGAATTTGATCCCAAACTTTTCGAATATTTTGGAGAATAGCCTATAGGTGCCGCCATAGAGGTCATTTCCTGTTATCACTTCATCACCCGGCGAAAGAAGTTTGATCACTGCATCTGTGGCAGCAACTCCGCTGCTGAAGGCTAGCCCGAACTTTCCATTTTCAATTACCGCGAGTGCTTCCTCAAGTGCTTTCCGTGTAGGGTTTTGTGATCGCGCATATTCAAAACCCTGGTTCACTCCCGGCGCCTCCTGCACAAATGTTGAGGTTTGGTAAATAGGAGTCATAATTGCCCCGGTGGAAGGGTCAGGATGAGCACCAGCGTGAATAAAACGGGTTCCGATCTTCTTGTTACTTATATTATCCATGACTATTGAAATTGAAGGGCAAATGTAAACAAAGGCTTTGTAATGAGCCTGATCACGAATACAGGAAGGCAGCGCTTAGGTAACGCCAGTCGAAATTATCGGGCATATGCGCATTCATTGGTCTAACTTTTTTGTTGATGCATGCAGGTTTCAATATTTGTTCATTCACAAGTTTCTTTTTTGCCTCATGTATATAATCCTGCATCAGCGGGCTTTCCATCCACATTTTTTGCGGGGGCTCATATGCGGTTTTATCGGTGCGCCAGTTTATTGATCCGGGCAATTGCCCGTCCATTGTTTTCCGGAGGATCCACTTCGGATAACCATTGTTGATCTTTAAAGTTGATGGAAGCGAGAATGCAAATGAAACCAGATGATGTTGAAGGAAAGGAAGCCTCACCTCAGTGCCATGCGCCATGGAATTACGATCTGCAAATCGCAATAATTCTTCAAGGCCATTTCTCATAGTGTTGAAGTAAAGTATATCATTCAATTTTGTAATGATGGGCTTATGAACCCCTTCCCATTCGCGGCCTTTAGACTGAGCGATCAATGACCTGTTGATGTGAGGATGATGGATGATCCTCCTGTATTCTGCTTTTTCAAGTGCAATGGCCACGTGGGAGGGCAGGAATGCCGCAACTACGTTTCTTACGTCCCATTTCACCTGCATCTGGTGTTTATGGAAAGCTTTTTTTTCATGCCTGAATTTGTTGAAACGATGCCTGCTCAAAACCTCCTGTAAGAACCAATGAATGTATTTATGATAGCCGGCAAAGATCTCGTCGGCTCCCTGCCCGTCCAGCAATACCTTCACTCCATGTTCTTTTGCAAGTTTGAAAACCCTGTACTGCGCGTAAATGCTTGAAGATGGAAACGGCTCTTCCTGGTGCCATGCAAGCTTTTCAAAGTCCATTATGAAATCTTCGGCGGAAGGCTGAACCGAAAAATTCTGCAATCCTAATTCTCCTACAAGTTCTCGGATATATGCTGATTCATCTTTTTCAAATCCCGGGAAAATCGCTGAGAAAGTCTTAAAGTTTTTATCACCATCCATTCCTTTTTTTATCAGGCATGCAATGGTTGAACTGTCAATTCCGCCACTCAGGCTTGTACCCACTTCCACATCACTCCTGAGCCTGAACCTGATGGAGTCGGTTAGCATTTCCATCAGTTTTTCCGAGGCCTGGCTTTCTGATATTTTCTGGCAGTATTGTTTGTCTATATCCCAAAACTGCTCGATATGAATTTTAAAAGGATACAGGCTTACCTGCATGAAGTGAGCTGGAGGCAGGGAATAGATTTGTCTGAAAAATGTTTGAGATTTATCTGCAGGATTTTGAACGTAGCCTAAGGTGATGTAGTTCAACATCATCTTTTCATCAATGGTTCTTTGAACGCCGGCTTCCCATAAGGCTTTCATTTCGCTTGAAAAGAACATTGTGTTTGAAGAAGCGGAGTAATAAAGAGGCTTTTCGCCGAACCTGTCGCGGGCCACAAAGAGTGTTTTATCAAGTTCATCCCAAATTGCAAAAGCAAACATGCCGTCAAAAAGGCTAAGGCATTTTTCTTTGTAGCAATCATACGCGGCGAGAATAACTTCGGCATCTCCGCGGGATGTAAAACTGTAGCCCTGTTTTTTTAGCTCGATGCGAATTTCCCGGTAGTTATAAATTTCTCCGTTATAAGTAATCGTGTAGCGATCGAGGTAGGTCATGGGTTGCGCCGAGGCATCGCTAAGATCGATGATCGAAAGCCTGCGGTGACCTAATGCAATTTCATTATGCTTATTCAGCCAATATCCTTCTCCGTCTGGCCCACGGTGTGCGAGTTTATCTGCCATTGCTTTGATAAGCTCTGGCCGAACCTGGGCGCGGTTTTCAGAAAGGATGCCTGCGATGCCACACATGCAAATTGGTTAAGGTTGAAATTGAATGGGCACAAGAACTTTTACATTATCCCATGCCATGAGCAGCTCAGATCCATTGGTGGCAGGTAAAAAAACCATGGTAAAGTCTTCCAGTGCTGGATTAAGTTCTCTAACGTCCACATTGGTTTTCACCACATCATATTCAGGGTTGATGTGAAGCCCCCATGCGTAAAGGTTAGTATTAAGTATGATGGTCCATTTTTTCTCTTCGGGAATGCAGTACATCACGTATCTGCCGGGTTGAACTACCTGTCCGCCGAAAACTACCGGCCGGAAAAATTCAATTTCAGTTGCTTCATTCGCTCCGAGACGCCACGGCTGGCCGTAACGGCATAAATTTTCAGCTCCGGTTCCGAAGATCTTTCTTCCTTTTTTATGAGGCCTGCTGTAAATGATGCGAGCGATCACAGGAATGGAATCTTTACCTTTCATTTTCAAAAGAGGAAAATTTGAAGGCAGATATGCCATGTCCATAGGGGATTGATCAGGACCGGCGAATTCGTTTTGCGGAAGCGAGTTTACGGGTTCAACCTCCCGCTTTTTGCCGGAGTTACAGGAAGTGAGGATGAGAAGGAAAAAAGAAAGCAGGCGTATTGAGAATTTCATCCTGCATATTACAAACTTATTGGCAGTGAAACCGCAGCTTTATCCCACTTCATTTTAAGCAGTATTCCTTTACCGTTCTTTTCAAATGCCGCAGAAAAAAATTCTGCCGGGTTTTCTTCCAGAGAAACAGGGAGATCAACTCTCAGGATATCTTTTTCGGGATTATACCGGAATGTTCCCCAAGTGTCTGTTTCGCGGTTGAATATTATCGTCCATGTTTTTTCAGAAGGAATGGCATATAAGGTATAACGGCCTTTTTTTATCCGAGTTTTGTTCACCGTCACCGGCTGAAAGAGTTCAAGTTCTGTTGCTTCATTAGCGCCAAGCCTCCAAACCTTCCCATATTCAATAAGCTCACCAAACACTACCCTTCCTGCTTTTTGAGGCCTGCTGTAAAACAAACGGGCAACCGGTGGCTCAGATACCTTATCCTGTATTTTCAGAACAGGATAATTTGCCGGATAGTAAATAACATCCAAAGGCGACTTGTCTACGGGAACATCCTGCGCCCCTGCGGCAGAGGCAAGGAAGATGAGGAACCAGGTAAAAAATAACTTCGCCATGCAAATATTTTGAGCAAATATAACAACGATCACTTTTTAAGATTTGCTAAAACTTCCAGCGCATGTTTTTTCAGTGACGGGAAAAAGTCTTCATAACAGGTACGCATAGCCGCTTTATTTTCCAGGAAGATATTTACCGCGTCTTCATACTCGCTGATGAATTTTGCCCTTCGCACGAGGCTCTGAATACTTTTGGAGATTCCTTCGTTGAACCGATAGTTGTACAACCAGTTATATTGTTGCATGTAGGGAAAGATCTGCTGAAAGCCGGCAGGGAACCACGGTTTCATTTTCTCCAGTTGCGAATAGGTTTCGATGCTAAACCGAAACAGGGTTTCTCCTGTTGAAAACTCATTCACATCGGTTGCAAGAAAATGGTCGTAGACAATATCTGATATTGGAGCTGCATAGAGCCTGTAAGTTGGCTTGAAATAGCTTTTCAGTTCCCGGGTTGCCGGGTGTTCATCAGTATAAGTATCAATTTCCCGGTGTAATTTAATTCCGCGGCGGATCTGTTCCGGAAAGTTAAATTGGTCCTTTCCTTTTACGTGGTCGCTTATCATGTTGCCGACCAACACATCTGCATCTCCAAACGACAAATATGCATGGGCCAGCAAATTCATTTTTTAAAGGTACAGCTCTCCGCTTCCCCCTTTTAACATCGTATTGACATCATTTAGCTTTTTGTTAACAGGAATTTACAATTGGATATTTCACGCTTATAATACTTGATCTACGTTAAATTTCGTAGTTAATTTTTTCCGTTCATGTAAAGAAGATGATAATCGGGTGATTTTAATCACAATACAATTGCTAACACTTATACATGCTTCTACTTTTGACCTGCAATCATCAATTCAAACTAAAAATTAAAAAAATGAAAAAGATCCGCATCGCTATTACAGCATTGGCCTTGTTCGTAAGCAGCATGGCTATGGCAATCCCTGAAGAAAGTGTGTCTACTGATGTTAAACTGGCTTTCCGCTCGGCATTCACAAATGCCAAAGGTGTTAAGTGGGATAAGGTTGAGAATTTTTACTTTGCCACATTTATTCTCGATAATAAAGAAGTGAACGTTGCATACACTGAAAAAGGCGAAATGGTGGGCACATCTGAATTTCTGTCTCTTGAAGATATACCTCTTATGACGCGCATTGGCCTTCGTGAGCAGTTTGGAAATTATACCATCAGCCCACAAGTGTTCCGCGTAAGCTTCGACGGCGAAACTATTTTCTATGTGACGGCAGTAAATGAAAAACGTCTTCTCAAACTGAAATGCAATAGTGAGGGAGCAATAAGCGTAGTTCAAAGAACTAAACTTGCAAAACAGTGATTGGTATAAACGAGTGATCTCCGGCTTTATCAACCCCGCCGGAGATCCTCTTATTTCCTAAAAATATTTTCCTCTTTTAACCAGGTGGAAATTTCCGACAAAGCGGCAGGCGATATTGTTTCTTCAAGAGCGCCGTACTCAGCTACCGTGCAGGTTGTGCAATTTTGAAAAAGGTGGTTCAATCCTGGTAATGATACCACCTTGTATGCCGGCGATCCAGATTGTTCCAGGGCAGTTTCAATTGCTGCAAGATTACTTTCTCCAACCACCTGGCTGTCTTTATCACCGTTAAGAGCCAATACTTTTATTTTCAATTTCTTTAACGCGGGCTGCGGATCATAATTTAAAAAGTATTGCATCCATTTCCCTGAAGTTTGATCTACCATTTGTTGTGCAAAGTTTTTTTGCCACTGCTCTCCATGAAGTCCCAGCGCTTTTGCTCTTCCGGAAGGTTGTTCTTTCTCCCATCCGCGAGCCACGTCCATTACCTTATCGATCTTTTCCTCATGAGGGGTTGAACTTCGCACAATGGAAATAACATCGCTGTATAATTTTCCATAGGCATCCGCTGCTCCGGTATCTACGCCCTGTCTTTTTAATATAGATACATTCTGCTCACGCATCAACTGGCTGACAGGCACTCCGGGCCCTGCAAGCAGAATAATGAAGTTTACGTTTTTATTTTCGTTTGCCACGAGAGGTGCAATGAGCCCGCCCTCACTATGACCTAAAAGCCCGATCTTTTTCAAATCAACGTCTTTGCGTTTAGAAAGAAAATGTACAGCAGCTTCCGCATCGGTCTTAAAATCAAGGGAGGTTGCGGAAGAAAAATCTCCGGTTGAACTACCGGTTCCCCTGTCATCATATCGCAATACCATCATTCCTAACCTGGTGAGATGATCAGCAATTACGGCAAAAGGCTTGTGTCCCATCAGGGTTTCATCTCTGTCTTGCGGACCGCTGCCCGAAATAAGCACAACCGCTGGGTAGCCCTTACCGTTAGTTTCTTTTGGAATTGTAAGTGTTCCTGAAAGTTTGATGCCTGCTTTCGTATTTTCAAAGGTGACCTCTTCACTCTTATAAGGAAATGGCGGTACCGGCGTTTGCTTTTTAATTGTTGGTTTTGAAGCCGTCGCCCCTGTTGAAGAGCGCTTTAGTACCAGTGGAATTTCCATGCCTTGGGTTAACACGCCGTTTATCGTGG